>CAMLIA010000081.1 GCA_946479905.1 uncultured Frankiales bacterium | reverse complement strand
TGGTCGTCGTCAGCACCCGCGACTGCTCGCTGCAGCGCCGCTACCAGAAGGTCGTCGAGGAGGCCCCCGCGCCGTTCCTCACCCAGGCTCAGATCGACCAGCTCTACAAGGCCTCCAAGGACATCATCAAGGAGGCCGGCTACGTCGGCGCCGGCACCTGCGAGTTCCTGGTCGCCAACGACGGCCTGATCTCCTTCCTCGAGGTCAACACCCGGCTCCAGGTCGAGCACCCGGTGTCCGAGGAGGTCACCGGCGTGGACCTCGTGCGCGAGCAGTTCCGCATCGCCGAGGGACTGGAGCTGACCTTCACCGACCCGGTCGCGCGCGGGCACTCGCTGGAGTTCCGCATCAACGGCGAGGACCCCGGCCGCGGCTTCCTGCCGGCGCCCGGGACGGTCACCACCTTCGTACCCCCGCTCGGGCCCGGCGTCCGCGTCGACACCGGCATCGAGTCCGGCTCCGTCATCGGCGGCGCGTTCGACTCGCTGCTCGCGAAGCTCATCGTCACCGGCGCCACCCGCGAGCAGGCGCTCGAGCGGGCCCGTCGCGCGCTCGACGAGATGACCGTCGACGGGATGGCCACGCTCATCCCCTTCCACCGCAAGGTCGTGTCCGACCCCGCCTTCACCAGCGAGCCCTTCACGGTGCACAACCGCTGGATCGAGACCGAGTTCGACAACGACCTCGAGCCCTTCTCGGGCGGCGCTGAGGCCGGCGAGGAGGCCGCGTCGCGCGAGACGGTCGTCGTCGAGGTCGGCGGCAAGCGCCTCGAGGTGACGCTGCCCTCGGGCTTCGGTGGTGGCGGCGGTGCCGCACCGGCCAAGCAGGGCCCCGCGAAGCGCAAGGTGTCGAGCAAGGGCGGCTCCGCCGCGTCGGGCGACACCCTCACGTCCCCGATGCAGGGCACCATCGTCAAGGTCGCCGTCGAGGACGGCGCGCTCGTCGAGGCGGGCGACCTCATCGTGGTGCTCGAGGCCATGAAGATGGAGCAGCCGCTGAACGCGCACAAGGCCGGCACCGTCTCGGGGCTGACCGCCGCGGTCGGCGAGGTCGTCACCGCCGGCGCCCACCTCTGCGAGATCAAGGACTGACCCCGCCGGCGACGAGTGCTTGCTGGGATTGCCTTTCCGAGTCCGGATCGCCATCCCAGTAAGCATTCACGCGTCGTGGAGCATGAGCTGGCGGGCCGCCTCCGTCAGCGAGCCGGACAGCGACGGGTAGATCGAGAAGGTGTGGGCGAACTGGTCCGCCGTCAGCCCGTGCTGCACCGCGAGCGAGACGGACAGGATCAGCTCGGACGCCCGCGGCGCCACCACCACTCCGCCGAGGATCGAGCCTGAGCCAGGCCGGCAGAACAGCTTCACGAAGCCGTCGGTCAGGCCCTGCATCTTCGCGCGCGCGTTGGTCGCCAGCGGCAGCTTGACGGAGGTGGCTGCGACGACGCCGTCGTCGACCTGCTTCTGCGTGACGCCGACCGAGGCGACCTCAGGGTCGGTGAAGACGTTCGCCGACACGCTGCTCAGCCGCAGCGGGGCGACCGCCTCGCCGAGCGCGTGCCACATCGCGATCCGGCCCTGCATCGCGGCCACCGACGCGAGCATCAGCACGCCGGTGACGTCGCCCGCGGCGTACACCCCGTCGGCGGTGGTCCGCGAGACCCGGTCCACCTTGACGAAGCCGTTGGCGTCGCAGAGCACGCCCGCGTCCTCCAGCCCGAGTCCGGCGGTGTTCGGCACCGACCCGACGGTCATGAGGCAGTGCGAACCGGTGACCGAGGAGCCGTCGACGAGCTTCACCAGCACTCCGTCGGCCGTGCGCTCGACGCCGGCGGCCCGCCCGCGCAGCACCCGCATGCCGTTGCGGATGAACACCTGCTGCAGCTGGTCGGCCGCGTCCGGGTCCTCCGAGGGCAGCACCCGGTCGCGGGAGCTCACGAGCGTCACCTGGCAGCCCATCGCGAGGTAGGCACTGGCGAACTCCGCACCTGTGACGCCCGACCCGACGACCACGAGGTGCGAGGGCAGCACCGGCAGGTCGTAGAGGTGCCGCCAGTCGAGGATCCGCTCGCCGTCGGGTTCCGCACCGGGGACGACCCGCGGCGACGCGCCGGTGGCCAGCAGGACGAGGTCGGCGGCGAGCGTCTCCGACCCGACCTGCACCTTGCGCCCCGGCAGCAGGGTCGCGGCCCCGTGCAGGATCGACACCCCGTGCCGGACGAGGTTCGCGGCGATGTCGTTGCTCTGCGCGAGGGCCAGCGCCTTGACGCGGGCGTGCACCTCGGACACCTCGACCGTCACGACCCCCTCGCCGTGCACGCCGACCCGGTCCGCGTGCGACAGCGTCGTCATCGCCTCGCTCGTCGCGATGAACGTCTTGCTCGGGACGCAGTCGGCGAGCACGCACATGCCACCGACGCCGTCCCGGTCGACGAGGGTCACGTCGGCCCCGAGCTGCACGGCCACCAGGGCCGCCTCGTAGCCTGCAGGTCCTCCACCGATGATGGCGATTCGCGTCACCGGTCCATTGTCGCCGATGGCTAGGCTGCCCCGCGTGGCCCTGTACGCCGCCTACGGCAGCAACATGGATCCCGCTCAGATGCGTGAGCGGTGTCCGCACTCGCCCGTGTCCGGGTCCGGGTGGCTCGAGGGGTGGCGGCTGACGTTCGGCGGCGAGGACCTCGGGTGGGAGGGCTCCCTCGCGACCATCGTGGAGGCGGCCGGCGACCAGGTCTACGTCAGCCTGTACGACGTCACGGAGCAGGACGAGAAGGTGCTCGACGCGTGGGAGGGCGCCGACCTCGGCCTCTACCGCAAGATCCGGGTGCGGGTCGCGACGCTCGAGGGCGACCGGGTGGCCTGGGTCTACCTGCTGGACGGGTTCGAGGGCGGGCTGCCGTCGGCGCGCTACCTGGGCGTGCTCGCGGATGCCGCCGAGGCCGCGGGCGCTCCCGACGACTACGTGTCGGAGCTGCGCAACCGGCCCTGCCGGTCGGTCGGGCCCTAGGCCGTCACCTCGGCGGGCAGCTCCTCCAGGGAGGGCCGCGCCGGACGACCGCCCTCGTGCGACACGACGACGACCACGGCGACGATCGTCACGAGCCCACCGACGACCGACGTCGCCGTCAGCACCTCGTCCCGGAAGAGCGCGCCGAGCACGACCGCCACGACCGGGTTGACGTAGGCGTAGGTGGCGACGGTGCTCACCGGTGACGAGCTCAGCAGCCATGCGTAGGCGGTGAAGGCGACGATCGAGCCGAACACGACGAGGTAGGCGAGGCCCAGCACGCTCGAGGCGTGGATGCCTGACGTGGGCAGCCGCTCCCCGCGGGCGAGGCCCAGGACGAGGAAGCCGACGGAGCCACCGAGCATCTCGCCGAGGGTGGTGACCATCGGGTCGGCGGGCAGGTCGATCCGCGTCGACAGCACCGACCCGAACGCCCAGCAGAAGCTGCCGGCGAGCACGAGGCCGGCGGGCCCGAAGGACACCCCGGCGGGTCGGGTGCCGGGAAGCAGCAGCACACCGAGACCGACGAAACCGATGACGACACCCGCCACGGTCCGGAAGGCGGGTCGGTCGTGCGACAACGCGCGGAACAGCGCGACGTAGAGCGGGACGCCCGCGACGAGCAGCGCGGCCAGACCCGAGGGCAGGCCGCGCTGCTCGGCGACGGTGACGCCGCCGTTCCCGCAGAGCAGGAGCAGCACACCGATACCGGCAGCGGCCGCCCACTGCCGGCGGGTCGCCCGGAGCGCGCGCCGTCGGCGTACCAGCAGGAAGGCGAGCAGCAGGACGGACGCGGCCGAGAAGCGCAGGAAGCCGGCCAGCAGCGGAGGGAACGACTCGACGGCGTAGGCGATGGCGAGGTAGGTCGAGCCCCACACGACGTAGACGAGCCCGAGCGCTGTCCAGGTCTTCCACAGGGGCACGCCCCCACCCTCTCAGTCCTCACAAGTGGTTACATCCCGGCATGACCGAGTTGGCAGGGAAGACGTGCATCGTGACCGGCGCGAGCTCCGGCATCGGGACGGCGACCGCGGTGGGCCTGGCCCGGCGAGGCGCGTCGCTCGCCCTGGTCGGTCGCGACGGCCGCCGCCTCGAGTCGGTCGCGCAGCAGTGCCGGGACGCGGGCGCAGGGGAGGTGCGGACCTACCGGTGCGACTTCAGCGAGCTGGACCAGGTGAGGGAGCTCGCCGACGAGCTGCTGGAGCACTGTCCCCGCATCGACGTGCTGGTCAACAACGCTGCGCTGGTCCTGCAGCACCGCGAGGAGACCGTCGACGGCTACGAGAAGGTCTTCGCGGTCAACCACCTCGCGCCCTACCTGCTGACGCGGCTGCTGCTGGACCGGATCGTCGCCTCGGCACCCGCACGGATCGTCAACGTCGCCTCCGACGCGCACACCTTCGGCCCGATGGAGCCGGACGACTACATGAGCACCCGAGGGTTCCGCCCGCTCAAGGTCTACGGTCGCAGCAAGCTGGCCAACATCCTGTTCACCGTGGAGCTGGCCCGTCGCCTCGAGGGCACCGGGGTGACGGCGAACTGCCTGCACCCGGGGTTCGTCAGCACCGGCCTCGCGCGCGACAACAAGCTCGGCGTGCTCTTCCTCAAGCTGGCCAAGCCCTTCATCAAGAGCCCCGACGACGGCGCCGAGACCACGCTGTTCCTCGCGACCGAGCCTGTCGAGGTCTCCGGCGAGTACTTCGTCAACCGGAAGGTCCACGCCACCAAGGACTACGCCAAGGACCCGGCCATGGCACGCCGGCTCTGGGACGACAGTGCGCACCTCGTCGGTCTGGGGCAGACTGCGAGCTAGACGTGTGATCGCCGCACAGGAGGTACGACGATGGCGAGCGGGACCTTTCGACTTGCCGGGTGGGAGGAGGACGCCCTCGAGGAGCAGCCCACCAGGGTCACGCGGGCGCGGATCGCGCACAGCTGGGAGGGCGACGGCGAGGGCGACGCGGTCAGCCACAACCTCATGCACTACGGCCCCGACGGCACGGCCACGATCGTCGGGCTGATGCGCTTCACGGGTCGGATCGGCGAACGGACCGGCACGTTCGTCGCTCACGGCGTCGGCGCCTACGACGGCGCGCAGGTCCAGACAGACCTCACCCTGACGCCCGGGTCGGGGACGGGTGACTTCGAGGGCATCAGCGGCACCGGCACGTTCGCGGCACCCACGGGACCCGAGGGCACCTGGTCCCTCGAGCTCAGCTAGTGGACCAGGCAGCGAACCTCCTCGGAGCGCTCGTCCTCGCCGTCTCCGACCGGCAGCACGACGCCGTCGTGGCCGCCGCCGGCGACGCCTCCTCGGCCGCCGCCCTCAACGCCCTCGCGGAGCTCCTCGACGCGCCGAGCGTGGAGCTGCTCAGCCAGGTCCTCGGTCTCACCCACTCCGGGACGGTGCGGTTGGTGGACCGTCTGGAGAGCGCCGGCCTCGTCGCCCGCGGGCCCGGACCCGACGGCCGGACCGTCGCGCTCTCCCTCACGCGCAAGGGCAGCACCGCGGCCCGCCGGGTGGCCGCCTCCCGGGCCGCCGTCCTCGACGAGGTGCTCGCACCCCTGGACCAGCGGCAGCGCCTCGCCATCGGCCAGGCCCTCGGACTGCTGCTCGGCCAGCTCGAGCGCACGCCCGGAGCCACCCGGTGGACCTGCCGGCTCTGCGACCCGGTGGCCTGCGGCCGACCCGAGGGCCTGTGCCCCGTGGCGGACAGCGACTGAGACTGTCTCACCATTCGAGACGCCAGTTTCGCTATGTGAGACAGTGCCGTAGGGTCTCAGCATGTACACCCACGGCCACCACGAGACGGTGCTGCGGTCCCACCGCTGGCGGACCGCGGAGAACTCGTGCGGCTACCTGCTGCCCCACCTGACAGGTGATGAGCGGCTCCTCGACGTCGGATGCGGGCCGGCGACCATCACCACCGACCTCGCGCAGCGCGTCGGCTCGGTGCTGGGTGTCGAGGCCACCGACGAGGCCGTCGCGCTCGCGCGTGCCGCCGGCGTGGAGTGCGTGCTCGGCGACGTGCACGATCTCGACCTCCCTGACGACAGCTTCGACGTGGTGCACGCGCACCAGGTCCTGCAGCACGTCGCCGACCCGGTGCGAGCGCTGCGGGAGATGGCGCGCGTCTGCCGGCCGGGCGGGCTGCTCGCGGTGCGCGACAGCGACTACCTGGGCTTCACCTGGTTCCCGGCCTGCCGCGGGCTCGACCGATGGATGGAGCTCTACCAGGCCGCGGCCACCGCGAACGGCGGGCACCCGCAGGCCGGTCGGCAGCTGCAGTCCTGGGCACTGGAGGCCGGGCTCACCGACGTCACAGCGAGCTCCAGCACGTGGTGCTTCGCCACCCCTGCGGACCGCGCCTGGTGGGGCGAGATGTGGGCGGAGCGCATCCAGCAGTCCGCCCTGGCGACCCAGCTGCTGACGTCAGGGCTGGCGACGCAGCAGGACCTGGACCTCGTCAGCGCGGGCTGGCGGACGTTCGCCGATCGGCCCGACGGCTGGTTCAGCGTGCTGCACGGAGAGCTGCTCGTGCGCGTGGGGTAGAGAGTGGGGCATGCGCCGACTCCTGCCGCTCGTCCTGCTCGTCGCAGCCTGCTCGTCGGGCTCCCCGGCAGGGGCGCCACCCACGCCGACACCGACGCCGACGACACCACCCGCCACGACACCAGCTCCGACGGGGACGCCCTCACCCGCCGCCGTCGCGGGTGCGGACTGGACGACCTACGGCGGCGACCCGCAGCGGTCCAGCACCGTGGCGGGCCCGGACCCGTCGCACGCCGCCGTCGCGTGGCAGGCCGCTCTCGACGGCCGCGTCTACGGCAGCCCCCTCGTCGTCGGCGGGCACGTGATCACCGCGACGGAGGGCGGGTCGATGTACGCCCTCGACCTCGGCACCGGTCGGGTCGTGTGGCGCAAGAAGCTGTCCACGCCACTGTCCGGCAGCGCGCTCCCGTGCGGGAACATCGACCCGATCAGCTTCACCAGCACCCCGGCGTACGACCCGCGCACCGGCCTCGTCTTCGCCGTCGCGACCCAGCAGGGCGTGCGGCACGTGCTGTTCGGGGTGCACGCGTCGAACGGCGCCGTCGCGTTCACCCGCGTCGTGGACCTCCCCGGCATGGACCCGAGAGCGCACCTGCAGCGCGCCGCGCTGCTGCTCTCCGGCGGGACGCTCTACATCCCGTTCGGCGGCAACAACGGTGACTGCGCGCAGTACCAGGGCCGGGTCGTGGGCGTCTCGACCACCGGCAGCGGACCGCTCCGGTCGTTCACCGTCCCCACGAAGCGGGAGGGCGGCATCTGGGGCGCCTCCGGCCCGGCGCTGCTCCCCGGCGGTGACCTGCTCGTCGCCACCGGCAACGGCGCGGCGACGGGCGGCACGTGGGACAAGAGCGACTCCGTGCTCCGGCTCTCGCCGCAGCTGGTCCTGAAGGACGGCTTCGCACCGGACAGCTGGGCGAAGGAGAACCAGTACGACGCGGACCTCGGCTCGACCGGCCCCCTGCTGCTCCCGGGCAGCCGGCGGGTCGTCGCGGCGGGCAAGCAGGGCACCGTGTACCTGCTGGACGTCGACCGGCTCGGCGGGATCGGTGGTGAGCTGGCGCAGGTGGGCGACTGCCGGTCCCACGGCGGCGGTGCGCTGGCTCCCGGCGCCGTGCTGCTGTCGTGCGACCAGGGGCTGACCCAGGTCCTCGTCAGCGGCGACCGGCTGCGACGCGGCTGGCGAGCCGATGTCGTCGGCTCACCGCTCGTGGTGGGGACCACGGCCTGGGTCGTCGACCAGGAGGGCAAGGCCACCGGCATCGACGTCCGCAACGGCAGGCGTCGCGTGCAGCTCGACGTCGGCCCGGCGACGGCCTTCGCGAAGCCCGCCTACAGCGGCGGCTTCGTGCTGCTCCCGACCAAGGCTGGTGTCACCGCGGTGCGCCTGGTCACTCGTAGCTGACCTTCACCGCATCGGTCGTCGGGAGCGACTGGCACGCCAGCCGCCAGCCCTCGTCGAGGTCCTCCTCCTCGAGGACGGAGTTGTTCTCCATCCGCACCTCGCCCTCGACGAGCTTCACACCGCACGCGGAGCAGGCGCCCTCCCGGCAGGAGTACGGAGCATCCAGCCCCTTGTCGAGGAGGAAGTCGAGCAGCTTCTGGTCAGCCGGCCAGTCCAGCTCGTGGGTGTCGCCGTCGAGCTCGACGACCAGGTCGACGGTCTTGCCGCCCGCGACCGGAGCGGCTGCCTCGACCTCGGTCCAGGGGTCACCGGCCAGGCTGGTGAAGCGCTCGATGTGGATGCGGTCGCGGGAGACGCCGAGCTCCTTGAGGGCATCGGCGGCGCAGTCCATGAACGGCGCAGGTCCGCAGATGAACGCCTCCGCGTGCCCCCACGGCCGGACGATCTCCTGCAGCGGCTTCTTCGACGGCAGCCCCTGCACCGTCTCGAGCCAGTGCAGCACCACCAGCCGGTAGGGGTGCTCCGCCACCATCTCGCGGAGCTCCTTGTGGAAGATCACCGACTGCTCGTCGCGGTTGGCGTAGACCAGCAGCATCCGCCCGGTCCCCTTGGCCAGCGAGCTCTTGATGATGCTCATGACCGGCGTGATGCCGGACCCACCGGCGAGCAGCAGCAGGTCGGTGTCGAGCGACTTGGGGGTGAAGGTGCCCGACGGCGCGAGCACGTCGATCTCGTGACCGGCCAGCACCTCGTCGCACACCCAGTTGGAGCCACGCCCGTCGACGACCCGCTTGACGGTGACCTTCAGGTGGTCGTCGGTGTAGGGCGAGCTGGACAGGCTGTAGCAGCGGGCCACCGGTCCGTCGACGTGCGGCAGCCGCAGCGTGAGGAACTGGCCGGGCTTGTACGACACCCCTGACGGCTTCTCGAAGACGATGGAGTGGGCGTCGCCGGTCTCCTGGACGACCTCGAGGACCTTGAGCCGGAGCTTCTCAGAGCTCACTTGCAGGGACCTCCAGCTTGCCGGTGAAGACGGCGTCGCGGATCGAGTCGGACAGGTGGGGGCAGGTGTCGCCGACCGCGAGCTCAGCGCGCCGCGGGCAGGCTGTCGAGTCCACCTCCCACTGGATGGAGGTCTGGGCGGCGCTGTTCTTGGAGACGAGCACGTCCGTGCCGCAGGTGCCGCAGGTGATCGGCACCATCGGCGGGGCGTCCTCCTGCTGGCGAGCGGTCACGCCTCGACCGTCTGCGCAGCCTCCTGGGCCGCCTTCTCGACGAGCTCCTTCTGCCAGAAGTCGACCGCCTTCGTGGTGTCGATCTCGAACTCGAAGCGCTGCGTCATCTCGGGGGTGATGTCGGCGACGTCGACGTAGAACTGCGAGTACCACCGGCGCAGCTGGTAGACCGGCCCGTCCTCCTCGCAGAGCAGCGGGTTGTCGATGGGCGCCTTGTTCAGCCAGATCTTGACGTCCTCGTAGAACCCGGCGCCGATGCCCTTGAGCAGCTTGCCGGCGATCTTGTCGTTGGTCTCGTCGTCCCAGTCCGGGTTCTTCTTCATGACCATGCCGTAGTTGAGCATGAAGCTCGAGTTGCTGATCGGGTAGTGGGTCGTCAGCAGGATGGTCTCGAAGGTCAGGTCGCCGTACTTCGTCCAGAGCTTGTCGACGAGGTACGACGGCCCCCAGTAGGTGGCGTCGCTGACCGTCTGCTGGTCCTCCGCCACCCCGACCGCGATCGGCAGCCCCTTGGCAGCCTCCTCGTGGGTCGTGCCGCTGTAGTACTGCGTGCAGATGTGGCCCTCGAAGACGTTCTTGAAGTAGGTCGGGAGGCCCTTGTGGATGTAGTAGAAGTGGGCCATGTCGACCATGTTGTCGATGATGTCGCGGCAGTGGGAGTTGGGGACGAGCGTCGAGTCCCACTTCCAGTCGGTCCACTCCCCCTCGGCGAACCCGGGGATGGCCGGGATGGTCACGTCCGCCGGCGGCGGGTTGCCCTCGTGGTCGTGCCACACGAGCAGCTGGCCGTCGATCTCCATCGTCGTCCAGGCCCGGGTACGCGCCCGCGGCGGGATGCGGCGGGCGTAGGGGATCTCCTTGCACTTGCCGTCGCCGCCCCAGCGCCAGGAGTGGAACGGGCACGCGACGTTGTCGCCCTGGACGGTGCCCTGGGACAGGTCGCCGCCCATGTGCCGGCAGTAGGCGTCGAGGACGTTCAGCTTGCCGTCGGAGCCCTTCCAGATCACCAGCTTCGTCCCGAAGGCCTCCAGCCCGTGCGGCTTGCCGTCGTCGAACTCGCGGACCAGGCCGAGCAGGTGCCACCCGCGGGCGAACCGGTCGGGCGGCCCCGCGGTCTCGATGCTGCGGACGCTCTCGCTCATGCCGTTCTCCTCGTGCTGTTGGCGTGTCTCGTGAACCGGGTGACGAGCTCGTCGACGACGGCGACGATCTCGTGCCGGCGGTCGTCAGGGACGTCGGCCAGCGACTCCGCCAGCCGGTCGACGTGGTAGCGGTGCACCTTCTGCAGCGCCTTCCTGCCCTGCGGCGTCGTGACGTAGTGGCTGACCCGGCCGTCGACGTCGCTCTGGTGGCGGACGACGAGGCCGTCGTTCTCCAGCACCTGCAGCACCCGGCTGGCCGTCGGCTGGCTGACGTCCGCGCTCTCCGCGAGCTCGGAGGCGCTGATGCGGGGCGAGTCGTCGATGAGGCTCAGGAAGCGCAGGCCGGTCTGGGTGATCTGCACACCGGTGACCCGGACGGTGTCGGCGTGCACGCGCGCGGACCCCGACAGTCGGTAGAGGTCGTTGAGGGAACGCACCAGCTGGTCCAGCGCCACCCAGCCACCGTCCCACAGATGCATTCGCTACGCAACTAGTCCGCCGGGTCCGAGCTTCGTGATCAACAGGCGATCGCCGGGCTGACACACCAGCATGTCCGCCAAGCAATGCCCTGTTGATCACGGGCCCGCCGCACCCCGTGAGATCAACAGGCGATGACCGGGCCGACACGCCGGTGGGTCCGCCGGGCAACGGCCTGTTGATCACGGGGCTCCGGCGGCGTCAGACCAGGGCGGCGCCGAGCCTCACCAGCTGGCGGGACGGGCCGCCGAGCAGGGCGTTGGTGCGCATCGTCCACAGCAGCCGGCGGTGGACGGGGTAGGTGATGTCCGCGCCGAGGCCACCGTGCACGTGCTGGACGGTGTGCTGGATGCGCTCGCCGGCGTCGGTCGCCCACCAGGCCGCGACGTCGACGTCGCGGCGCTCCATCGTGAAGACCGCCTGGCCGAGCGTCGCGCGCATGGCCTGGACGTCGCAGTAGCAGTCGGCCAGCTGCTGCTGGGTGGCCTGGAAGGTCCCCAGCGGGCGCCCGAACTGCTCGCGCCCGGTCAGGTGCTTCGCCGCCTCGAAGACGCCGGCATCCGCGACCCCGAGCTGCACGGCGGACAGCGCGACCCGCACGACGTCCTGCACCCGCTCGACAGGGACGTCCAGCGGTGACGTGGTCGCGCCGGCGATGTCGTAGCCGAGCGCGTGCGTCGTCGTCTCGACCTGGGCCGCCTGCACCGACGTGGCGAGGACCACCGACGAGCCGTCGACCTGCACGACCGCGTCGAACGGCCCGGTCACCAGCCCGTCGGACCCGTCGAGCGCCGGGGCCACGGACAGCCGCACCTCACCCGACGCCACCCGCGGCAACCACTCCTCCGCGGCAGCGCCCTCGAGCAGCAGCGCGGCGGACAGCGTCTCCCACAGCGGCACCGGCGCGAGGAACCGCCCCTGCTGCTCGAGCAGCAGGCAGACCTCGAGCAGCCCGAGCCCGGCGCCGCCGAGCGCCTCGGGCACGGCGATGCCGAGCAGCCCGGCGTCCGCCAGCTCCTTCCAGAGGGCGGCGTCCCACCTCTCGGGGGACCGCTCGACCGCGGCCAGCTGCTCGTTCGACGTCCGGCCGGCGAAGATGTCCGCCGCGAGCCCGACGAGGGCTTCCTGCTCCGGGGTCATCGCGAGCCCCTCGGCATCCCGAGTCCGGCCACCGCGATGAGGTCGCGCAGCACCTCGTTCACGCCGCCTCCGAAGGTGTTGACGATCGCGCCCCGGGTGAGCGTCTCGACGCGCCCGTCGGCGATGCCGGCAGCGCCGCGCCGGGCACCGGCCGACCCCAGCAGGTCGAACAGCGTCCGGCACACGGCTGCGTGCGTCTCCGTCCCGAAGACCTTGGCCGCCGACGCTCCGGCCACCTCGACCTCGCCGGCCTCGACCGCGCCGGTCAGCTTCCAGTTGAGCAGCTTCATCGCCTCGACCTGGGCGTAGGTCCGCGCCAGGTCCGCCTGCACCCACGGCTCTCCGGCAATGCCCGTCTCGACGCACCAGTCGCGCACGATCTCCCACAGCGCCTCGGTGCGACCGCTCATCGCCGCGAGCCCCACCCGCTCGTGGTTGAGCTGGGAGGTGAGCAGCTTCCAGCCCGCGTCGACCTCGCCGATGATGTTCTCGCGCGGCACTCGCACACCGTCGTAGTAGGTCGTCGACGTCGTGTTGCCGCCGACCGTGTGCAGCGGCGTCCAGGTGAACCCGGGCGACGACGTCGGGCACACGATGATGGAGATGCCCTGGTGCTTCGGGACGTCGGGGTTCGTCCGGCACGCGAGCCAGATGTAGTCGGAGTGGCCCGCACCGGACGTGTAGACCTTGTTGCCGTCGATGACCCACTCGTCGCCGTCGAGCACCGCGCGGGTCCGGAGCGACGCCAGATCGGTGCCGGCGTTGGGCTCGGTGTAGCCGATCGCCCACACGTCCTCACCCGCGAGGATCCCCGGCAGGAAGCGGTCCTTCTGCTCCTGCGTGCCGAACGCCATGATCGTCGGACCGACCGTGTTGACGGTCACGAACGGGAACGGCGCCCCTGCGCGCTGCACCTCGGTGAACAGGATCAGCTGCTCGTACGCCGACGCGCCGCCACCGCCGTACTCCTTGGGCCAGCCGAGGCCGAGCCAGCCGTCCCTGCCGATCTGCCGGACCAGCTCGCGGAACAGCTCGGGGTTGTCCCCCTCGCCCCCGAGCTCGCGCCGGACCTCCGGCGTGAGCATCCGCTCGAAGTAGGCGCGGAGCTCCTGCTGCAGGGCCCGCTGCTCGTCGGTCAGCGCCATGTGCTGCATGGCCGCAGAGTAGCCGGACAACCAAGCGCTTGCTAGGTTGTGGCCGTGAGCAGGGTCGTGATCGTCACTGGGGCAGGGCAGGGCATCGGCCGGGCGCACGCGCTCGCGTTCGCGCAGCACGGCGACCGCGTCGTCGTCAACGACATGGGCGACTCCGCCGACGAGACGGCCGCGCTCGTCCGCGAGGCCGGCGGCGAGTGCGTCGTGAGCAAGGGCGACGTCAGCGACTGGTCCTACGGCTCCGACCTCGTCAAGGCCGCTGTTGCGGAGTTCGGCCGGCTCGACGCGCTGGTCAACAACGCCGGACTCGTCCGCGACCGGATGCTCGTCAACATGAGCGAGGAGGAGTGGGACCTCGTCCTCAAGGTCGACCTGAAGGGCCACTTCGTCCCGCTCCGGCACGCGGCGGCGTACTGGCGGGAGCAGTCGAAGGCCGGCAACCCCATCGAGGCACGCGTGGTCAACACCTCCTCCGGCGCCGGCCTGCTCGGCTCGGTCGGTCAGGGCAACTACGCCGCGGCCAAGGCAGGCGTCGTGGCGATGACGCAGGTCGCCGCCGTCGAGTTCAGCCGGTTCGGGGTGAAGCTGAACGCGATCGCCCCCGCGGCCCGCACCCCGATGACGGAGGTCGTCTTCGCGCAGACCATGGCGAAGCCGGAGAGCGGCTTCGACCCGATGGACCCGGCCAACGTCTCCCCGCTGGTCGTCTGGCTTGCGTCGGCGGAGTGCCAGGTCACCGGCCGGGTCTTCGAGGTCGAGGCCGGCATCATCTCCGTTGCCGACGGCTGGCAGCACGGGCCGCGCGAGGACCGCGGCGACCGGTGGCCCGTCGAGGAGATCGGTCCGGCGGTCGAGCGGCTGCTCGCCCAGGCACCGGAGCCGGCCCCCGTCTACGGGTCATGAGCGCCTTCCGGGAAGAGGTGGCCGGCTGGCTCGCGGAGCACCTCACCGGCGAGTTCGCTCCCCTGGTCGGCACCGGCGGACCCGGCCGCGAGCACGAGAACGTCGAGCTCCGGATGGCCTGGGAGAAGGAGCTCGCGGCCGGCAGGTGGATCGGCATCGGCTGGCCGAAGGAGGTCGGCGGCCGGGGCTGCTCGATCGAGGAGCAGGTCGTCTTCTACGAGGAGTACGCCAAGGCCGGCGGCCCCGCGCGCATCAACCACCTCGGCGAGCAGCTCGCCGGGCCGACGATCATCGCGTTCGGCACCCAGGAGCAGAAGGACCGCTTCCTCCCCGGCATCCTCGCCGGGACCGACCTGTGGTGCCAGGGCTACTCCGAGCCCAACGCCGGGTCCGACCTCGCCGGGGTGCGCACTCGCGCAGAGCTGCGCGACGGCCAGTGGGTCGTGAACGGCCAGAAGACCTGGACGTCGCTCGCGCACCTCGCGCACTGGTGCTTCGTCATCGCCCGCACCGACCCGTCCTCGAGCCGGCACAAGGGCCTCAGCTTCCTGCTCGTCCCCATGGACCAGCCGGGCATCGAGGTCCGCCCGATCGTGCAGCTCACCGGCACGAGCGAGTTCAACGAGGTCTTCTTCGACGACGCGGTGACCGCCGCCGACAACGTCGTCGGCGAGCCCGGCGACGGCTGGAAGGTCGCCATGGGCCTGCTCGCCTTCGAGCGCGGCGTCTCCACCCTGGGCCAGCAGGTGGGCTTCACCAGGGAGTACGACGAGGTGCTGGCGCTCGCTCGAAGCAACGCGTCGTTCGACAAGCACCGCACGGAGCTCATCGACGCCTGGGCGTCGCTGCAGGTGCTGAAGCACCAGGCGCTGCGCACGCTGTCGAGCGACGCCGCGGCCAGCACCGGCGTCGAGGCGAACGTCAACAAGCTGCTCTGGGCGCCGTGGCACAAGCACCTCGGCGAGCTCGCCGTGAAGGTCGCCGGACCGTCCGCGATGCTCACCGACGGCGAGCTGACGCCACTGCAGAACCTCTTCCTCTTCACGCGCTCCGACACCATCTACGGCGGCAGCAGCGAGATCCAGCGCAACGTCATCGCCGAGCGGCTCTGGAAGCTCCCCCGCGACACCTGGACCGCCACATGACGGAGGTCGACGACCTGCGCGCGGCGACGCGCGACCTGCTCGAGGACAACGCGCCGGTCCGCAGCAACCTGGCGGACGACCCGGCGATCTGGAAGCGGCTCGCCACCGAGATGGGCCTGACGTCGCTGCCCGTCGAGGCGCCGCTGTCGTGGACGGCCACCGTGCTCGAGGAGACCGGCCGGGTGCTGCTGCGCGCGCCGTACCTCCCGACCGTGGTCACCGCGGCCGTCACCCGGGACCCCGGCCTCGCCGACGGCTCGCTGACCGCCGCCGTGCAGA
This sequence comes from uncultured Frankiales bacterium, assembly GCA_946479905.1. The sequence continues at coordinate 1,641 of CAMLIA010000081.1, read as the reverse complement.
CCGACGACGTCGTCCCGCACGCGGCAGGTGCCGACCTGCTGCTCGACCTCCGCGGCGAAGACGCCTTGCTGGTCCGCGACTTCACCGCGACCCCGGTCGACACGCTCGACCTCACCCGGCCGGCCGCGACGGTGACGCACGGCGGCGGCGAGAGCGTCGGGAACGCCGATCACGCAAGGGACCTGCTGCACCTGGCGCTGGCCGCCGAGTCGATCGGGGCGTCCCAGCGGGTGCTCGAGCTGGTCGTCGAGCACCTGCTCGTGCGCACCCAGTTCGGCCGGCCGCTCGGGTCGTTCCAGGCCCTGCGCCACAAGGTCGCCGACCTCACGGTCCTGCTCGAGGCCGCGCGGTCCACCACCTGGTACGCCGCCTCCGAGCCCGACGACTTCGCCGTCGTCGCGCCGCTGGCGCGTGCACTGGCGGCCGAGGCGTTCGTGACGGTCACGGGTGAGGCGATCCAGCTCTTCGGCGGGATCGGCTTCACCTGGGAGCACGACGCCCACCTCTACTTCAAGCGGGCGTGGACGACGGCGCTCGCCGCGGACAGCAAGGACCTCAAGCAGCTGGCCTTCGACAGGAGTGGCACCTAGTGGCGGACAAGCGGATGACCGAGGAGCAGGTGGTCGCCGAGCTGCGCTCGGGCATGACCATCGGCATCGGCGGCTGGGGCTCGCGGCGCAAGCCGATGAGCCTGATCCGCGCGATCCTGCGCTCCGACCTGCGCGACCTCACCGTCGTGTCCTACGGCGGCCCGGACGTCGGCCTGCTGTGCGCCGCGGGCAAGGTGAAGAAGCTCGTCTACGGCTTCGTGTCGCTGGACTCCATCCCGCTCGAGCCGCACTTCCAGGCCGCGCGCAAGGCCGGCGCGATCGATGTGCAGGAGTGGGATGAGGGCATGGTGCAGTGGGGCCTGTACGCCGCCTCCCTCAAGCTGCCGTTCCTCCCCACCCGCGCAGGACTCGGATCGGACGTCGTCACCTACGACCCGTCGCTGCGCACCGTGGCGGACCCCTACGGCAGCGGCGACCTGCTCGCCGTACCCGCTCTGCACCTCGATGCGGCACTGGTGCACCTCAACGTCGCCGATGCCCGCGGCAACGCGGCCTTCCACGGCCCGGACCTCTACTTCGACGACCTGTTCTGCCAGGCCGCCGAGCGGGCGTACCTGTCGTGTGAGCGGATCACAGACGACCTCGGCGAGCTGACCCGGCGACGGATCGCCCGGTGGATGGTGCACGGCGTGGTCGAGGCTCCGGGGGGCGCGCACTTCACGAGCTGCGTCCCCGACTACGAGCGCGACGAGCCGTTCCAGAAGGAGTACGTCACCGCCGCGAAGGACCCGGAGCTCTGGAAGGCGTTCGAGGAGCGCTTCCTGAAGGCACCGGACTACGACGCCTCGGTGAAGCAGTGGCACGACGAGCGCAAGGCGGCCTCGGCATGACCCCCCGCGACGATCTTTGCCCGGCTGGCGCCCGACCCGCGCGCCCGCCCCGGGCAATGATCACGTCCGGAGGTCGGCCAGCCGTCGATCATTGCCCGACCGTCACGCTCGGCTCGGGCACCCGATGGGCAAAGATCGCCGATGAGGGGGCGAGCGCATGAGCGACATCACCCGCGCGGAGGTGTGCGCGATCGCGTGCG
>CAMLIA010000080.1 GCA_946479905.1 uncultured Frankiales bacterium | reverse complement strand
GAACCCCTGACCCCCTCGATGCGAACGAGGTGCGCTACCGGACTGCGCCACAGCCCCGCGGTGTGTTGCGGTGGACCAGGAGGCTACCAGTCACCCGCAGCGCGACGGCGCTCGAGAATGTCGTCCAGCTCGGCGCCGTCGTCGAGGATGTCCAGGCCGACGTCCTCGCCCTCGAGCGCGGCGGTCCACTCGCCCGGCTTGGTGAGGTCGAGCACGCGCGGCTCGCGGCGCGGGGCGACCGGCTTCGACACGTACGTCGGCGGCGGGACCGGCACCGGGTCCCAGGAGTCGGTGCCCGTGGCGGCCGCCGGGGACGGCGTGTCCTCGTAGCGGGCGGCGGGAGCCGGCAGCGGCGCCGACAGCGGCGCCGGGCGGGCCGGCATCCGGTCGGGGATGCCCGCGATCCGGGCGACGGGGGTGCGCACCGGTGCGGCGACCCGGGGCCGCGGGCGGGCGGCCCGCCGCTGCGCGCGCAGCACGGCCTGGCGACGGCAGTGGACGACGAAGGCGACGACCAGCAGGTCGCACAGCAGGTGGCCGAACAGGGCGATCCGCAGACCGGCCAGGGCCAGGCCGAGCGTCACGAGGGCGAGGCCGACCAGCAGGGCGAGGGTGCGGGAGCGGCGCTGGGCCGGGGTCAGCGGCGGCGCGTCCTCGGCCACCTCCAGCGGGAGCCGCTCCTCGGGGATGCGCGCGGGCCGCTCCGACCGGGTTTCCGAGACCACCAGGGAAGAGTACGGGCGGCGCGGGACGACGACGTCGCGGCTGCTGCGGCGCGACAGCACCCGCATCGCGTGGCTGAAGCGGTCCGCCGACTTGGCGTAGGTCGAGTTGTCGTGGCTGCGCAGCGCCATGGGTACGAGCACGATGAGCCAGGCGAGAACGATCGCGAAGAGGATCAGTCCGGAGCCCACGGCACTTGACGGTAGTGACCTCACGCAAAGATGCGTGGACGTCACCCGGTGTGTCGCCCCCTGTCACAGCCGGGAGAGCACTCCGTCGGGTGCGTCCTCGACCGTCAGCGCGAAGCACAGGTGGTCGCGCCACGCGCCGTCGATGTACAGGAACCGGGGGTGCAGTCCCTCCTCCCGGAAGCCGAGCTTGCGCATCACCCGCAGCGACGGCTCGTTCTCGGGCCGCACGTTGGCCTCGATGCGGTGCAACCCGACCTCCGTGAAGCAGTGGTCCACGATGAGGGCGAGCGCGGTCGGGACGACCCCGCGACCGGCGGCCGACCGGTCCACCCAGTAGCCGACGCTGGCCGACTGGAAAGCGCCACGCACCACGTTGGACACGGTGACCTGGCCGACGAGTGACCCGTGCAGCACGACCGCGAAGGGCAGGCTCCGCCCCGCGCGGGAGTCCCGGCGCATCGCGCGCAGCATCGCGGCGAAGGACGCCGGGCTGTGCCGGTCCTCCCACGTCGCGGGCGGCAACGACGGCTGCCGGCCCTCCCACGGAGCGAGCCACTCCTCGTTGCGGACCCGCACCTCCGACCAGGTCGACGCGTCGCGCAGCCGGAACGGTCGCACCCCGACGTCGCCGCAGACGAGGGAGGCCGGCCACCCGGGGCTCGGCACCGCTAGAGGCCGCGGCGCTCGAGCATCACGACCTGCACCGCGGTCCCCGCCGGGACGTGCTCCACCGGCTCCGGGACGACCGCGAGCGCGTTCGCCCGGGACAGCCCCGCGATGACGCTCGTCGACGCGACGGGGGTCACGACGTACGCCCCGTCCTTGACCTCCAGCCAGGCCCGCACGAACGAGCGTCGGCCGGCGGGCGAGGTGAGGTCGGCAGCGGCGCGGGCCGACACCATCGGCCGGTTGAGCTGGGTGACCCCGAGCATCCGGCGCAGCGCCGGGCGCACGAAGGCCTCGAAGGACACCTGCGCGCCCACGGCGTCGCCCGGCAGCCCGAACACCGGGGTCGCGTCCGGCCCGATGGTCCCGAAGCCGTGCAGCGAGCCGGGGTCCATGGCGACGTCCTGGAACGCGACCTTGCCCAGCCTGGAGAGCACCTCGCGCACGGCGTCGTACGACGAGAGCGACGTCCCGGCGCTGAGCACGAGCAGGTCGGCGCGGACCAGCTGGTCCTCGAGGGTGTCGAGCAGCGAGCGGTTGTCGTCGCGGACGATGCCGACGCGGTAGGCGATGGCGCCCGCCTCGATGCAGGCGGTGGTCAGCGCGAGGCTGTTGGCGTCGGGGTGCTGGCCGGGGCCGACGGGTGTCCCGGGCTCGACGAGCTCGCTCCCGGTGGACAGCACGACGACGCGCGGCCGGGGCCGCACGACGAGACGGGACCGGCCGACCCCGGCGGCCAGGCCGACCTGCGCGGACCCGAGGTGGGTGCCGGCCTGCAGGACGGTCTCGCCGGCGGCGACGTCGGTCCCCGCGGCACTGATGCCCGAACCGGGCGCGACGGCCCGGTCGACGCGCACCTGGGCGACGCCGCGGTCGGTCCACGCGGCCGGCACGACGGCGTCCGCGCCCTGCGGGATGAGGGCTCCGGCGCTGATCCGGACGGTCAGTCCCGGCTGCACGCTCAGCGGCGACGCGGTCCCGGCCAGGACGTCCCCGACGACGGGCAGCGCCACCGGGGCGCCCGCGACGTCAGGGGTGCGCACGGCGTACCCGTCGACGGCTGCGACGTGGTACGGCGGGACAGCGGTCGTCGCGACGACGTCCTCGGCGAGGACGCAGCCGTGCGCGTCGAGCAGCCCGACCTCGAGCGAGGACAGCGGGTGCACGATCGAGAGGATGTCCGCGAGGTGCTCGTCGACGGTCCTCACTGCGACGGCAGCCACTCGCGCAGCCACGCCAGCAGCGGCGGGCCGAGGTCCTCGCGCTCGCTGGCGAGCCGCACGACGGTCTTGAGGTAGTCGAGCCGGTCGCCCGTGTCGTAGCGCCGGCCCCGGAACACCACACCGGTCAGCGGCTCGCGGCCGATCATCGCGGCCATGGCGTCGGTGATCTGGATCTCGCCGCCCCGGCCCGGCGGGGTCTCGCGGAGCACCTCGAAGACGGTCGGGCTCAGGACGTACCGGCCGATGACCGCCAGGTCGCTGGGCGCCTCGTCGACGGGTGGCTTCTCGACGAGCGCGGTGATCTCGACGACGTCCCCCTCCCCCCGGACGGCAGCGCAGCCGTACATCGAGATCTGATCGTGCGGCACCTCCATCAGTGCGACGACGTTGCCGCCGCGCTCCTCCTGGATCTCGATCATCTGCGTGAGCAGCGGGTCGCGCGGGTCGATGAGGTCGTCGCCGAGCAGGACGGCGAACGCCTCGTTCCCGACGTGCTCGGCGGCGACGAGGATCGCGTGCCCCAGGCCCTTCGGGTCGCCCTGCCGGACGTAGTGCACGTCGCCGAGGTGGGTGGACTCCTGCACCTTCTTGAGCCGCTCGGTGTCGCCCTTGGCCTCCAGGGTCATCTCGAGCTCGATCACCCGGTCGAAGTGGTCCTCGAGGGCCCGCTTCGTGCGACCGCTGACGAGGAGGACGTCCGTGAGCCCCGCGGCGACCGCCTCCTCCACGACCAGCTGGATGGCCGGTGTGTCGACGACGGGCAGCATCTCCTTCGGCACCGCCTTGGTGGCGGGCAGGAAGCGGGTACCCAGGCCGGCGGCGGGGATGACGGCCTTGCGGATCGGCATGCCCCCAACCTAGTGGGGGACGTTGTTCCCGGTCGCGATCCGCCAGGTGTCCCGGCCCGCGTGCTTGGCTTCGTAGAGCGCCTTGTCCGCCTGCGCCAGCAGGGCGCTGGCCGACAGGCCGTGACTCGGGAACACCGCGCCGCCCGCGCTCACGGTGAGGTGCACCGGCGGCCCGCTCGGCTCCCCGAAGGGCTTGCGGCGGACGGCGCCGCAGATCCGGTCCGCGAGCTGCGCGACGCCGTCGGCCTCGGTCTCCGGCAGCAGGACGACGAACTCCTCGCCGCCGTACCTCGCGACCGTGTCGACGTCACGCACCTCGTTGCGGATCCGGCCGGCGAGCTCGACGAGCACGCTGTCGCCGCGCTGGTGGCCGAAGCTGTCGTTGACGGCCTTGAAGTGGTCGAGGTCGAGCATCAGCAGGCCGAGAGGGCGGGAGAACCTCGCGGCCCGCTCGATCTCCTTGGCGACGGTCATCGTGAAGTAGCGGTAGTTCCAGAGGCCGGTCAGGCCGTCGGTGATGGACAGCCGCTGCGCCTCCTCGTGCAGCAGCACGTTGTCCACCGCGACCGACGCCTGCCCCGCGAAGGTGCGGAGCGTCGCGAGGTCGTCGTCGTCGAACGCGTCCACCGCGAACAGGTCGAGCACCCCGATCACGGCACCGTGCCCCTTGAGCGGGACCGCGATGACGGCCTGCTCGCCCTGGGCCGGGACGACCTCGCCCTCGAGCGGGCCCTTGGCCGCCTCCCCGCTCTGCGCCACCCGGCCGTTGATGCCGTGCCCTGCCGGCAGCCGCAGGTCCAGCGGCACCTGGGGGAGACCGTACGACGACGCCATGACGAGCTCGTCCCTCGCCGGCGTCAGGAGCAGCACCATGCCCGACGTGGCCCGGGTGGAGGCGACCGCCGCCTCCAGCACCACGTGCAGGATCCGGTCCAGGTCGTGGGTGCTCGACAGGGTGTCGCCCATCCGGGCCAGCCCCGACTGGAGCTCGTCGCGGCTCGCCTGGAGCTGGCCGACGTAGCTGCGCAGCTCCTCGGTCATCCGGTTGAAGGTCGTCGCCAGCCGCCCGACCTCGTCCCTCGACGTGACCTCGATCTCGGTCGAGAGGTCCCCGCCGGCGATCCGCTCGGCCGCGTCGCCCAGCTGCTCGAGCGGGCGGGTGGTCGACCGCGCGGACAGCACCGCGATGGCGACGGCGAGGCCGATGGCGAGCAGGCCCACCAGGGCGGCGTCGAGCAGCACCCCGGGACCCTGCGCCGCCGGGAGCAGCACGACGACGCCGAAGGGCTGGCCGGCGCTCGGCGGCGTGAAGCCGCTGATCCAGCTGTCCTGGTTCGACCGGGTGAAGGCGGCGCGGACGACCGGTGCGGGCAGTGTCCTCGTACCCGCCACGACGGTGCCGTTGACGTCGACCAGCACGACCTCCCCGTCGCTGACGCCGGCGCGGAGGTCGTCGAGCAGCGACCCGTCGAGGCGGTACGAGACCACGACCCGGCCGGCGGGGCGTCCGGCGGCGGTCGTGAGCGGGAGCACCGCTGACAAGCCCCCGCCGCTGCCGCCGGCGGTCGCGCAGTCCGTGACGGCCGGCGGGAGCACGCCGGCAGCCGCCACCACCTTGCCGGTGGGGCCGGTGACCCTGATCCCGTCGGCGAGGCCGCGGTCGACGAGGGAGCTGATCGCGGCGCGGGCAGCCGCAGGCGTGGTCGACGCGGCGGCGCGGCCTGCCGCCTCGGCGGTGGCCCGGGCGCGGTCGCAGCGGTCGCGCAGCACCTGGGCCACGAGCCGGCTCTGGGCGGCCGCCCCGTCACGCTGGCTGGCCTGCACCTCCCGTGGCAGCGCGTGCGTGACGATGCCCGCCCCGACGACGAGCGGGAGCAGGACCACGAGCACGAAGGCGAAGGTGAGTCGCCACCTGAGCGTCACGTGCCCCCTCCTGTGCTGCCGGCCTGCCATCCTCCCACGGTGAGCACCAAGCAGTCGCTCCGCCAGATGGCTGAGACCGAGCGCCGGGGGCGGCCCGTGGCGCAGCTCGACGACGTGCTCGCCGAGCTGGTCGGGCGGGCCCGGAGCGTGGCGGCGTACGTCGCGGTGGGCAGTGAGCCCCGCGTCACCGTGCAGCCGGGGTGGCTGCTGCCCGTGGTCACCGAGGACTGGGACCTGGACTGGGTCGCGTACGACGGGCGGCTGGCGGACAGCAAGGGGCTGCGGGAGCCGCAGGGCCCGCGGCTCGGGCGCGCGGCGCTCGCCGGCTGCGACCTGGTGCTCGTCCCGGCACTGCTGGTGGACCGCGACGGGGTGCGGCTCGGCAAGGGCGGCGGCTGCTACGACCGGGCGCTGCCGCGGGCACGCGGCCTGACCGTGGCGCTGGTGGGTGACGAGGAGCTCGTGGACGTCCTGCCGAGCGAGCCGCACGACGTGCGGGTCGCGGCGGTGGCGACCCCCTCGCTCGGCGTCGTGAGGCTGCCCGCCAAGATGTAGCCATGGGTGACTTCGACGACGTCCTTGCCAGCAACGAGGCCTACGCCGCCACCTACGTGGACACCGGCCGTCCCGGCCAGGCCGCCAAGGGGCTGGCCGTCGTGACGTGCATGGACTCCCGGATCGACCCGCTGAACATGCTCGGGCTCGCGCCCGGTGAGGCCAAGATCCTGCGCAACGCCGGCGGCCGGGTCACCGACGACGTGCTGCGCACGCTGGTGCTCGCGACCCACCTGCTCGGCGTGAACCGGGTGCTGGTGGTCGAGCACACCGACTGCAAGATGGCGTCGGCGACCGATGAGCAGGTGCACCAGACGATCTACGACGCCTCCGGCATCGACACCCGCTCCCTGGAGTTCCGCACCATGACCGACCAGCGCGCCTCGCTGGTCGGCGACGTGCAGCGGATCTGCAGCTCGCCCTACCTGCCCAAGGACACCGCCGTCGGCGGCTTCCTCTACGACGTCCGGACGGGCCTGCTCAGCCAGGTCGTCTGACCTTCCCCGGGGGTCAGAGCTGGACGACGTGGCCGGTGCGCGGCGGCGTCTGACCGGCCAGCGTCTCGAGCCAGTCCGCCTGGAGGGCCTCCGGGCCGACGCCGAGGATGACGTCGACCCAGCCCTCGACGACGGGCGCGAAGCGCCGCCAGGCCTCGGCGTGCCGCTCCTCCACGCCGTCCGGTCCCCAGTCGGCGTACCGCTTGCGCATCTGGTCGGGGGCGAAGAAGAACGTGGGACGCCCGCCCGGCAGGTCCCCACCGAGGTCGGGCGCCGCGTCGTGGTGGGACGCGCCGACGACGGCGGAGTGGACCGGCGCCAGCCGCTCGTGCACCGCGCGCCGCAGCCCGGCGTCGCCGGCGACGTCGACGTACACCGCCTTCGCCGGCGCGAGCGTCGCGACCTCGTCGTAGGTCACGACCTCGTCGTAGCACCCGAGTGACGCCGTGAACGCCTGGTTCCCAGGCGATGTCAGCCCGACGCGGTGCAGGCCGTCGAGCAGGAAGGCGGTGCCGTACGAGGTCTTCGACGAGGCGCTGGAGATCACCACGGTGTCCGCCCCGAAGCAGTCGTGGTCGGTGAGGAAGTCCGCCAGCACGAAGCTGGTCATGAACAGCGGGCGGTAGAGGACCTGCAGGTCCTCCTGCACCTGCACGTAGGCCGGGTCGTGCGTCGTGGTCGTCAGCCCGTTGTACGGCGAGGGCAGGTGCTGCCGGTGCGGGCTCGCGTCCCGGAAGCCCTTCGCGTCGACCTTCTCCGGCTGCACCACCAGGTGGCTGGAGGTCGGCAGGTAGCCGTAGAGCCGGGTGCCGACGTCGACCCCCTCGGCCTTCGAGGCCGCCACCTCGGCGAAGCCCCACAGCGGGACCCTGCCGTGCCCCTCCGGCGCGGGGAAGAAGTCCCAGTAGTGCATCGCGTCACCGAACACCGCGTAGGTCACGTTGTTGGCGGTCATGCCCACGCGGTCGACCTTGAGCAGCACCTGCCCGTCGGCGATCGCCGGCTCCGGGACCTCCACGATCGACGTGTTCGACAGGTCGGAGCGGTCGACGAGCAGGTCCCATGCCATGCCCGGAACCTAACGTCATACCAACTGCCCCGACGCCCCCGCGTGTCAGCTATGACGCAAGGGGTGGGTCAGAGGGTGACGCCCACCGGGATGGAGACGCCGAGGCCACCGCGGGTGCTGCCGCCGTACCGGGCCTTCTCCTTCGCGAGGTCGAGCGGCCGGGGGCGCGGGTCGTCGCCGCCCTCGTCGCCGGTCAGCAGGTGCGCGGGGATCAGCCACACGACCTCGAACTCGATGCCGTCGGGGTCCTTGGCGTACAGCGACTTGGTCGTGCCGTGGTCGCTCATCCCCACCAGCGCGCCCGCGTCCGACAGCCGGGCCAGGTGGTCCTCGAGGTCGTCGAGGGTCTCGACCTCCCACGCGAGGTGGTAGAGCCCGATGCCCTCCTGCTTGCGCCCGCCCCCGACCTGGAACAGGCCCAGGTCGTGGTCGTTGGTGGAGCCGGGCGCCTGCAGGAACGCCGCGCCGGGAAGGGCCACCTTGGTCCGGAAGCCGAGCACGTCGCGGTAGAAGGCCACCGAGCGCTCCACGTCGGACACGTAGAGGACGGCGTGGTTGAGGCGGTGGATCGCCATGGTGCTCTCCCAGGTTGTGAGGTCGTCACTGTCTCACAACCTGGTTGAGCGTTCAACTATTTCCGGGCGCGCACGGGCAGCCACACGACCAGGCTGGTCAGCGCGAACGCGAGAGGGACGTGGACCGCCGTCAGCGTGTCCTTGCCGTCGTCGCGGATCAGGCCGCCGACGTAGGCCTCCGCGAGGAACAGCACCGCCAGCGCGATGCTGCCGACCAGCAGGTCCTTGCGGTGCCGCAGCCGCACGATCGCGTAGCCGGCGGCCGCGATCGCGAGCACCGTCCCGATGTGGGCGCCCCACGCGTGGGCGTCGATCCAGCTGGAGCTGTCGTCGCGCTTGCCGTCGAAGCGCAGGAAGATGCCGGCGAAGACGAACTGCGCCAGCACGACGAGCGCGATCAGGCCGGTCAGCGGCGCGAAGACGCGGTCGGGACGCGGCTCCTCGACGATCTCGGCTGGCCTGGTCTGGACGGTGGTCATCTGTCTCTCCTTGAGGGGGGTCAGGGTCGGGCAGCGGCGGCGTCGAGCGCCGCCTGGAGCGAACGGCGGTAGCCGTCCGACGTGTAGGTCGCGCCGGAGACGGTGTCCACCTGCGCGGACTGGGCCTTCAGCGTCTCGGTCTGGAGCACGGGGATGGCGTAGGAGTTGATCTCCTGGTCCCGGCCGCTCCCCTGGGGGTAGTCGATCGCGACGGCCCGCACGATGCGGGTCCCCCGCAGCTGGACCTGCACCTGGACAGGGCCGTAGGCGGTGTCGGCGACGGCGCCGTTCACCGTCACCAGCGCGTCGGGGACCCCGGTCGCAGCCGGCGCCTTGGGCCGGACGATGCCCGGTACGGCGGCCACGGTCCCCGGCCGGCGGTGGTGCCGGCTGTTCGTGCTCGTCGGGTAGAGCATGAGCAGGCCGACGGCCGCCAGCGAGCCCACGGCGACGCCGAGGTTGCGGGTGCCGGTCACCAGGCGAACCGCTCGGCGTGCAGCTGCGCCGCCGGCAGCCCGGCACGGCGGGCGGCGCGTTCCACGGCGTCCATCCAGGCCTCGGGGCCGCACACGTAGACGTCGCGGCTCGGCAGGTGCGGGACGAGCTCGGCGAGCACCCGGGCGTCGTCCTGCCGGCGGCCTCCCCGCGGCAGCCACGAGCGACCGCGCGGATCGCGTGGTCCGGTGACGTAGTGCACCGCCACCCCGCGCTGCGCGGCGATCTCCTCGATCTCGCCGCGCAGGACCAGGTCGCGGGCGTTGCGGGCCCGGTAGACCAGGACGGCCTCGCCCGGTGCGTAGTCCATCTCCTCGAGCAGCGCGCGCAGCGGCGTGATGCCGATGCCGCAGGCCAGGAAGGCGACCCGCCGCTTGGTGCGGCGCTCCGCGGTCAGCCGGCCGTAGGGACCCTCGATGAGCACCTTCGTCCCGGGCACGAGGTCGGCGAGCCGGCGGCTGCCGTCGCCGAGGTCCTTCGCGGTGATGCGCAGCCCGAGGTGCCCCGGGGCCGCGGACAGCGAGTACGGGTTGCCGCGGGTCCAACCCGGCCCGTCCACGAACCGCCACACGAAGAACTGCCCTGCCCGCGCGCGCAGGTGGTGCAGGCCGCGGCCCGTGAGGTAGACGCTCACGACGTCGTCGCCCTCCTGCACGACCTTGCTGACCCGGATGCCGTGCCGCGCGCTGCGGAGCAGCGGCACCGCCACGCGGTGCACGAGGAGGGCGCCCGCCGTCACGGCGTACATCCCCAGCCACCAGGCCTTCGCCAGCGGTGACGCGGCCAGGTCCCCACCGGTCCAGATCTGGTGCGGGACGGCGAGCCCGATGCCGAGGTAGGCGTACAGGTGCAGCAGGTGCCACGACTCGTAACGCAGCTTGCTGCGGGCGACCTTGACCGACGTGACCACCACGGCGGTGAGGGCGACCGTCCCGGCGGCGGCGAGCAGCATCCCGCCGTACGCCGTCAGCAGCGTCCAGCCCTCGCGGACCGGGTTCGTGCGGTCGGTCAGGGCGTAGCCGAGCGTGATCACACCGATGTGCGCGAGCACGAGGTTGTACGACGAGAAGCCGACCCACCGGTGCCAGCGCGCGAGCACGTCCTGGCCCCAGGTGCGCTCCAGGGCAGGGACCCGGGCGATGAGCACGACCTGGACGAGCAGCAGGTAGGCCGCCACCAGCCCGAGGACCCGGCCGAGCGAGGTGAGCGCCGCGCCCGGGCCGGCGGTCAGGCCGCGGAGCCCGCCGCCGTGCAGCCACAGCACGAGCGTGGCCGCGGCCGTGACCCACAGCGTCGTGAGGACCGCGCGCCGCCAGGACGGCAGTGCGGGCGGGGCCCCGCGCTGCCTCCCCGGGTTGACGGCGGTCAAGGTCATGCCAAGAAGGCTGCCCACGCAACCTTGGGGCTTTCTTGGAACCGGGGCGCGCTCTCAGGCAGGCAGCTCGATCTCGAAGACCGCGCCGGTCTCCGAGGGCACGAGCGTCAGCCGGCCGCCGTGCCGGAGCACGACGTCGTGGGTGAGCGCCAGCCCGAGCCCGTAGTGGGCGCGACCGGCGCGGTGCCCGCCGGAGTGGAAGCGCTCGAACACCCGTGACGCGGCGTCCGGGGTCAGGCCGGCACCGCTGTCGGCGACCCGCACGGTGGCGAGTCCCCGGCCCTGCTCGACGGTCACCGTCACGCTGCCGCCTGCGGGGGTGTGGTCCACCGCGTTGTCGACGAGCGACAGCACCGCCCGCCTGATCGCGGGAGGCGCGACGACCACCTGCACCTCCTCCTCGGGGACCCGCACCTGCAGCCGCACGCTCACCGCTCCGGCGTGCGCCCTGGCGCTGTCCACGGCCTTCGTCACGAGGGCACGCAGGTCGACGGCCACGCGCTCGTCGGCCTCGTCCGGCGACGCGGCGACGAGCAGGTCCTCGACGACCTCACCCAGCCGCTGGACGTCCTCCACCACCCCCCGGGCGTCGGCCCGCACCTGCGGCGGAGCGTCCGGGGCCAGGGTCCGCTCGAGCAGCTGCACCCGGGTGCTCAGCAGCGTGAGCGGGGTGCGCAGCTCGTGGCTCGCGTCGGCGACGAAACCGCGCTGCAGGGCGAGCGCCTCGGCCAGCGGCCGGACGGCCTGCCTTCCGATCAGGACGCCGAGGCCGGCAGCGACGAGCAACGACGCGATGCCGGCGCCGGCCATCGTCCGCAGCAGCCGGTCGCGCTGCTGCTGCTGCGGTCGCAGGTCGGCGGCGACCTGGACCACCTGGTCGCCCCGCGGCCGGGTCAGCACCCGGTAGGACGCGTCGTCGAGCCGGACCGTGGACAGCCCGCTCGGACGCGCCCGCCGGGCGGCGAGCGGCAGCGCCAGCTCCTCGGGCAGGCCGGGCGACGACTGCAGCCGCGAGCCCCTGGCCAGCACGATCCAGACGCCCGACGGCGGGTCACCCACGTCGTCGGCCGTCGCTGCCGTGCCGCGCAGCAGCCGGTCGGTCGCCGCCTGCTGACCGCGCACGACGACGAGCGTCGCCAGCCCGACGATGACGAGCATGGCGAGACCGACGACGCCCGTCACCTGGACGGCCACCCGACGGGCCCGCTGGTGGACGAGCCGGTCGTCCGAGGGGCCGTTCACACCTCTCCCAGGCGGTAGCCCAGCCCGCGCACGGTGCGGACGGCGCCGCGGCCGAGCTTGCGCCGCAGGTAGTGCACGTAGGTGTCGACGGCCGCGTCGGACTCGGCGTCCTCGAAGACCTGCTCGAGCAGCTCGGCGCGGCTGAACACCTGCCGCGGCCGGGCGGCCAGCAGGGCGAGCAGGGCGGCTTCCCGCTCGGACAGGGTGACCTCCGACCCGTCGGCCCGCTGGACGGTCCGGCCCGCCACGTCGAGCCGGCTGCTCCCGAGCCGCAGGACGGACGCGTCCTCCGCGTTCCGCCGGGTCAGGGCGCGCAGCCTCGCGAGCAGCTCGGCGAGCTCGAAGGGCTTGGCGAGGTAGTCCGCGGCACCGGCGTCCAGCCCGTCCACCCGGTCCTGCGTCGTCCCGCGCGCGGACAGCACCAGGACCGGGGCGACCACGCCCTTGGACCGCAGCCGGGCGATGAGGTCGAGGCCCTCCACCGCCGGCAGCCCTCGGTCCACGAGGAGCAGGTCGAAGTCGCGGGTGAGCCCGAGGTGCAGCGCGCGCTGCCCGTCGGGGGCGTGCGTCACGTCGTACCCCTCCTCCGCGAGGACGCGCTGCAGCAGCGTGGCGAGCTCGGAGTCGTCCTCGACGAGGAGCAGGGAGGTCACGGCCAGCAGTGTGCCCGGCCGCGGCTGAGAGCTCGGTGTTTGCGGCAGGGGGCCTCCGTGCCGCACAATTGGCACTCGACAGGTGTGAGTGCCAGGAGGAGACCAGCGTGCCGACGTACCAGTACGCCTGCACCGCGTGCGGTGAGCAGCTCGAGGCCGTGCAGTCCTTCAGCGACCCCTCCCTCACGGAGTGCCCCGCGTGCGGCGGCCAGCTGCGCAAGGTGTTCTCCGCCGTCGGGGTGGTCTTCAAGGGCTCCGGCTTCTACAAGACCGACAGCCGCGCGAAGAGCACGTCCGGCGAGAAGACCGAGACCACGAAGCCCGAGCCGGCGAAGACCGACACGAAGAGCACGCCCGCACCGGCAGCGGCGTCCACAGCGTCGGCAGCGTCCACAAGCAGCTCGCCGGCCGCCTGACCTGAGGGGCGTCCGCCTCTAGGTTGCCGTCATGGCAGCGGCGGACATCGGCGTCATCGGCGGCTCAGGGCTGTACTCCTTGGCCGGCTCCGCCGGCGGGAACTCCCTCCTCGAGGACGCGGAGGAGATCGAGCTCCGGACGCCCTACGGACCGCCGTCGGACCCGCTGGTCGTCGGCACCGTCGCGGGCCGGCGGGTGGCCTTCCTGCCCCGGCACGGGCGCGACCACCGGTTCCCGCCGCACCGCATCCCCTACCGCGCGAACCTCTGGGCGCTGCGTGCGGCCGGGGTCCGGCAGGTCCTGGCGCCGTGCGCCGTCGGTGGCCTGCAGGCCACCCAGGCGCCGGGCGACCTCGTCGTCCCGGACCAGCTCGTCGACCGGACCACCGGCCGGGTGCAGACCTTCCACGACGACTGGGCGGGCCGGCCGCCCGTCCACGTGTCCTTCGCCGAGCCCTACTGCCCGGCCGGCCGGGAGGCGGTGGTCGGGCAGGCGCGCGCTCGCGGCTGGCGGGTGAGCGACGGCGGCACGATGGTGGTCGTCGAGGGCCCCCGCTTCAGCACCCGTGCCGAGTCCGAGCACTACGCACGGCAGGGCTGGTCGGTCATCAACATGACGGGTCACCCGGAGGCCGTCCTCGCCCGCGAGCTCAAGCTCTGCTACACCGCGATCGGTCTCGTCACCGACCTGGACGCGGGCGTGCACAGCGGGGTCGAGGTGTCGCAGGAGGAGGTGTTCCGGGTCTTCGCGGACCGCACGGAGGACCTGCGCGCCCTGCTCGGCGAGGTCATCGGGTCGCTGCCGGACCGCAGCGGCTGCCCGTGCGACCACGCGCTCGACCTGCCGTGAGGGACGTGCAGCGGGCGATCCGGCGGCACCGGGCGCTGCTGTCCGGCGGGCTGGTCGCCGCGGCCGTGGCACTGGCCCTCCCGACGCTCGCCCCGGCTCCGGCCGCCACCGTGCTCGCCGTCGCGGCGGCGCACGACCTCGGCGCGGGCAGCTCCCTCACGAACGCCGACGTCACCCTCGTGGCCCTGCCCAGATCCGTTGCGCCGCAAGGGATCCTGACCTCCACGGCGGACGTCGTGGGGCGCGCTGTCGCAGGGCGCGTACGACGGGGCGAGCCGCTCACCGACGTCCGGCTGCTGGGGGCGGCGCTGGTCGACGACGCGTCGCTGGTCGCCGCAGCAGTCCGGCTCGCCGACCCGGCCGTCGCGTCCCTGCTGCAGGCCGGCGACCACGTCGACGTGCTCGCGACGCCCGCGCAGTCCCCCGGCCAGGCCCGGGCCGTCACCGTCGCGCAGGACCTGCGCGTGCTCGCCGTCCCCGGCGGCGACGACGCGGACGGTGCCCTCGTGGTCCTCGCGGCGACACCGCACGTGGCAGCACTGCTCGCCGGCGCGGCGGTCGGGAACCGGTTGTCGATCACGGTGCTGGCGCCGTGAGCTACGCCGTCTGGGGCTGGGGCTCGGCGACCGACGAGCCCCGCCTCGCGGACCTCGAGGCCGTCGCCCCGCTCGTCGCGGCGGCCACCGGCATCACCCCGCAGCCGCCCGAGACAGCTGCCGGGCTGCCCGAGCTGAGGCCCCCGCGCTGCGCCCTGCCCGCGTCGCTGTCCGCGCTCGGCTCTGTCGAGCAGGTCGACCGGGCCCGGCACGGGATCGGCAGGGCCTACCGGGACGTGGTCCGGGGGCTCCGCGGGCAGCTGACCGACGTGCCCGACGTCGTCGTGCGACCGGTCACCGAGCAGGACGTGGTCGACGTCCTGGACTGGGCCTCGCACGAAGGCGTCGCCGTGGTGCCGTTCGGTGGTGGCAGCTCCGTCGTGGGCGGTGTCGAGCCCCGAGGCCTCGACCGGGTCGTCAGCCTCGACCTCTCCCTGCTGTCCGGTCTGCTCGAGGTCGACAGCACGTCGCGGGCGGTGCGGCTGGGCGCGGGCACCTTCGGGCCGGCCGCGGAGGCGGCGCTCAAGCCGCACGGTCTGACGCTGCGGTTCTACCCGCAGAGCTTCGAGCGGTCGACCGTCGGCGGCTGGGTGGCGACGCGAGCGGCCGGTCACTTCTCGACCGGTCCCACGCACATCGACGACCTGGTCGAGTCGGTCCGTGCCGTCACGCCTGCCGGCGTGTGGGAGTCCCGCCGGCTGCCGGGCTCGGGTGCAGGGCCCTCCCCGGACCGGCTGCTGCTCGGCAGCGAGGGCAGCCTCGGCGTCGTCACCGAGACCTGGCTGCGGGCTCAGCCGCGGCCGCGGCACCGGTGGGCCGGCACCGCCGTCGGCAGCTGGGACCAGGGCGTCGCCGCCGTCCGCGCCGTCACCCAGGCCGGGCTGCGACCGGCGGCGTGCCGGCTGCTCGACCCCGTCGAGGCCAGGCTGTCGGGCACCCGCCAGACCGGCGAGGCCGTGCTGGTGCTCGGCCTCGAGTCGCTGCACGCGCCCCTCGACGGGGACGTCGGTGCGGTGCTCGCGCTCTGCCACGAGGCCGGGCTCGAGGTGGTGGAGCAAGGCGCACGAGGAGAGGCCGGCGAGGCCTGGCGGTCCACCTTCGTCCGGGCGCCGTACCTGCGGGAGAGCCTGGTGCTGCTCGGCGTGCTCGTCGAGACGTTCGAGACGGCCATCACCTGGGACCGGCTGCCCGCGTTCGTCGCGGACGTCACCGCGGCGGCCGAGCGGGCCCTCCAGCGGGTGTGCGGCGGCGGGTCGGTCGGCTGCCGCTTCACGCACGCCTACCTCGACGGGGCTGCGCCCTACTTCACGGTCGTGGCACCGGCCCGGAGGGGCAGCGAGATCGCGCAGTGGGACGAGGTCAAGGCAGCGGTCGGCGACGCCGTCCTCGCGGGCGGCGGCACGATCACCCATCACCACGCCGTCGGGCGCGACCACCGGCCGTGGTACGACCAGCAGCGCCCGGCACCCTTCGCGGCCGCGCTCGCCGGCGCCAAGGCCGCGGTGGACCCGGCGGGCGTCATGAACCCGGGGGTCCTCCTGGGCTGAGAGTGGCGGTGACGTCGCGCGGACGACATGATCCCGGAGTTCGTTCGTCCCCCATCGGCACGGAGGTCCCCTGTGGGCGGTTTCAAGAAGTTCCTGCTCCGAGGCAACGTCGTCGACCTGGCGGTCGCCGTCGTGATCGGCGCGGCGTTCACCGCCATCGTGACGGCGTTCACCAAGGCGTTCGTCAGCCCGCTCATCGGCCTGATCAGCGGGTCGAAGGGGCTGTTCAGCGACAAGCAGTTCACGGTGAACGGCACGCAGTTCCCCTACGGCCAGTTCGTCGACGCGGTCATCAGCTTCGTCATCGTCGCGGCCGTCGTGTACTTCTTCGTCGTGCTGCCGGTCCAGAAGCTGATGGACCGCTACAAGACCGAGCCGGAGCCGTCGGACCCGGTCAAGGAGTGCCCGGAGTGCCTGAGCAAGATCCCCCAGGCCGCGACCCGCTGCGCGTTCTGCACCGTCGAGCAGCTCGAACCGGCCGGCTAGCGGGGCTCGTGGTGCGGCGGGCGCTCGGCGAGGTACCTCTCCAGCTCCCGCCGCTCCTCGGCCGCGGTCCGCTCCTCGCGCTCCGGCAGCGGCTCGTCCCCGCCGGGCGCCGCACCGGCCGGGCCCACGGCCCGCCGCCGCTTCTTCTCCGCCATCCCACCATCCTGACAGGAGCGCGCTCATGGGATTCCTCGACAAGGCCAAGAAGCTGGCCGGCCAGGCCGAGAAGGTCGCGGCCGAGCACAAGGACCAGGTGAAGGCCGGCCTCGACAAGGCCGAGGACCTCGCCAACAAGGCGACCAAGGGCAAGTACAAGGACAAGATCGCGAACGCCGGCGAGAAGGCGGACGGCTTCGTGGACAAGCTCGACAAGGACTAGCCTTCCGGGGGCTGCACCGCCTCCGTAGCTCAGTGGACAGAGCGCCTCCGTCCTAAGGAGGGCGTCGGGAGTTCGATTCTCTCCGGGGGCACGACCACCCGCGTCCGGCTCGTGGGCGAGGATGCTGGCCATGACTGACGTCGAGCTGGCCGGACGGCTGGCCCACACCGCGCTGCGGCTGCTGCTGTCACTGCGCCAGGACGGCACCCTGACCGGCAAGCCGCTGGGGGCGGCCGGCGACGCGGTGGCCAACGCCTTCCTCGTCCGCGCGCTCGCCGAGGCCCGGCCCGACGACGGGCTGCTCAGCGAGGAGGAGAAGGACAACC
>CAMLIA010000079.1 GCA_946479905.1 uncultured Frankiales bacterium | reverse complement strand
ATCTTCCGCGTCGACAACCCGCACACCAAGCCGCTCGACTTCTGGGAGTGGCTGATCGCGCAGGTGAAGAGGACCGACCCCGACGTGCTGTTCCTCGCCGAGGCGTTCACGCGGCCGGCCATGATGCACGAGCTCGGCCGGATCGGGTTCACCCAGTCCTACACGTACTTCACCTGGCGGGTCGGCAAGCAGGAGCTCACGGAGTACGCACTCGAGCTCGTCGAGGCGTCGCCCTACATGCGCCCCAACTTCTTCGTGAACACCCCGGACATCCTCCACGAGTTCCTCCAGTACGGCGGGCCGCCGGCCTTCAAGATCCGGGCCGTGCTCGCGTCGCTGCTGTCCCCGACCTACGGGGTGTACGCCGGCTACGAGCTCTACGAGCACGTGGCCGTCCGCCCCGGCAGCGAGGAGTACCTCGACAGCGAGAAGTACCAGCTCCGCCCGCGGGACTGGAGCCAGCCGTCCCTGGCCCCGTACCTCACGACGCTCAACAAGGTCAGGCGGGACCACGAGTCGCTGCACTGGCTGCGCAACCTCGCGTTCCACGACGCCGACAACGAGTTCGTCCTCGCGTGGAGCAAGCGCACCGGTGACGACGTGGTGCTGGTGGTGGTGAACCTCGACCCGCACGGCACCCGGGAGGCGACCGTGCGGCTGGACATGCCGGCCCTCGGCCTCGGCTGGGAGGACCAGCTCCTCGTGCACGACGAGATCACGGGCAACGAGTGGACGTGGGGGCAGGCCAACTACGTCCGCCTCGACCCGTTCGTCGAGCCGGCCCACGTCCTCACCGTGCGCCGCGCCCACCCGGTGACCCAGGGGAACTGGACGTGACGGCCGACCCGCTCGTCAGTCCCGAGGAGTCGCGCGACCCCCTGTGGTTCAAGCGCGCCGTCTTCTACGAGGTCCTCGTCCGCGGCTTCGCCGACAGCAACAACGACGGCACCGGCGACCTCCGCGGCCTCATCGGCAAGCTCGACTACCTGCAGTGGCTGGGCGTCGACTGCATCTGGCTGCTGCCGATCTACCAGTCGCCGCTGCGCGACAACGGGTACGACATCAGCGACTTCTTCTCGGTGCTGCCGGAGTTCGGGGACCTCGGCGACTTCGTGCAGCTGGTGGAGCAGGCCCACCAGCGCGGGATGCGGATCATCGCCGACCTCGTCATGAACCACAGCAGCGACCAGCACCCGTGGTTCCAGGCCAGCCGCACCGACCCGACCGGGCCCTACGGCGACTACTACGTCTGGTCCGACACCGACCAGCTCTACTCCGAGGCGCGGATCATCTTCGTCGACACCGAGAAGTCCAACTGGACCTGGGACCCGGTGCGCGAGCAGTTCTACTGGCACCGCTTCTTCAGCCACCAGCCCGACCTCAACTACGACAACCCCGCCGTGCAGAACGAGATGATCGAGGTCCTCAAGTTCTGGCTCGACCTCGGCATCGACGGCTTCCGCCTCGACGCCGTCCCGTACCTGTTCGAGCGCGAGGGCACCAACGGCGAGAACCTGCCGGAGACCCACGACTTCCTCAAGCGGGTCCGCAAGGAGGTCGACGAGCTCTACCCCGACCGGGTCATGCTCTGCGAGGCCAACCAGTGGCCGCAGGACGTCGTCGAGTACTTCGGCAGCAACGGCGACGAGTGCCAGATGGCCTTCCACTTCCCGCTGATGCCGCGGCTGTTCATGGCGGTACGACGGGAGAGCCGATACCCGATCACCGAGATCCTGGCCCAGACGCCGGCCATCCCCGACAACTGCCAGTGGGGCATCTTCCTCCGCAACCACGACGAGCTGACCCTCGAGATGGTGACGGACGAGGAGCGCGACTACATGTACGCGGAGTACGCCAAGGACCCGCGCATGAAGTCCAACATCGGCATCGCCCGGCGGCTCGCCCCGCTGCTCGAGAACAGCCGGGACCAGATCGAGCTGTTCACCGGCATGCTGCTGTCGCTCCCGGGCTCGCCCGTCCTGTACTACGGCGACGAGATCGGCATGGGCGACAACATCTACCTCGGCGACCGGGACGCGGTGCGCACCCCGATGCAGTGGAGCGCGGACCGCAACGCCGGGTTCTCCATCGCGGACCCGCAGGCGCTCTACCTGCCGCTGATCCTCGACCCGGTGTACGGCTACCAGGCCCTCAACGTCGACGCGCAGATGCGCTCCCAGACCTCCTTGCTCAACTGGACCCGCAAGATGCTGACGGTGCGCAAGGAGCACCCGGTGTTCGGCATGGGCAGCTACGACGAGCTCGAGGCCTCCAACCCCTCGGTGCTCGCGTTCTGCCGCGAGTTCGGCGACGACAAGGTGGTCTGCGTCAACAACCTGTCCCGCTTCCCGCAGCCCGTCGAGCTCGACCTCTCCCGCTACGAGGGCAGGCGCCTGGTCGAGCTCACCGGCGGGGTCCCCTTCCCGCCCATCGGCGAGCTGCCCTACCTGCTGTCGCTGCCGGGCCACGGGTTCCTGTGGTTCGCGGTCAAGGACGTCACATGATGCATCTGGTCCAGGAGTGGATCCCCCGCCAGCGCTGGTTCGGCGGCAAGGGCCGCGACATCGCCTCCGTCGAGGAGACCTCCAGCACCCTGCTGCTCGACGCCGACCCGCAGGTCCGCGTCCTCGTCGTGCGCGTGCGGTACGTCGACGGCAGCGCTGAGCACTACCAGCTGCTGCTGGCGGCGACCAAGG
The DNA here is from genome assembly GCA_946479905.1 of uncultured Frankiales bacterium. Next base: position 14,638 of record CAMLIA010000079.1, on the reverse strand, counting down.
ACAGCGTCGAGCAGCGCCTCGAGCACGCCCTGCTCGGCGAGCACGACGGCCACCTCGTCTACGACGCCGTGCACGACCCGCTGGCCACCACCGCGCTGCTGGAGCACCTCGCCCGCGGTGCCCGGGTCGACGACCTCAGCTTCGTGCGCGACGCGGACATCGACCCGGAGCTCCCCGGACGGGTGCTGGGGGCCGAGCAGAGCAACACGTCGGTGGTGTTCGGCGACACGGTGATCCTCAAGCTGTTCCGGCGGCTCCAGCCGGGGGCGAACCCGGACATCGAGGTCACCAAGGCGCTCGCCGACGCCGGCTCGACCCACGTGGCCCCACCGCTCGCGTGGTACGACGGCACCGTCGACGGCGAGACCACCACCCTCGGGCTGCTGCAGCCGTTCCTGCGCGGCAGCTCGGAGGGCTGGGCGATGGCGACCGCCAGCGTCCGGGACCTGTTCGCCGAGGCGGACCTGCACGCCGACGAGGTCGGCGGCGACTTCGGCGGCGAGTCCGAGCGGCTGGGGACGGCGACGGGCGAGGTGCACGCCCTGATGCGGGAGGTGCTCCCCTCCGCGACGGTCGGCAGCGAGGAGTCCCAGGCGACCGCGCGGCAGCTGCACGAGCGGCTCGATGCGGCGCTCCTCGTCGTACCCGACCTCGCCGAGCACGCCGACGCGATGCGCGCCTGCTACGACGAGGTGGGCCGTCGCACCGAGCCCGTGGACGTCCAGCGGGTGCACGGCGACTACCACCTCGGGCAGGTGCTGCGCACCCAGGAGGGCTGGGTGCTGCTGGACTTCGAGGGCGAGCCCGCCCGCCCGCTCGCGGAGCGCCGTGCGCTGATGAGCCCGCTGCGCGACGTCGCCGGCATGCTCCGGTCCTTCGACTACGCCGCGCAGCACCTGCTCGCCGAGCAGACCGTGCGCCCCGACCTCGCCTACCGGGCCGAGGAGTGGGCGACCCGCAACCGGGACGCGTTCTGCGACGGCTACGCGGCGGCGACCGGGCGGGACCCCCGCGACGAGGTGCTGCTGCTGCGGGCCTTCGAGCTCGACAAGGCGGTCTACGAGACGGTGTACGAGGCGCGGAACCGGCCGGGCTGGCTGCAGGTGCCGCTGCGCTCGATCTCCCGGCTCACGGCGTGAGGCTGTTGTTAGCCCTCCACCCAGGCGGGAAGGTGTAGCAGGTGACCTCCCTCTCCACGAGCCCTGAGGCACTCGAGCGCATCGCTGCGGGCGTCCACCACGACCCCCACAGCCTGCTCGGGATGCATCCGTCCGGCAGCGCGTCCGTCATCCGGGCGCTCCGACCCGGTGCCGAGTCCGTCGTCGCCGTCCTCGACGGCGAGCGGGTCGAGCTCGCCCATGTCACGCACGGCGTCTGGGAGGCGGTGGTCGACGGTCCTGTCCGGGAGTACCGGCTCGAGGTCGGCTACCACGGCAGCACCTACCCCGCGGACGACCCGTACCGCTACCTGCCGTCGCTCGGCGAGATCGACCTGCACCTCATCGGTGAGGGCCGGCACGAGCAGCTCTGGGAGGTGCTCGGAGCGCACCCCCGCACCTACGGGACCACGACCGGCGTGAGCTTCGCCGTGTGGGCGCCGAACGCCCGCGGCGTCCGGGTCAAGGGCGACTTCAACGGCTGGGACGGGACGTCGCACCCGATGCGCTCGCTCGGCAGCAGCGGCGTGTGGGAGCTGTTCGTCCCGGACATCGGTCCCGGCACGCGCTACAAGTACGCCGTCCTCGGCGCCGACTCGGTGTGGCGCGACAAGGCCGACCCGATGGCGCAGCAGACCGAGGTCCCGCCGCTCACCGCCTCCGTGGTGGCGCTGTCGTCGTACAAGTGGAACGACAGCGAGTGGATGATGGACCGCGCGGAGTCCGAGCCGCACGCCGCGCCCATGAGCGTGTACGAGGTCCACCTCGGGTCCTGGAAGCAGGGGCTGTCCTACGTGCAGCTCGCCGAGGAGCTCGTCGACTACGTGACGTGGCTCGGCTACACCCACGTGGAGCTGCTGCCCGTCGCCGAGCACCCGTTCGGCGGCTCGTGGGGGTACCAGGTCACGTCGTACTTCGCGCCGACCGCCCGGTTCGGGACCCCGGACGAGTTCCGCTACCTCGTCGACCGGCTGCACCAGGCCGGCATCGGCGTCATCGTCGACTGGGTGCCCGCGCACTTCCCGAAGGACGAGTGGGCGCTGGCGCGCTTCGACGGCACTCCCCTGTACGAGCACCCGGACCCGCGCCGGGGCGAGCAGCTCGACTGGGGCACCCTGGTCTTCGACTTCGGCCGCAAGGAGGTCCGCAACTTCCTGGTCGCCAACGCCTGCTACTGGTTGGAGGAGTTCCACATCGACGGCCTGCGGGTCGACGCCGTCGCCTCGATGCTCTACCTGGACTACTCGCGCGACGAGTGGGTCCCCAACCAGTACGGCGGTCGGGAGAACCTCGAGGCCGTCGCGTTCCTCCAGGAGATGAACGCCACCGTCTACAAGCGCAACCCGTCGGCGATGACCATCGCCGAGGAGTCGACGTCGTGGCCCGGTGTCTCCCGCCCCACGCACCTCGGCGGGCTCGGGTTCGGGTTCAAGTGGAACATGGGCTGGATGCACGACTCCCTGGAGTACATGCACCACGAGCCGATCTACCGCGGCTACCACCACCACCAGATGACGTTCTCGATGATCTACGCGTACTCCGAGAACTACGTCCTGCCGATCAGCCACGACGAGGTCGTGCACGGCAAGGGCTCGCTGCTGCGCAAGATGCCCGGTGACCGCTGGCAGCAGCTGGCGAACGTGCGCGCCTACCTCGGCTTCATGTGGGCCCACCCGGGCAAGCAGCTGCTGTTCATGGGCTCGGAGTTCGCGCAGGAGTCCGAGTGGAGCGAGTCGAGGTCGCTCGACTGGTGGCTGCTGGACAACCCCGACCACCGCGGGGTGGCGCTGCTCGTCAAGGACCTCAACGCGGCGTACCGGGCCGCCCCGGCGATCTGGTCGCAGGACACCGACGCGGCCGGCTTCTCGTGGATCGACGCGAACGACGCGACCGGCAACGTCCTGTCCTTCCTCCGCTTCGGCAGCGACGGGTCCGCGCTGGCCTGCGTGTCGAACTTCGCGGGCGTCCCGCACGAGGGCTACCGGATCGGCCTGCCCTGGGCCGGCCACTGGCAGGAGGTGCTCAACACCGACGCGGAGGCCTACCACGGCTCCGGGGTCGGGAACCTCGGTGGCGTGACGGCCGTGGACGAGAGCTGGCACGGCCAGCCGGCGTCGACCACGCTCGTCGTACCGCCCCTCGCGACCGTCTGGCTCGCCAGCCCCCCGCGCCCGACCGCCGGTCGCTAGCAGGGAAACGCGCCTCGAGCGCGAACTGTCCTCCCCAGGGCGACCGCACCGAGCGGCCGCTGGAGGGTGGGAAGCAACGTGCGACGACGTCGGGTGCTCGCGGCGCTGGTGGCGGTCACGGCGGGGATCGGTCTGGTCAACGCCTCGGCGGGCTCCCGCCCGCTGAGCAACAAGGCGCCCGCCGGGCTGCTGGACAAGCTCATCGCCGAGTGCGCACACGCCGCCCGCGGTACCTACGGGCTGCCCGGGCACTACTGCGAGTCGGCGGCCACGCTCTACCAGCAGATCACCGGGGAGTCGCTGGACCGCACCGCGGCGGAGGCCCAGCGGGCGGCGATCGAGACCGCGCCGACCGGCACCACCCCTGCCGGTGCGATGGCCGGCGCGATCGCCCAGCGCGACCGGCTGGCCGCCCGCGGCCAGGCGCCCGAGGACTCCCACCGCTGGGTGCGCAACGGCATCGGCCCGCTGCAGAGCGCCGACCCGGGCTACAGCGGCGTCAACGGTCTCGGCCTGGTCGAGCTGTCCGGCCGGATCACGGACTTCGCCTACGACGCCCGGCACCGGGTGGTCTACGCCTCGGTGGCCACCGGCGGGCTGTTCCGGTCCGCCGACGCGGGGGCGCACTGGACGTCGGTCGGCGAGCGCCTTCCCACCCAGCTCGTGGGGTCGGTCGGCTACAGCCCCGCCGACGGCGGCACTCTCGTCGTCGTCACGGGTGACGGCTCGTTCGGGCGCTACAGCCTGGAGGGCGCCGGCGTCTACCGCAGCACCGACCACGGCCGCAGCTGGCACCGGGCCAAGGGCGCACCCTCCGACGCGTTCGGCTTCCGGGTGGCCGTGGACCCGAGCAACCCGAAGGTGATCTACGCGGCCACGGGCGCCGGCCTGTTCCGCTCCGACGACGCTGCGAAGACGTTCCGCAACGTGGCCCTTCCGACGGGCGCGTGCAAGGGCAAGTCGAACCGCACCCGCGGCTGCCTGTTCGCCAACGTCGTCACCGACGTCGTCGTCCAGGCCCCGGGCGGGAGCACGGGCGCCAAGGGCGGCCGGGTGCTCGCCGCGGTCGGCTGGCGCAACGGCCAGGCCAGGAACGCGGACGGGACGATCGAGTCGCCCAACAACGGGCTCTACACCTCCCCCACCGGCAAGCCCGGCACCTTCACCCGCCTCGCCGCGCCCGGGTTCACCCAGCAGGACCACATCGGCCGCATCGGGCTGGGTCCGACCATCGGTCCCGACCAGAACCACGACTACGTCTACGCCCTGGTGCAGAACGCCAAGGAGACCCAGGCCAACGGCAACCCGTCGGTCCCCGTCGACCAGGCCGCCGACGTCAACGCCACCCTCGACGGCCAGATGAAGGCCGTCGGGACGCTCGACGGCGTCTTCGTCTCGCCGGACTTCGGCGCGACCTGGGTCAAGATGGCCGACGGCATGGAGCTGACCTCACCCACGACGGGCTCCGCGCTCTCGCTCACGGCGAACCCGGTCCTCGGGCCCTACGGCGCCGGCATCCAGGCCTGGTACAACCAGTTCATCAAGCCCGACCCGACCCGCCAGGTGGGCGGTGTCCCGACCCGGCTGGTCTTCGGGCTCGAGGAGGTCTGGCAGAACGAGGACACCCAGGTCCCGCAGTCGGGCCCGTCGTCCTTCCGCGTCGTCGGGCGCTACTTCAGCGGCAGCACCTGCCTGTTCCTCGACCTGCTCCCGGCCTGCCCGACGAACCGCGAGGAGGCCCTGGAGAACACCACGACGACCCACCCCGACCAGCACGCGGCGCTGTTCATCCCTGACGGCGAGGGCGGCGTGCGGCTGCTCGTCGGCAACGACGGCGGGGCCTACACCCAGGTGGTCGGCAACGGCGAGGAGTTCGTCAACGACGGCTGGGGCAAGGGCCGCAACAACGGCCTGACCACGCTGTCGCCGTACAACGTCGCCCGCGCCAAGGACGGCACGATCTGGATGGGCCTGCAGGACAACGGCACGGCCAAGATCACCGACGTCCGCAACAGCAAGGGCAAGCTCACCGCCCGCCAGCGCCAGATCGAGACCCTCGGCGGCGACGGCTTCTTCGTCGGCGTCGACCCGAACAACAGCAAGATCGCCTACGGCGAGTACGTCGGCGGGGCCATGTCCGGCACCGTGGACGGCGGCATGAGCTGGAACGGGCTGGCCCCGCCGATCACGCACGGCCAGTTCTCCACGCCGTTCTCGGTCGACCCGCTCGACCCGCAGCACGTCATGATCGCCGGCCGTGAGGTCGTCGAGTCGGGTTCCGGCCCGGGCACCGGCTCGAGCGACTGGGCCACCGACTACGACCTCGGCACCGCTGCGCACCCGGGCGACAAGAACGCCCAGGAGACCGCCACCGACTCGGCGAACTCCCAGACGGCCATCGACCTCTACGGCGCGCAGGCCTACGTCGGCTTCTGCGGGGTGTGCGACGTCCTGGAGGACAAGCGGCCCTTCCGGAGCGGCATCGCCACCAACGTGGGCGGCCACGGCCGCGCCAAGCGCTACACGTCCTCCGGCTGGCACATCGCCGCGGCCAAGGGCCTGCCGGAGCGCTACATCACCTCGATCACCATGGACCACAAGGACCCGAAGGTCGTCTACGTCACGCTCGGCGGCTACTCGCGTCGCTGGACGCCGCCGGGCACGATCGACAAGGCGCGCGAGACCGGTGGCCACCTCTACAAGTCGGTCGACGCCGGCGAGCACTTCGTGGACATCTCCGGCGACCTGCCGGACGCGCCGGCCAACTGGGTGTCGCAGCGCGGCACACAGCTGCTGGTCGCGACCGACATCGGCGTCTTCGCCTCCCGCCCCGCCGTGCGCTGCGGCACCCGGACGGGTGGCCGGTGCGCCTTCGAGGTCCTCGGCAAGGGGCTGCCGGCGGCGCCGGTGGTCTCGATGCAGGTCGCCCCGTGGGACCCGAACCTGCTCACCATCGCGTCCTTCGGCCGCGGCGCCTACAGCTACCGCTTCGGTCCGGCACCGAAGGCGGCCGCGCCCCCGAAGCCGCTGCCCGCACCGAGGTTCCTGGGCAAGCGGCTCGCGCTCTACGGCTTCGAGACCGACGCGCAGGGCTGGGTCGGCACCTCCAGCGACGCCGTTGCGGCGTGGCGGCGGGCCGCGCCCGGGCACGCCTCCTCGGAGAGCTTCCAGGTCATCCCGTACAGCAACGACTCCTCGGTCGAGCTGCACTCGCCGCGGCTGTCGCTGCCGGCTCGCAGCACCGTCGAGGTGTCGTGGTGGAAGACCCAGGACACCGAGCCCTGCTGCGACGGGCTGTCCCTCGACTGGTCCAGTGACGGCTACGTCTGGCACACGGTCAGCACCAAGACCGACCAGAACAAGGACTACCCGAACTTCAGCAGGGACTCGGCGCGCTTCGTGGCGCCCGCGGGTCCGCTCCTGCTGCGGTTCCGCGTCACCGCCGACGCGCTGGTGTCGAGCCCGCCCTACACCGGGGTCCGGCTCGACGACGTCGAGGTCCGCCGCTAGGCCTGAGGGGCGGTCGAGCCGCCCAGCGGCATCGGGTCCATCCCGAGCTTGCGGTGGTCCCACGACCGGGTCCGCTCGACGTCGAAGCGCACCGCCACCCGCTTGTTGAGCATGACCTCGACGAACGGGCGCATCTCCTCGGTGTACGGCCCGGTGTAGCGCTCCCAGACGCTGACGCCGACCGCCCAGAGCGCGTCGGGGTCGTCGACGACGACCGCCTTGCCCTCGAGGGAGACCCCGCGCAGCGTGTCGTAGGTCAGGCCGTCCTCGAGGAGCACCGTGGCGCGCGGGTCACGCCGCAGGTTGACCGTCTTCTGCGCCTTCGCCTTGGTCTCGAACCAGATCTGGCCATCGATCACCGCGTACCACATGGCGACCACGTGCGGGTGGCCCGTGGGCCCGAGGGTGGCGAGGTTCGCGGTGCGCTTGCTCTCGAGGAAGGCCTTGATCTCCTCGGGCGTCATCTCGATCTGCCCGCGCTGGTTCACACCCATGACGCGGACCGTAACAGGAGCGCCTCAGGGCTCCAGCAGCCCCAGCTGCGCCGCGCGGGCCGCTGCCTCGGCCCGGCCAGAGACGCCCAGCTTCGCGAGGATCCGCGAGACGTGCACCGAGGCGGTCTTCTCGCTGATGAACAGCTGACTGCCGATCTGCCGGTTCGTGCTGCCGGTGGCCACCAGCCGCAGCACCTCCTGCTCGCGACCGGTCAGCACGGTGACGGGTTCGGTGCGCACACCGATGTCGAGGCGGGCGCGCCGGGCCAGGTCGACGACGCCGGCCCGGAAGGGCCTGGTGCCCAGCGCGTCCGCGACCTCGAGCGCCGCCCGCAGCTCGGCCGCCGCGCGCTCGCGCGCCCCGGTCTCGACCAGTGCCTCGGCCAGCCGCCACCGGGCGCGCGCCTCCTCGTAGGGGTAGCCGTAGCCGAACGCGGCCACGACGGACTCCCACAGGTCCACGTCCGCGACGCCGGCGGCCCGGCGCGACTCGGCGGTGCAGCGGAGCAGCCAGGCGATGCCCTCCGGGCCGAGCCGGCCCCCGCGTGGCCGGCCGCGCCGGGCGGTCTCCTGCGCGAGCTGCTCCCAGCGCTCGGCCTTCTCGGCGTGCGCCCGCTCCGCCGCGGTGTCGCGCCGGAGCCGGGCACGGTGCGCCAGGTCCGCTTCCGCCGCGATGCCCAGTGCCGCGAGCCAGATGCCGCCGAGGGACCAGTCGCCCCACCGCTGCGCGATCCTGGCGGTGCCGAACTCCGCCAGCTCCGACGCCGCCTGCAGGTCGCCCTGCATCCGCAGCGCGTCCGATCCGGTGCCGCTCGCGACCAGCCAGGCGAGCGGGTCGAGCTTCTCCGACTCGGTGACGGCGCGGGCGACCCCGATCGCGCCGTCGTCACCGCGCGCCACGGCGGCGTACAAGCCGATGCCGGCGAGGCTCTGCCGGGCCGACTCGCTGGTCCCGCCCTGGGCGGCGGCGATGACCGCGGTCGACCCGGCGAGGTCGCCGCGGGTGTACCTGATGACGGCCAGCAGGCCGTGCACGCTGTACCCGTAGGGGCTCCAGGCCAGGCCGATCTCGACCGCGCGCCGCACGGCGGCCTCGGCCGCCTCCTCGGCGGCCTCGAGGTCGGCGGCGTAGAAGCTGTGCGCCGCGACGTTGTACGACGCGCGCAGCTCCTGCGGCAGGTGGCCGTGCGCGACGGCGAGGTCACGGGCCTGGCGGAACAGCGCGATCGCCTGCTGCCGGTCCCCCGCGGCCTCCGCCAGCACGCCCTGCGTCACGAGGGCGTCCGCCTGGACGTCGGTGAGGCCGGCCCGCACCGCGGCCTCCTGCGCGAGCCGGGCGGCGGTGGCGGCCTCGGCGTCGCGCTGCAGCTCGTGCAGGACGGCCTGGGCGAACTGGGACTGCGCCCGCGCGATCCGGGTCTCGTCGCCGGTCTGCTCGGCCAGCGCCGCCGCGATCGCGCCGGCCTCGATCGCCTCCTGCTCACGGTCGCCCTCCAGCAGGTGCGCTGCCAGGCCGCGGTGCGCGTCGGACTGCAGGGCCACGTCGAGCGTGGCGGCCAGCGCCACGGACTCGCGCGCCAGGGCGATGGCGCGGGTCCAGTCGCCGGCGAGGCCGGCGCTCTCCGCAGCCTCCTGCAGCAGCCGGAAGCGCTCCTCCGGCCCTACGGCGACGGCGGGCGACGCCGCCAGCGCGAGGGCGTGCTCCCGCGACGCCAGCGCCTCGTGCGGCGCTCCGTCGGCCATCGCGGTGCGCGCGGCCCGCAGGTAGTCGGCGTAGGCACCTGCCAGGTCGCCGCTGCGCTGCTTGTGGTGCGCCAGCTCCCCCGCCGCGCCGCCGGCGGACTCGAGGACCTCGGCGAGCACGCCGTGCAGCCGCACCTTCTCCCCGGGCAGCAGGTCGTCGTACACCGTCTCCTGCATGAGGGCGTGCCGGAACGAGAAGGACGTCTCGTGCACGACGGTGAGGACGTGCGCCGCCACCGCCTCGCGCAGCGCGCTCTCGGTCTCCAGGCCGGTCGCGGCACCGGCGGCGGCCAGCAGGGCGTGGTCGACGCGACGACCGGCGACGGCCGCCAGCCGGACCAGCGCCAGGGTCTCCGGCGCCAGCCGCTCGACCCGCGACAGCAGCACCTCGGAGAGCCGCGTCGGCATGTCCTCGCCGGTGTCGACGGCGGCGAGCGCGAGCTCCTCCGCGAAGTAGGCGTTGCCCTCGGCGCGGCGCACGACGGCGGCCAGGACCTCCGGTTCCAGGTCGACCAGGGCGGTGAGGTGGCGGGCCACCGCGTCGTCCGGCAGCGGCCGCAGCTGGACCTGCTCGACACCGGCGAGCCGGCCGAGCTCGCCGAGCAGCGGCACCAGCGGGTGCCTGCGGTGCAGGTCGTCGGCGCGGTAGGACGCCAGCAGCGCGACCCGCTCGTCGCGCAGCCGGGTCACGAGGAATCGCAGCAGCTCGCGACTGGAGGCGTCCGCCCAGTGCAGGTCCTCCAGGACCACGAGGACCGGAGCCACCTCTCCGGCGGCCCGCAGCGCGGCGACGACCGCCTCGAACAGCTGCAGCCGGACCAGCTCGCCGCCTTGCGCCCCGGCACCCGGCAGCAGCGGTCCCAGGCCGGGTACGTCGACGGCGGCCGGCAGCTCTCGGGCGAGGTCGGCGAAGGCCTCGACGAACGGCAGGTAGGGCAGGCCGACGTCCCCCAGGTCGACGCAGCCGCCGCGGAGCACGGTCGTGCCCTCCGGCGCCTCGGACACGACCTGGGCGAGCAGCCGGGTCTTGCCGACACCGGCGTCGCCACCGAGCAGCACGACGGCCGGCCGCCCCTCGGCGGCCGCGGCGACGGCGCTCGGCAGCAGCTGCAGCTCGTCGTCGCGACCCACGAGGGGCGGCCGGTCCTCGGCGCGGAACGTGGCGGCCACGTCCAGCATGCTGCCAGGCGCGGCCGTCAGGACGGCGGTCACGTCAGGAGTGGTGCCGCGTGACCCGCCGGAGCAGCCAGCGCCGCTCGCGGTCGGCTGTCACGCCGTACAGCTCCTTGTGGGCGCGGTCGCGGGCCAAGGCCTGCCGCTGGTGCATCTCGAGCTCGTGGAACACCGAGCCCAGCTCGTTCATCATGGTGGTCTCCCTGCTTTGCACCGGTGTCTCCGGTGACAGGGACCACGCTCGTGCGAAGGGGTGCCCCCGCACATCGGGCGATCACGCCGCTTCTCGCCGGCGCGGGGGTAAGGCCGTGGGTAAGGGGCCTTAGTAGAGCGCGTTGGCGAGCGCGCGGCGACCGACGACGATGCGCTCGTCCTCGGGGTCCAGGACGCTGAACAGCTCCAGCAGGTGGTTGCGGGCCCGGTCGCGGTCGTCGCCGGCGGAGCGCTTCACGAAGCCGACCAGCCGGTCGATCGCAGGCTGGATCTCGGCGGCGAGCACCTCCACGTCCGCGGCTCGCGTCTGGGCGTCGACGTCGTCCGGGGCCGCTGCTGCGGCGGCCAGGACCTGCCCGGCGTCGAGCGACCCTGCGCGCTGGAGCAGCGCCGCCCAGGCCTTGCCGAGGACGGCCTCGGGGTGGTTCGGCTTGCGCGCGAGCAGCGCGTCGTACTCCCGGATCGCGGCGGCGTAGTCCTCCCGGCCGAGGGCGTCCTCCGCGGCGATCAGCTCCGGGTCGACCGGGGGCGGCGGGACCTCGCCCGGCTGGCCGCCGGCGCCGGGCAGGCCTGCCTGCTGGGCGGCCTGCAGGACCTGCTCCAGGAACTGCCGGAGCTGGGCCTCGGGCAGCGCGCCCTGGAAGCCCGGTACGAGCCGCCCGCCGAGGGCGAGGAACACGGTGGGGATGGACTGGATCTGCAGCTGGCCGGACAGCGCCTGGTTGGCGTCGACGTCGATCTTGGCCAGCTCCCAGGCGCCCGCGCCCTCGTCGGCGAGCCGCTCGAGGATGGGGCTGAGCTGCTTGCAGGGCCCGCACCAGTCGGCCCAGAAGTCGATGAGGACGGGCACCTGCAGCGAGCGACGGAGGACCTTGTCCTCGAAGTCGGCCTCCGCCACGTCGTACACGTAGGGGCTCGTGCCGGCGGTCGCGGGCGCGGCGGTCGCTGCGGGCTTCGCCAGGCGCGACAGGTCGATGGCTCCGGCGATGTTGAGATCGGTGGGACGGCGCTGCATGTCCCTAGTCAACAGCACCCCGGGCCGGGCTCTTCCGGGCCCGGCCCGAGGCGCCGTCGTCAGCGCATCAGACGCACTGGTTGACGTCCTGCACGGTGCCGTTGACGTCGATGTGGCCGGTCAGGCACAGGGTCGACGCGCTGGCCGGCGCGGCCAGGGCGGCGACGCTGGCGAACAGCAGTGCGGTGATGGCGAGAACGCGCTTCACAGTTCCTCCGGAAAGGGGGGTGGTGCCGGGCCGGTCTGACCCGGTCGACATGTGAAACGGGAGTGCGGCCCGTTCCTCGCGCTGCCCGGGCAAGCTGGTGGCAAGGTTGTCGCGTGGACTGGAGCCTGCGGGGCTGCTCGCGCAAGGGGCACGCGACCTACGCGCCGGACGAGCCGGAGCTGCGGTCCCGGCTGACGGTCACCACCCCGGCGGGTGCGGCCTGGCGGTGCCTGCGGTGCGCGACCTTCGTCGTCGGGGACCCGGCCGGCAGCGGGCCGGCCGACGACGCGCCGCTGGTGCTGCGCGGCAAGGCGCTCAAGGACGCCACCATCCTGCGGCTGCTCGCCGTGGAGCGCTTCGGGCGCGGGCTGCTCCTGCTCGCGCTGGGCTACGGCGTCGTGTACTTCAAGAACGCGAAGACCTCGATCCAGGAGACCTTCGACAAGGCGATCCCGGCCGCCAAGCCGCTCGCGGGCGTCTTCCACTACGACCTCGACACCTCCCCGACGGTCGACCGGATCCGTGACCTGCTCACGAGCAAGCAGCACACGCTGACCCTGGTGGCGGTCGGGCTCTTCGCCTACGCGGCCCTCCAGCTGCTCGAAGGGGTGGGCCTCTGGATGCTCAAGCGCTGGGGTGAGTACGTCGCGGTCGTCGGGACGTCGGCCTTCCTGCCGCTCGAGGTCTACGAGCTGACCGACAAGGTGTCCTGGCTCAAGGTCGGCGCCCTCGTCGTCAACCTGGTCGCGGTGACCTACCTGGTCTGGAGCAAGCGGCTGTTCGGCATCCGCGGAGGCCACGCCGCGTTCGAGGCCGAGCGGCAGGCGGAGTCGCTGCTCGAGGTGGAGGCAGCCGCGCTCACCGTGTCCGGCAAGGCCGGCCACCGAGAGCCTGAGATCAACAGGGGTTCACCGAGGCGCCACGCCGGCAAGCCGGGGCGGTGATCGCCTGTTGATCACGGGGATCCGGGTGGACGGGTGATCAGCAGGGGATCGGCGGCCCGACCTGCCGGCGGGTCACCCTTGTGATGGCCTGTTGATCTCGGAGAGCCGCTTCTCGACGGACTCGACCTTCGTGACGAGCGCGTTGGTCGCGCCCTCGCGCAGGTCGGCCTTGAGGACCAGCGAGACCCGGGGGGACACCGCGGCGACCGCCATCGTGGCGGCCTTCACGACCGCCATCACCTCGTCCCACTCGCCCTCGACGTTGGTGAACATCGCGTTCGTCTCGTTGGGCAGGCCCGACTCCCGCACCACGCGCACCGCGGCGGCGACCGCGTCGGCGTAGGACCCGTCGGGGTCCGGGGACGCAGGGGCGACGGAGAAGGCAACGGTGAGGCTCATGTCTCCAGCTCGAAGTCGGCGAAGTCGAAGCCGGGTACGACGACGCAGCCGCACACCACCGGCTGGTCGCCCCCGGGAGCGGCCGCCTGCCACTCCCCGGGCTCGACGAGGTGCTGCAGCACGCCACCGGGCCCGAGCGTCACGGTCCGGGTGAGCTCCGGCCGGTCCGAGGCACCGCCCAGCGAGAGCACCAGGTCACCACCGCCCTGCCAGAGCCAGAGCTCCGAGGAGCGGACGCGGTGCCACGCGGACCGCTGCCCCGGCTCGAGCAGGAACAGGATGGACGTGGCGGGTGAGCGGTCGCCGTGCCCGGTCGGGACCGAGCCAGGGGCGCGCCAGGTCTCGCGGTACCAGCCGCCCTCGGGGTGCGGCTGCAGGTCCAGTGCCTCAGGTGTCGGCTCAGGTGTCGGCTCAGGTGTCGGCTCAGGTGTCGGCTCAGGTGTCAAGGCTCGCCACCAGCTCGTCGGCGGCGGCGTAGGGATCGAGCTCGCCGGCGACCACGCGCTGGGCAAGGGCCTCCAGGGCCCCGTGGCGCAGGTCGACGCGCAGCGACGTCAGCGCGATCGCCTCCACCTCGTCGCTCGCCCGCTTGGTGCGCCGCTGCTCGAGGCGGCCCGAGCTCGCCAGCCACTCGCCGTGCTTCTCGATCTCGTCCACGACCTCGTCGGCGCCCTCGCCCTTGGACGCGATCGTCTTGACGATCGGCACCCGCCAGCCGTCGTCGGTGCGGCGGTCACCGAGCGACAGCATGTAGCGCAGGTCGCGCACCACCGTGTCGGCACCGTCGCGGTCGGCCTTGTTGACCACGAAGACGTCCGCCACCTCGAGGATCCCCGCCTTGGCGGCCTGGATGCCGTCGCCCATGCCGGGCGCGAGCAGCACCAGCGTGGTGTCGGCCAGCGAGGCGATCTCGACCTCGGCCTGGCCGACGCCGACGGTCTCGACCAGCACGACGTCGCAGCCCGCGGCGGACAGCACCCGCAGCGCCTGCGGGGTCGCCCAGGACAGCCCGCCGAGGTGCCCCCGGGAGGCCATCGACCGGATGAACACCCCGTTGTCAGTGGCGTGCTCCTGCATCCGCACCCGGTCGCCGAGCAGCGCGCCCCCGGAGAACGGCGAGGAGGGGTCGACGGCGAGCACCCCGACCTTCATGCCGCGCCGGCGGTACGCCGCGACCAGCGCCGACGTCGACGTGCTCTTGCCGACGCCCGGCGAGCCGGTCAGGCCGATGACGCGGGCATGGCCTGCCCGCGGCGCGAGCAGCGCCATCACCTCGCGCAGCGAGGGGGACGCGTCCTCGACCAGGGAGATCAGGCGGGCGACCGCCCGGGCCTCCCCGGCCTCCGCCCGCGCGACCAGGTCGGGGACGTCGAGGGGCTTCCGGAGGGGCTTACTCAGCAGAGGGCACCGAGATCAGCAGCGCGTCGCCCTGGCCGCCGCCGCCGCAGAGGGCCGCCGCGCCCAGGCCGCCGCCGCGGCGCTTGAGCTCGAGCGCGAGGTGCAGCACGATCCGGGCGCCGGAGGCACCGATCGGGTGCCCGAGGGCGATGGCGCCGCCGTTGACGTTGACCTTGTCGGCGTCGATGCCGAGCG
>CAMLIA010000078.1 GCA_946479905.1 uncultured Frankiales bacterium | reverse complement strand
GACGCGGGCGCGCGGGTGCCGCCGATCACCGTCGCCTGCGGGTGCCCTCCCTGGGAGGTCACCCAGTCGATCGCGGCGTCGGAGGTGTCCATCGGCAGCGCCGCGAGGCACAGACCGACGATGTCGAGGACCCGCTGCGGTGCGGACTCCTGCACCTCGACCGGCAGCACGTCGTACGACGTCTTCGCCGCTGTCGCCGCGAGCTGCTGGACGAGCGTGGGCTCAGCCACCGGCGAGCACCGCGAGCGGACGCACCGGTGACCCGGTGGCGCCGACGAGGGGGAGCGACGACAGCACGAAGGTGAACTCGTGCACGCCGGCGGCGGCGACCTCGTCGAGCTGCATGGTCTCGATGATGCTGATGCCGTGCTCGACCAGCAGCACGCGGTGCGCGGGCAGCAGCGCGTGACCCGCGCCGGGCTTGAGCTGCTCGAAGGCGATCGTGTCGGCGCCGACGAACGCCGGCTCGTGCGAGGCGAGGTACTTCGCGCCCTCCTCGCCGCAGCCGGGCACGCCGGACTCCGCGCCGAGGTAGGCGGTCTTGTCCGCCCAGTTCCGCCCCCAGCCGCTGCGGACCAGCACGGCGTCGCCCTTGCGCAGCGGCGTCGCCTGCCGCTCGGCGGCGGCCTGCAGGTCGGCCGCGGTGATCTCGTAGCCGGGGTCGCAGACGTCGACGCCCAGCGCCGCCGGGATGTCGAGCAGCACGCCGCGGCACAGCGTGGGGGCGATGGTCTCGGCGCCGTGGACGGTGAAGCGGCCGCCCTCCTGCGACGCCGCGGCGTCGTGCCCGCCGTGCAGCCGGCCCTCGTGCGAGACGTGGCACAGCGCGTCGACGTGCGTGCCGACGTGGGTCCCGAGGACGAGCAGGTCGTTGGCCGCCGAGCCGCCGTCGGCGCGGACCATGTCGCCGTGCCGGCGCGGGAGCGAGTGGCGGTACTCGGGGTGGTTGGGGGACTGCGGCATCCCCTGCTGCATCGGCCGGGCGAGGTCGAAGATGCGCACGCCGCCCTCGACGGCGGCGAGCAGTGCGTCGCTAGGCAACGGTGCCTCGCTCCTTCAGCTGGGAGATCTGCTCGGGGGTGAACCCGAGCTCGGTGAGCACGTCGTCGGTGTCCTCGCCGAGGGCCCGGCCGGCGTGCCGGACCTCCCCGGGGGTCTCGGACATCCGGAAGAGCACGTTCTGCTGCAGCACCGGCCCCAGGACGGGGTGCGGCACCTCCACGAAGACCTCGCGGTCGACGACGTGCCGGTCCGCCACGAGGTCGGCGATGTCGTAGACCGGCGCGATCGCGGCCTCCGCGGCGGTGAAGGCGTCGACGACCTCGTCGCGGGTGCGCTCGGCGATCCAGTCCGCGACGGCCTCGTCCACCTCGGGGTGCTGGGCGCGGTCGAGCCCGCTCGAGAACCACGGCGCCGCGGCCAGGTCGGGACGCCCGACGAGGGTCAGGATCCGCTCGGCGACCCGCGTCGCGCTGGCGCTGACCGCGACCCACTCCCCGTCCTTCGTCCGGTAGGCGTTGCGGGGCGCGTTGTTGCGGCTGCGGTTGCCCTCGCGGCCCTGCACGGCGCCGGTCTGCTGGTAGGCCGTCGCCTGGTGACCGAGCACGGTGATGAGCGGCTCCAGGATGGCGAGGTCGACGACCTGGCCGGTGCCGCCCTTGGCGTCGCGGTGGTAGAGCCCCATGAGCGCGCTCAGTGCGGCCGTGATCCCGGCGATCGAGTCGGCGAGCCCGAAGGGCGGCAGCGTCGGCGGGCCGTCCGGCTCACCGGTGATGGCGGCGAACCCGCTCATCGCCTCGGCCAGCGTGCCGAAGCCGGGACGGGACGCGTACGGGCCGGTCTGCCCGAAACCGGTGACCCGGACCATGACGAGTCCCGGGTTGAGCTCGTGCAGCACGTCCGGTCCCAGCCCCCAGCGCTCCAGCGTGCCGGGCCGGAAGTTCTCGACCAGGACGTCGGCCGTGGCCACCAGCTTCCGGAACACCTCGCCGCCGGAGTGGAGGTCGAGTCCGAGGGTCCGCTTGTTGCGGCCGACCATCGTCCACCAGAGCCCGACGCCGTCCTTCGACGCGCCGTGCGTGCGCAGCGAGTCGCCCGCGCGCGGGTGCTCGACCTTGATGACGTCGGCACCGAAGTCGCCCAGCAGCTGGCACGCCAGCGGGCCGGCGAGGACCGTGGAGCAGTCGACGACGCGGACGCCGTCGAGCGGTCCGGACACGTCCTCGCTCCTCTCCCGACTGTTCCGCATGGTGGAACGGTGTTACGGTGAGCGTACCGACGTGGCCGGACACGCGCAACGAGGGAGAGCCGGTGGACCTGAGCGACGACTACCAGCGCGCGGGCTTCGGCAACCGCCTCGGGTTCGGCTCGAAGGACGCGCTGCTGGTCGTGGACCTCTGCAACGCCTACCTCGACAAGGGATCGCCGCTCTACGCCGGCGTCGAGGCGGCCGCCGCCTCGATGACGCGGCTGGTCGAGGCGGCGCGGCAGTCCGGCGTACCCGTCCTCTGGACCAAGGTGAGGTACGACGAGAGCCGCCCGCTCGTGTTCCACCGCAAGGTCCCGTCGCTGACCGTCTTCGCCACGCCGCTGGGTGACTTCCCCGCGGACTGTGCCCCGGTGGACGGCGAGCCGGTGGTCGTGAAGGACCACGCCAGCGCCTTCTTCGGCACCTCCCTCGCCGAGGACCTGCGGGCGCTCGGCGTCGACACGGTCGTGGTCTGCGGTCTGTCGACGAGCGGCTGCGTACGTGCCTCCGCTCTCGACGCGGTCCAGCACGACTTCGTGCCGGTCGTCGTCCGCGAGGCCTGCGGCGACCGTGACCCGCGGCCGCACGAGCAGGCGCTGTTCGACCTCGACAACAAGTACGCCGACGTCGTCAGCGAGTCCGAGGTCCTCGCCCGCTGGAGCCGTACGCTCGGCTGGTGAGCCTGTACGACGACGTCTTCCGCGCGTTGGACGACGCCGGCGTCCGCTACGTCGTGGTGGGTGGTGTCGCCGTCGTCCTCAGGGGCCACGCCCGGCTCACCGTCGATGTCGACCTCGTGCTCGACCTCGCTCACGACAACGCGCTGCGCGCCGTGGACGCCCTGCTCGGCTGCGGTCTGATGCCCCGGCTCCCGGTGGACGCGCACGAGTTCGCGGACGAGGCGACTCGACGCGACTGGATCGAGAACCGCAACCTCATGGTGTTCTCCTTCTTCGACCCGACCGACCAGCTGCGGGTGATCGACGTGTTCGCCGAGTCGCCCCTGCCCTTCGAGGAGCTCTTCGCCGACGCGGAGTCCATCCAGCTCGAGGACGGGCGGGTGCGCGTGGCCTCGGTGCGGCACCTGATCCAGATGAAGCGCGCCGCGGGGCGCCCCAAGGACCTCGAGGACATCGCCGCCCTGGAGAGGCTGCTGCCGCCGTGACCGATCCGAGCTGGGAACGTGTCACGTTCGAAGGCGCTGAGGACGCTGTCCTCGATGCCGTCCGGACGGCGACACCGGGCCAGCGCTGGACCTGGCTGATGGCCGCGCTCCAGCTCGCCAGCCGCAGCGGCGCCCTTCGGCTGCGACGCGAACAAGAGCAGGAAGAGCTGCTGGCCGGCTGGATCAGCCCTTCGACGGAAGAGTCGTGAGACCGGCGTAGCCGCGTCCCTCCACCACTGTCTTCGCGAGGTCGAGCCGACCGCGGGTTGCGGGGAACGCCTGGACGAGGCCCATGGCGGCGTCGCGCATCGCGCGGCCGAGCGGTCCGTCCATCACGGCCGCCGAGGTGCCGCACATCTGGAACGCGGTGGTGACGACCGCGAAGGAGTCCTCGCAGATGGAGCCCTTCGACAGCCGCCAGAGCTTCACGACCTCCGGCTTGGGCTGCACGGGCGGGTCGCTGCTCTCCAGCAGCAGCTGGCGACGCAGCCACAGGTGGGCGCTCTCGAGCTTCTGCTCGGCCTCGCCGATGAAGACCTGGTGCATCGGGCTGCTCGCGATCGGCGCCCCGGTGTCGGCGAAGGTCGCGCCCATCGTGCGGTCGAGCGCGTAGTCGTAGGCGCCGCGCGCGATGCCGGCGTAGATGGCCGCGATCGCGACCTGGTTGCCGACCCACGAGCCGCGGCTCACCTGCGTCGCGCGGGCGAACCCGCCGGGGATCGTCAGCGCCAGGTCGTCGGGGACGAACGCGCCGTCGAGGACGATGCCGTGGTTGGCGCTGGCCCGCATGCCGAGGCCGTTCCACTGCGTGCGGTTGCGCACCCCGGGCTTGGTGCGGTCGACGAGGAACAGGCACAGCGAGTCCATCCCCTCGATGTCCTCGCGCCGCGCGGTGACCAGGTAGTAGTCGGCGGTCCCCGTGAGGCAGCCGAACGACTTCTCACCGAACAGCTGCCAGCCGCCGTCGACCCGCTTGGCCGTCGTCTGGATGAGCACGTTCGCGTTGGACGCCTTCACGGCCTCGCTCGCGAAGTTGCCGATCCAGAGGCCGTCGCGACCCATCGACGTGAGCACCTTCTCGGCGAAGGCGCGGACGACGGGGACCTCCTCGTCGGTGTAGAGACCGACCTCGATGGCGCCGAGCGGCAGCAGCCCGCGGCTGCTCGAGCTGCAGTGGAAGAAGTACGACAGCGCCGTCGACCCGCACACGGTCCCGAGCGCGTAGGTCGTCGCGGCGAGGTCGCGCAGGCCGCCGCCCATCCCGCCGTACTCCTCCGGGACGACGAGACCGAGCAGGCCGCTGTCCCTGAACAGCGCGACGTGCTCGGCCGGGAACTCGCCGGCCGCGTCCGCGGCGGAGGCGAGCTCGCGCACCGTGGGGAGGACCTTCTCGACGACCTCGGCGCGGGCGCGCTCGGCGTCGGTCATGTCCTCGAGGAGCCGTTCCGCAGTGAGAGCCATGAGGTGCACCATAACTGGAACGCTGTTCCGTTGGAAGGGACAAGGCTCTACAGTGCCCTGGTGGACGCCGCGACCTTCCGTGCCGTGCTCGGCCAGTGGCCGACCGGGGTCACCCTCGTGACGACGGTCCACGACGAGCAGAGGTACGGCGTGACCGCCAGCTCGTTCAGCAGCGTGAGCCTCGACCCGCCGCTGGTGTCGGTGTGCCTGGCACGCACCGCGTTCGTCCACGACCTGCTCGTGCAGACCGGGGTCTTCGGCGTGACGATCCTCGCGAAGGACCACACCGACCTCGGGCAGCGGTTCGCGCGGTTCGAGCCCGGCACCGACCGGTTCGCCGGCGAGGAGTGGGAGACCGCGAAGACCGGGTCGCCACTGCTCTCGACCGCCTTGGGCTGGCTGGACTGCGCGGTGGCGCACGCCTACGAGGGCGGCGACCACACCATCTTCGTGGGTGAGGTGCTGGCCGCTGCGACGCCGCGCACGACCTCGCCGCTGCTCTACCACTCGCGCACCTGGGGGCAGTTCGCCGACCAGCTGCCGGACGAGGTGGTGCTGACCCACGCCGCGCCGACCGACCTCGTGTCCACGGTGGCCGGGGTCGAGACGGCGGCACGCGGGCTGCTGTCGCGCGCCGACCTGCACGAGCGCCCGCGGGTCGTCCTCGTGGACGCCTTCGCCGTCGCACCGCAGGACCTCGGTACGTCGGTGGCGACCGTCGCCCGGCTGGCACCCGCAGCGGTCGTGCTGTGCGACGACGGCACGGCCGGTCCCTTGCAGGTGCGCGAGGCCTGCCGCGAGGCGGTGCTGGTGGCCCGCCCGGTGCCGGTGGCGGTGCGGCTCAGCGACGCCGGCGGTCTCGGGCAGGCCAACGCGCTGACGGCCCTGAAGAGCGGCGTCGCGCACCTCGACCTCGGTGGCGGCCTCGACCTCGACGGCGTGAGCCGGCTGGTGGCCGGTCTCGGACTGCGACTGCAAGGAGCACCATGACTCTGCCCGCGCTTCTCGACCTCGTCGACGGCTCCCGGGCCGCGCCGGCCGTCGACCTCGGCCGCTGGCTGGAGGACCCGAACACCGGTGAGCAGGTGCAGCCCGCGCTCGCGACGGCGCCGGAGCAGCTCTCGCGTGCGGTGGCGGCGGCGCAGCGGGTGCACGAGTCGGGGACCTGGTCGGAGCTGTCCGCCGAGGAGCGGGCCGGCTGGCTGGAGCGTTACGCCGACGCGCTCGCCCCGCACTGCGAGGAGGTCGCGCGCCGCGAGTCGCTGACCACCGGCGCCCCGATCAGCCAGACGTCGATGCTGTCGTTCATCGTGCACGCGGCGTTCCGGCTGGTGGCCGAGCAGCTCCGGGCGGGGCTGCTGACCCGCACCTTCGAGGGTCCTGCGGGCGACGTCGAGGTGCGCCGGCTGCCGCTGGGACCCGCGCTCGCGCTCGTGCCGTGGAACGCGCCCGCCCCGATGGCGGCCCACAAGGTCGCGTCCGCCCTGGGGGCCGGTTGCCCGGTGATCCTCAAGCCGAGCGAGCTGGCCCCGCACGGCTCGGGAGCGCTTGCGGACGCCGCCGCCGAGATCGGCCTGCCTCCTGGCGTGTTCCAGCTGGTGCACGGCGACGTCGGCGTCGGGCAGGCGCTCGTCGACGACCCGCGGATCCGTGCGGTCTCCTTCACCGGCGGGCTCGCGGGGGGCCGGGCGATCGCGGCCTCCTCCGTCGAGACGCTGCGCCCGGTGCAGCTCGAGCTCGGCGGCCACAACCCGCTCGTGGTCATGCCCGACGCCGACCCGGCGCGGGTCGCCGCCGCGGTCGTCGGTCTCATGACCACGCTCAACGGCCAGTGGTGCCGCTCCCTCGGCCGGCTGGTCGTCCCGGCCGCTGCCGCGGACGAGGTCCTCGACGCCTGCCTCGCCGCGCTCGCCGAGGTGCGGCTCGGGCACTCGCTGTCGCCGGACTCGCAGATGGGCCCGATCGTGCACAGCGGGCACCTCGCCCAGCTGCAGGCGGCCGTCTCCGCCCTCGGCGGCAAGGCGCACAGCTCCACGCCGCTGCCCGAGCTCGGCGGCAGCTTCCTCGCGCCGACGCTCGTCACGGGCGTCGCGCCGTCGGACTCGCTGCACGAGGTGTTCGGCCCGGTCGCGACGGTGCACCCCTACGACTCTGTGGACGAGGCCGTGGCGCTGGCCAACGGCACGCCGTACGGCCTCGAGGGCTACGTCGTCGGCACCGACACCGAGGCGGCCCTGGCTGTGGCGCGACGCGTCCGGGCCGGCGGGGTGAAGGTCAACGGCGTCTCGCCGCTCTCGCTGCACCTCATGGCTCCGCGTCCCGCGTGGGGGCTGTCAGGGCTCGGCACGGAAGGCACGGTCGAGACCATCACGTTCTTCACGGGCGAGCAGGTCGTCGGGGTGGAGGGCTCGCTCGCGTGACCTCCCGGGCGGCGCTGCTCGTCGCGTCCGGTGACGACGAGATCGGCGTCGAGGTCTGCGGCAGCGGTCCGGCGGTGGTGCTGCTGCACGGTGCGAACGGCAACCGGGCCATCTGGTTCCAGCAGGTCGTCGACCTCGCCGCGGACTTCACGGTCGTCGTGGTCGAGGGGCGCGGCGCCGGCCGCTCTACCGACGTGCACTCCTCGTCGGGCCCCGTCGCCGGGGCCCTCGACCTCGAGGCGGTCCGGCACCACCTCGGCCTTGAGGCATGGCACGTCGTCGGGCACTCGCTCGGCGGCTGGACCGCCCTCCGGTACGCCGTCCGCCACCCCGACCGCTGCCTGTCGGTGACCGCGCTCTCGTCCCTCGCGGGCGTGTTCCCACCTGAAGCGCAGGCGTTCTGGGAACAGCTCACCGCGTCGCTCGCCGCCGGTGGCTGGCCCGCGCAGGAGCTCGGCCGGGTGCCGTCGCTGACTGACGCCTTCTGCGAGCAGCGGCCCGACCTCGCCTACCTCTACCAGCTCGTCGGGGCCCTCAACCCGCCGCTGTCGCCTGGGGTCCCGGCGGCCAGGATCCGTGACCTCGACCTGACGGACGAGGAGCTCGCGCGGCTCACGATGCCCGTCACGTTCCTGACCGGCAGCCTCGACCCGTACGCGCCGTGGGACGTGGTGCAGGCCTGCGCGCGCGTGTGCGGTGCGCGGGCCGCGGCGGTCGAAGGGGCGGGTCACCTCGCGCTGTGGGAGCAACCCGGACTGGTCAATGCTGCGCTTCGGCACTGCTTCGCCGACACCTGATCGCCCCACCGGAAGCCGCAGGCGTCCCGGCCCCCTTCGCCGGGGCAGAGCGTGTAGCGACGGACTACCCCGGCCCTGAGTTCGGTGAGCCTTGGCGGCGAGCAGGCGCTACCCGCGCCTGCACGGTTAGCCTCGGACAGTGATCGCGTTCCAGGATCGTGCCCTCGCGGCGTGCGTGGCGCTGGTGGGAGCTGCCGTGATCATCGGCGGCATCGTGAACGTGTTCACGCCTGACAAGTAAGTACGGCCGTTCCCGCGTGTCGAAGCTCGGGCGCCGATCATGCTCTGGCTCGGGAGTAGGTTTCCGTTCGTGGCCACGTCCGCCAGGCATAGCCAGAGATGGAGCGCTCGCAGTTTCCTCGGCTTTGAGGGACGGTTCTTGTTGCTGGCGATCGGGCTCGTGGTCGCCGCAGTAGGACTCACTTTGAGAGGCCTCTGCTGGCTCGCCGCGCATCTGTAGGCGGCGCTTCTTGCTGCCTGCAGTCAGTCGTCGCAGCGCTCTCGCCTTAGCCCATCTGGGGCGATGACGGCCAGCCGACTGGTTCTCTCCCCGTCGGACTTGAGGGGCCCGTCGTGTCGGATGAGGACCTGACCGGGCGCAAGCCGGCAAGGTCTACGGCGCGGACGCGGAGAAAGTCGCTCCTCTTGTCCTCGTTGCTCGTCTGAGCCCAGAAGACATACTAAGCGCCAGGCGCAAGCTCTGGAAGAGGTTGGTTGACGGGCTTCCAAGCTCCCGTCCCCATGCCCTTCAGCGGCCATGACTCCGCGCCTGTGAACGAAGAGCTGCGGCTCCAGGCGCCGAGGTCTGCAGCGCCCTCTGGAGTGGTCGGGGCAAGATGCGCTTCGACGAAGTCACCGTGGCACACCTTCAGCGCGCCTATCAGCCGCCCCTGAGCGTCGTAGCCGATGGCGCTCACGGACGTCACGGCCGGCGAGCACGCGGACAGCAGTTCCAGCATCGCGAGTAGCGCCAGCCCTGCTGCGACCCGCTTCACACTAGGGATCTTGCCAGTCGCTCCGGAGGCCATCCGGCCTGCTCGGTCTCGGTTGAGCCACGATCTCTCGGACGCTGTGTCTGGCCGCGATCCGGTGCACTGCCGCGCTCACCGCTGCAGGGGGAATGCGGACGAGGCCACTACCTCGCGACCCGGGTAGTGCGTAGAGGTGCCGCGGCATGCTTGGGCTACCCGGCCGTCTGCCGGTCGGGTAACCGGCCCTTCCCACGGTCATTGCTGCCACTCGCGGCCGTGGTGCGCGAATGCTATCGACGGCGTCGGCGCTTGCCTTGGCGTGCCATAGGAGGAGACGTACCAGCAGTCTTGAGCCAATGTCGGGGTCTCGTGAGCACCGGCGGCAAGGCGGTAGTCGCGTCGCCGCGAGCGGCCTGCACCTGTGGCTGTGTGAGAAAGATGCTCTCGCTGAGGTTCGCCCCTGTCAGGTCCGCTGCGCGCAGGTCAGCCCCGAGCAGGTCCGCTTTCCGGAGGTCCGCGCCTCGCAGGTCTGCTCCAAGCAGGAGCGCGCCGCGAAGGCTTGCGCCGCGCAGATTCGCGCCGCGCAGATTCGACTCAATGAGATCCGCGCCTCGGTGGTCGAGAGCGTGTCTCGGTGTGCTCGCCCGTGCTGTCTCGCTGACTCGCGCCAGCAATTCCCCAGTGGCTTGCCGCAAGCCCGGTCCGTCGACCATGAAGAGTGTGGCTGCGTCGGCCCGAGTCAGGCGCTCTACGTCGGTGCGGACACGGTCAACCTCGTTACGGAGTACGCCGGGAGCCAGCAACGTCTGGGACTCAGCCAGGTACCAGAGCAGCTCGTGGAGTTGGCGCATCACCGTGAAGGTCTCGAACATCGCCGACGCCAGCGGAGGACCCGTCCGCCAGTCTCGCTGGCCAAAGGTCACCTGGACCACTTGCTGACCGGCGCCGAAGCAGTCGAAGACGTCGCAGCCAGGGAAGCCCTGCTCGCGCAGCCGGTCGTGGATGCCGCACCCGAGGTCGTTCTGCAACCTCGGGCACGGCTGATGAGCAGGCTTGTCGAGCGCGAAGTCCGCCGAGGCGGCGAAAGCTGGGACGACGCAGCACAAGGCCGCGCAGCGGGAGCAGTCGGCCCTGAGGTGGTTGCGCAGGTCAGGCTCACGTTCCTCGTCCGGAGGACAGTCGGACATGTGACCTCGTGCTCCGGTCAGGGCTGTGGCGGACGCGGAGCACCACGATACGCAACTGACTGTCTTGGCCTACTCGCCGAGGCGGTGTGAACGATTCTCCAGGCCACCGGCTGCTGTCGAGTGAACAGGTAGGCACTTCCCGATGACATGCCCCGGCTTCGGTATGGCTCTGCCGAGAGCACAGCGAAGAACGACAGTCCCAAGCAGTTAACTCTGGGCCCGAGCAGCGTCAGCGGCAGAAGCGGCCGCTCGCTGCCTGGGAAGGACTAGTGCGGAACGGCTTTCGAAGAGAGATCGGTGCTTGCGTCTGCACCGACTCGAAGCGCGGCTCGGACGAACAGCTCCTCGTCCGGGTCCTCTCCCAGCGCGACTGAGATCTGCGACAACCCCTGCATGACCGCGACCAAGCTCCGTGCGACCTCCCGGGACGGGACGCGCAGTGGCGGCCCGGCAAGTCCCTTAAGGTGTGTGGCCAACCGTTGCTCCGAGGCCTCGAAGATCTTCCTGGTCTTGGACAGCAGCCGAGGCTCGCGAAGCGCCGCCAGGTACAGCTCGAGTTCCAGCTCGAAGGCTTGACGGGCGTCGCCTGCCCTCAGTCGGCCGACCCATTGGCGCGCGTAGGCGTCGAGGAACGACGTCAGGTCGCCTTCGTCCGTGGGGAGGTCCTCGGACTGGAGGACATGCCACTCCGGAAGCAGCACCTCGAGAAACAGCTCCACTTTGCTGCCGAAGATGGAGTAGACCGCCCCGGTGCTCAGCCCGGCGCGCTCGGCAACAGCCGCTAGCGACGTACCGCTGTAGCCCTGCTCCTTGGCCAGGTCGCCCGCGGCGTTCAGCAGAGCCTGGCGGTTCCGCTCGCGGCTCTCCGCTCGCGCAGGCCAGGCCTTCGTGGTCGTCACTGGTCGGCGATCCCCTGCTGACAACGCATACTCATAACGTGTTATCGTAACGCATGACTCAAGGGCCGACCGCCATTCAGTTGGTTAGCCGATGGTGCCCGACGACTCCCGAAGGCCAGAGTGCGCATCTTCGAACACGAGGGCCACGCGGTCGGGTGGTCGCAACGTCGCGCGAGCATGGCCGCGCTGGCCCGTGCGGAGGTTGGCGCATGAGGCGACGCTGGCGCGCGACACGCCTAGCCCTGATCACGGTGCCGCTCATGCTCGCCGCCGCCTGCGGCTCCACGGTTCAGAGCTCGAGTGCTGCTCGCATCGGTGGCCCTACGGGGGCCGGCAGCGGCGCGCAGAACGGGCTGGGTGCCGCAACGGCGACCGGAAGTGACGGGTCAGCGCCTGCTGTCGCGCAAGAACGACTTGGTGCGGCCGCTGGCACGCCTGGCCCCGCCGCGGCGGCGTCAGGCGGGGGCGACAACCCCTCGGCGCCGACCGTGAGCGATACGGCACCGGCGGTGGGCGGCGTGTCCGGATCCGGCCGTGGCTATGACGCGAAGACGCTGTACCTCGGCTTCCCCACCAACAACGACGTCAACGACGCCGCCAAGAACCTGGGTCTGGCGGCGCTCAACTTCGGCGACATCCCGGCGCAGATCAAGGCCGTGCTCGACGACGTCAACAAGCACGGCGGCGTGCTCGGCCGCAAGGTCGAGCCGGTCTTCCACGACATCAAGACTGCCGACCTGCAGAGCAATGCAAACAGGGAGGCACAGGCCACCTGCTCGGCGTTCACCGAGGACCACAAGGTTGTGGCCGTGATCAACGTCGTAGCCGGGATCGACCTGCAGAGCTTCTACGCGTGCCTTGCCAAGCACGACACACCGGTGGTCTCGGCAGGGCTGACTCCGGTCGATGACGCGTTCGTCGCCGCGTTCAGCCCTTACCTGTACAAGCTCACGAGTGCCAGCTTCACATCGCTGACCCCCGTGTGGATCGCGCGCCTCGCCGCGCAGCGGTATTTCACGGGGTGGAACACAGCATCCGGTGGACCGGCTGCTGGCCAGCCGAAGATCGGATTGCTGTATCCCGCGACGCAGCCGCAGCAGCGGATCTTCGCCTCCGTCAAGCAGCAGCTCGCGCGGCGCGGGTACCAGGTCTCGAAGGAGTTCCAGTACGGCGTTGCGAGCTTGCAGGACGAGTCCTCCGCTATGGCGAGTGCGGTGCTCGCCTTCAACAGCGCTGGCGTGACCCACGTTCTGTCCTCCGAGGCAGACGTCCTGCTGTTCATGACTGCCGCGGAGAACCAGCACTACCGACCGCGATACGGGCTGACCTCGTACCACGCACCCGGCGCCGCACTCGAGGGAACGGTTCCGGCCGCGCAGCTCGTCGGGTCCCTCGGCGTCGGCTGGCTCCCGGTGTCCGATGTCGACAGCAACCACAACCCAGGTGCGGTCGGCCCTGGCGAGACGGCCTGCCGCAAGGTCATGAAAGATCACGGCGTCGACATCTCCTCTGGCGGCGCGGCCCTGGCCGCCTTCGCAGAGTGCGACGGCATCCATGTCATGGTCCAAGCGGTGACAGCGGAACATGACGCGTCGACACGCGCCGTGCGCGCCGGCGTCGCGGCGATAGGACCGAGCTTTCAGTCCGCCCTGGTCCGGCAGAGCGGCTTCTCCGGCAACCGTGCGGTCATGCCGGGAGCCGTTCGGGACTTCGCCTACGACGGAAGCGCCTACCGCTACAGCTCGACGACGGACTACCGACTGTGACCCGAGGGATCCCCGCAGGCCCAAGCCAGCCAGATCACTGCCAGCCCGCGCTGCACGAGGTCGGCAAGTCTGGCTACCGCAAGTACCGCGGCTTCATCCGTCGGCCGCGACACGCCCTAGGACTGCTCGCCATGGCCGGTGTCGCCTGTCTGGCGCCAGCAGCCCACAGCGCGAGCACTGCCGCTGAGGACCGCTTGCGGTTCACCGGCGGCCGACTGCCGTCCGAACCGGGTGGCGATTACAGCGACCTCGAGCCCGGAATCGCCGCAAGTGGTGACGGCACCTTCGTCATAGGCGGTAACAGCGGCGGGCGGGGCGCGGACGTGTGGGTTTCCCATGACGGTGGCCAGCGCTACCAATGGGCAGCTGACCCGTTCCAGGCACTGCCGCAGGGGGCAGTCCCGGTCAACGGTGAGGACGCGGATGTGGCGGCCGCACCCGTCGGCGTTGGGGACGCGCCGCCCCGGCTGTACGCGACAAGCCTTTACGTCGCGAACTCGACACTGGCCGTCAGCGGCGACGGGGGAAAGAGCTTCGCCACCAACCAGCTCGTCGGCACGCCGATGCAAGACCGCCCATGGTTGGCCGCGGACGGAGCTTGCACCGTTTACGCCGCGTACTCCAACGTCCTGGCAGGACCACCTTCGCGGGAGTTCGTCAGTCGCTTCGACGCCTGCCAGTCGCCGCCCGCTCTCACCGGCACGGGCGCCGTCGTCTTCCCCGTCCAGAGCACTACCGACCCCTACCCGCTTGGCGCCTTCTGGGCGGGGAAGATCGCCGTAGACAACTCGACGCGGTCCCCGTATCACCACAACCTCTACATGCCGCTCGGCGGCTACGAGACCAACGCCACCGCGCAACCAACGCTGTCGGTCGCTGTCAGCAGCGACGGCGGCCAGACCTTCCAGGTGCACCGCGTCGCGGACCTCTCCACCGGTCGGCTCGAGATCTGGCCGGACCAGCTCGCGGTTGACGCCGCCGGTCGCGTCTACCTCGTGTGGAGCGACGACCACCAGGTGTTCCTCAAGAGCTCCACAGACGGCGGCGTCACGTGGGGACGCACCGTTCATGTCAGCGCACCCCCAGCGCGCTCTGCGATCCTGCCGTCCGTCGCGGCGGGCAAAGACGGCCACGTCGACATCGCCTGGTACGCCACCGACCGCGACGGCGCCGCCAGTGACCAGGCGGTCATGGGGCTACCCGGAGCCAAAGGCGCAGCGCCCTGGCACGTCTGGTTCGCACAAAGCACCGACGCCGGTCAGCACTTCGCCCAAGTCGCAGTGAGCACAACGGTCCACACCGGCATCGCATGCACCCAAGCAGGCTCGTGCACCGTGCCCAACAGCCGTGACCTGTTCGAGGACCTCGGCATCGCCATCAGCCCCGTCACAGGCCTCGCGTCCATCGCCTACAACATCGACGAGATCACGATCAGGGCCGGCGGCACCCACATCTGGGTCGGCTACGCCACCCAGCTTCCGACGACGTCGCAGGACCCAGCAACTGCACCCCGGCGGGCGGCAGGGTCGCGGAATGCACCGGAAGACGAGACCGCGCACCGCAGGAGCTTGCCGGCCACCGGGCTCCCGGCTGGCGTCGCCGTGCTTGCCCTCGCGTTGACAGGGGCCGGCGCCACGATCGCGCGACGTCGACCCGCCTAGAGCGGTCGACCCGCCCGAGCAGGACGGGCAGGCGAAGATCTTGGCGGGTGGCGGGACGTCGGCATCGCCCACGCGACTTCGGTAGCAGCTCTTGGCAGCGGCGACCTGCCGTCTGCGTCACGCGAACCAGCTGGACCTCCGCCCAGCCCACTACCGACCACACTGAGCGGTCACCTTTGCCGACCGTCCTCGGCGGGGCGTCTCGAGCGACCTCGACATCCGCCAACAGCGACTCGAGCACCCGTCGGGGGTAGGCGTACGACTTCTGTATCTGGTCGCGCGCAACGTCCGCCGATGCGGACCAGTGTGTGGTGCTCACGCGACCACCGCGACGACCGCGAACGACGCTTGCCAGGATGCATCTGGTTGCCGCACGCGCGGCTTGGCTCATGGCGAAGGCGGGCAGCTGATAGCGGTCCTTCTCGCGTGCGGTGAGGCGTCGCGAGGAGGACCTGGGACGGTCCATGGCCTGCCGCCGAGCGCAGCCTTGGGAGCATCCCGCGATGCAGCACGACATCGTTCAGGGCTATCTCTCCGCGGCTGAAGCTGCCGGGGCGCTCCTGGCATCACCGGCCCTCGCTGAGCGTTGGGAGCAGCCGAGCGTGCTGGAGCACTGGTCCGTGGCCGGTCTCGCTGGTCACCTCGCTCGCGCTGTGTTCACCGTCCAAGACGCGCTGACGTCTCCGACTGGCGGCGCACCCTCGGTGGAAGACGCTGTCGACTACTACGCCGCGGCCGCCATCGAGGATGCGAGCCCTGACTCCGATGTCGCCGCGCGCATCCGCGAACGCGGCGTAGCGCTGGCGCTGACGCAACGGAATTGCTCACCCGCTACGTGGCCGGCCTCGAGCAGGTGCGCCGGCTCCTGGCCACGAGAGCGGACTCCGCGACCGTGAGCGTCTTCGGCCAGGTGGTCACGCTTCGAGAGTGGCTCCGAACATGCACGGTGGAGATCGTCGTCCACTCCGATGATCTCAGGCTTAGCGTCGGGTGCCCCGAGATTGTCTTCCCCCAGTCGGTCTTCGACGACGTGATCGGGATCCTGGCAGGCGTCGCGAACCGGCGCCGGGGGCCCTACGCCGTTCTTCGTGCTCTCGCGAGAACTGAACGCGCCACAGAACGCGTGTCCGCCTTCTGACGTGCCTCCGCGGGCTACGCGCAAGTACGCCGCATCTAGCGCTTTCGCGCGACCTGCGCGGTTGCGCTGTCGCCGCTTATGGTCCCGGCATGTACCGGCTTCGTTCCCTGCTATTGCTCGCCCCTGTCGTCTTGCTCACGGGCTGCGCCAGTGAGGCCGAGCGAGCTTGCAAGGCCGCACACGCCCCGGTGGAGGCCGAGTACCGCAGCATCGGAACTGCCTCGGCTGTCGCCCTGCCGTTGCTGCTGGCGGTCACCTACCTGGCGCGGCACCCGGTCCGGCCTGGGTCTCCGACCCGCGCTCTCGGCGCGATTCTCGTGTTCGCCCCCGCGCTTGGAAGCGTCGGCCTACTCGGGCTGATGCTCGGGCAGATCGCGGGTCAGAACACCCGCACGTGCCAGCCGGACGAAGGGATCTTCAGCGAGGACGACGGGGCGGTCCTACTCGTTGTCGTCGCCTTCATCGCCATAATGCTGCTCACCATCTCGGGATCGCTCTCCGCAGCGGCCTGGTCCCTCTGGCGCTCACGCCCGAAGCATCCCTGACGACCCGGCCAGCGAAAGCGAAGAGCGCCGCCTCCCGGTGCTCGCACCCGTAGATCGCGACTAAAGGGGTCATCCGGCCTGGTCGAGATAGTCACGTGGCTTTGCTGATGAGAACGACAGACGCTGCCCTCAGCCGGCCAGCCAGCACTCGTCAGGGACGTTGGGTGGGTGCGCGGGCTGGTGGCCTGAGCCTCGGGAGCTGGACAAGCGGTGGGACTGGCGTCGATTGGCGCCTGGTGTGCATGGGCACTCTCGAGGTTCACGACGACCGTCTGCTGTTCCTCGGTCAGACCGCCACCGAGCAAATCTCCTTCGCAGACATCATCGGGACCGGCCGCGGGCCCGCCGTGAATCAGTGGGGGGCAGTCCTCCCGGAGTTCTCGCGGCTGATCATCCATCGCGCCGGACGTACCCCGATTGCCCTGTCCTGCACGCATACGTTTGCTGACGCGCTCGAACGTATCCGTCAGGAATCTGCCGGCCAGGGGTCGGCAGTAGCGCCGCTCCCCAGGTCGCACCTACCCGAGCACGACGGCAACAAGGATGCGCTCGTTGCGTCTGGCAACGCCGTCATCTTCGAGGGCGTGCTGATCGCGTGCTTCGACAATGACGGTGTTGGCGGCCGGCCTCTTGGGTGCGCCTCATACGTCAGCTTCTCACCGCGAGGCATCGCCCTCGGCTTTGTCGGGCACGCCGAGATCTTCCTGTCCTGGAACGACGTTACAACCGTTGCTTACTCGGGCGACCGATATGACGACATAGTCGGTGGCGGTGAGGAGCCTCAGTTCGCCGAGCTTCTCAGGGCGGGCATCGCCCAGAGCAGGGCTCGCGTGCTGGTGGCCGACGAAGCTAACGAGTGGCTGCTGGACACCAGTTGGCTGCCACGGCACAAGGACCTGTTGAACCATATCGACGACGCGTGGCACCTCCACAGTGACCTTGAGCCCTGGGGCTGGTAGCGCCTGCTCGTGATCACGGCTGCCCGGCCGCGCGTGACCGAGGTAGCCGTCGCTACTCGTCGATGGTGCTAGCGCGGCAGGCGAGGGGTCGGTCCTTACACGAGGTCGAAGGCCGCTTGAATCGCC
>CAMLIA010000077.1 GCA_946479905.1 uncultured Frankiales bacterium | reverse complement strand
CCCTCAGGAGCTCACGCGGTGCCCCAGCACGCCAGCCCCCTCCGCTTCGCGGCAGCCCTGCTCGGTTGCCTCGCCGCCGTCGCCTGCCAGGGCGGCGGGACCGGCGAGCGCAGCAGCACCGTCACCGCTCAGGCCGATGCGCCCGTCGTCCAGACCCTGCACCGGCCTGCGGTGTCTCTCCCCGCGCTGACGACCCCCCCGCTCCGCCCCGACGTGCTCGTCACGGTCACCCGCTCGATGTCGCCGAAGCAGGTGCACGCCGTCGCGATCCTCGCCCCCGGTGCCGTCGTCTTCTCGACCGGGGCCGTCCGGGTCAACGGCAAGGCCGTCCACGTCGCGAGCGTCTCGCCCGAGAACTTCCGCCGGTTCGCCGCCAAGGGCACGGCCGAGTCGACGCCGGTCTGGCAGGCCGTGGCCGACGGCGAGGTCATCGCCTCGCACACCACCGCCAAGGCACTGCGCCTCACGCTCGGCAAGGACGTCCGCGTCGGCGGCAAGGAGTGGCTGACGCTGCGACTGGGCGCGCTGGCCACGACCGGCATCCCCGACACCGACCTGGTCGTCGACTCCGCGACGGGACGTCGGCTCGGCCTCAAGGGCGCGACCGCGGTGCTGCTGAACGCCGGCAAGGCCGACCCGGTCTCCCTCGCCTCGCGCGTCCGCCGGGTGACCGGCTCAGGAGCGCACGTCGACCTGCTCACGCCGCCGGCCGCCAACCCGGTGGCGTTCCTCACCGGGAGCCGCGCGGCCAAGGCCTTCGGTGCCTTCTCGTACCGCTACTTCCCCGACGGCACCATCCAGCCGGACGCTGCCTGGGTGCGGGCCAGCATCGTCACGGCGCAGGTGCCGATCCTCGGCACCGTCACCTGCCACCGGCTGATGATCCCGCAGCTGCGCGGCGCCCTGCAGGACGTGGTGAAGGCGGGGCTGGCGTCGACCATCCACTCCTACGACGGCTGCTACGTGCCGCGCTTCATCGAGCGCAACCCGACGCACGCCATCTCCCTGCACACCTGGGGCATCGCGATCGACCTGGACGCCTCCACCAACGGCCGCGGCACCCGCGGCACGATGGACCCCCGCGTCGTGCAGATCTTCAAGCAGTGGGGCTTCCGCTGGGGCGGGGACTGGTCCTACACCGACCCGATGCACTTCGAGATCGGCGCGCTCCTCAACCAGTAGGGTCGGCGGCGGAGGGTCGAGTCTCCCGTCGTCGTGAGGACCTCATGCCCTTCACCGTCACCACCCGCACCGGCACGCTCACGGTGCTCGCCGACGAGCACCGCGTCGAAGGCGCGCACCACGTCTTCCGCACGACCCGCAGCGTGATGGGCCGGCCCCGTGTGGTCGTGGTCCGCCGGCTGCCCGTGGCCGACGTCCTGTCCGTCACCTGAGCGGTCCCTCGCTCGATCTTTGCCCGCCCTGAGCCCGGTCGCCGCGCTCGCCCCGGGCAATGATCACCAGGCGTGGAGCACGAGAAAGGGCCCCCTCTCGCGAGGGGGCCCTTCCGTCGTACGAGCTAGTGGCTGTGGCCGTGACCGCCGTGGCTGTGGCCGTGACCGTTGTCGTGCTGCTCCTCGGGGATGTCCGCGACGAGGGTCTCGGTCGTGAGCAGCATGCTCGCGATCGAGGCGGCGTTGCGGACCGCGGAGCGGGTGACCTTGACCGGGTCGATGATGCCGGACTTGACGAGGTCGACGTACTCGCCGGTGGCCGCGTTCAGGCCCTCGGTGGCACCCGACTCGCGGATCCGGTTGACGGCGACCCGGCCCTCGAGACCGGCGTTCTGGGCGATCCAGCGGGCCGGCTCGTCGAGGGCGGCGCGGACGATGCCGACGCCGGTCTTCTCGTCGCCGGTCAGGCCGAGGTCGTCCTTGAGGATGTCAGCGGCGTGCACCAGAGCGGCGCCGCCACCGGGGACGATGCCCTCCTCGACCGCTGCGCGGGTCGCCGAGATGGCGTCCTCGAGGCGGTGCTTGCGCTCCTTGAGCTCGACCTCGGTGTGGGCACCGACCTTGATGACGCCCACGCCACCGGCGAGCTTGGCGAGCCGCTCCTGCAGCTTCTCCTTGTCCCAGTCGGAGTCGGAGTTCTCGATCTCCTGCTTGATCTGGGCGACGCGGCCGGCGACGTCCTCCTTGGAGCCACCGCCCTCGACGATCGTCGTGGTGTCCTTGGTGATCGTCACGGTGCGGGCCGTGCCGAGCACCTCGAGGCCGACCTGGTCGAGCTTGAGGCCGACCTCGGCGCTCACGACCTGGGCACCGCTGAGGATGGCCATGTCCTGCAGCATCGCCTTGCGCCGGTCACCGAAGCCCGGCGCCTTCACGGCAGCGACCTTCAGCGTCTTGCGGATGCTGTTGACCACCAGGGTGGACAGCGCCTCGCCGTCGACGTCCTCGGCCACGATGAGCAGCGGCTTGCCGGACTGGACGACCTTCTCCAGCAGCGGCAGCAGCTCGGCGATCGCGGAGATCTTGCCGTTGACGATGAGGACGGACGCGTCGGTGAACGACGCCTCCATGCGCTCGGGGTCGGTCACGAAGTACGGCGAGATGTAGCCCTTGTCGAACTGCATGCCCTCGGTGAGCTCGAGCTCGAGGCCCGTGGTGTTGCTCTCCTCGACGGTGATGACGCCGTCCTTGCCGACCTTGTCCATCGCCTCGGCGACGAGCTCGCCGACGCGCGGGTCCTGCGCCGAGAGGCCTGCGACGGCAGCGATCTCGTCCTGGGTCTCGATCGGCGTCGCCATCTTGAGCAGCGCCTCGTTGACCGCCTCGACGGCCTTGTCGATGCCGACCTTGACGCCCATCGGGTTCGCGCCGGAGGCGACGGCCTTGAGGCCCTGGTGGACCATGGCCTGGCCGAGGACGGTCGCCGTCGTGGTGCCGTCACCGGCGATGTCGTTGGTCTTGGTGGCGACTTCCTTGGCCAGCTGAGCGCCGAGGTTCTCGAGGCGGTCCTCGAGCTCGATCTCGCGGGCGATGGTGACGCCGTCGTTGGTGATGGTGGGGCCGCCGTACTGCTTGCCGATGACGACGTTGCGGCCCTTCGGGCCGAGCGTCACCTTGACGGCGTTGGCGAGGGTGTCGACGCCGCGCTCGAGCGCGCGTCGGGCGTCCTCGCTGAAGGTCAGGGACTTGCTCAAGTTGGGTTCCCTTCCGGGGAAAGCGTCAGCGCCCCGGCCCCGAAGGGGGTCCGGGGCGCTGATCGGGTCGGTGCTTAGGACTCGATGACGGCGAGGACGTCGCGGGCGGAGAGCACGAGGTACTCCTCGCCGCCGTACTTGACCTCGGTGCCGCCGTACTTGCTGTAGAGCACCTTGTCGCCGACCTTGACGTCGAGCGGCACGCGGGCACCGTCCTCGAACCGGCCGGGGCCGACGGCGAGGACGTGGCCCTCCTGGGGCTTCTCCTTGGCCGTGTCAGGGATGACGATGCCGGACGCGGTGGTGGTCTCGGCCTCGACCGCCTGGACCACGATGCGGTCCTCGAGCGGCTTGATGGCGACCTTGGTCGCAGTGGTCACGTGTTCCTCCAGGAACGGGCTATCGGTGGGTGGAGCGCCTCGCACGCCGTCGCGGGGGTCGTGCGCTGCTCTCGTTGGCACTCTAGCCCCTCGAGTGCTTAGCACTCAAGAGGCCGAGTGCTAATTCTCTCCGCCTCCAGCAGAACGGGTCATCACCCACGCGTCGACGCCGCCCGGGTAGTAGCCGCGGCGCACGCCCGTCCGCCCGAACCCGTACCGCTCGTAGAGGCGCTGGGCAGGTGCGTTGTCGGCACGGACCTCCAGCAGGACGCGGGGCTGCCGCCGGCGGGCGGCCTCCGCGAGCAGCTCCTCGAGCAGCAGCGCCCCGAGCCCCTGCCGCTGGTGGGAGCGCGCGACCGCCATCGTCTGCACGAACGCCTCGTCGGGGTAGTCGCACAGCCCGGCGTACCCGACGACGGAGCCCTCGTCGACCGCCACCACGTAGTGCCGGGTGCCCGTCTGCCCGAGCTCGGACCAGAAGTGGTGCGCGGTCCACGGCTCGGGTGGGAACAGGCTGCGCTCGAGGGGCAGCACGTCGTCGATGTGCCACCAGCGGAACCGCTCCAGCCTCACCACGACAGCGGCTCGCGCACGGTCCGGCCGTGCCGCAGCGAGACGCGGATCAGCGTGTCCGCGGTACGCAGGTGCACCTCGTCGTCGAGAACACCGAGCCACTCGGCGCCGGTGATGTCGTCGCTCTCCCAGGCCAGCCCGTCGGCGTCGAACGCCGCGAGGTGCGTCGGCTCCCTGAGCAGCGCCAGGCCACCCACCGGCTCGAAGCCGCGGGCGGCGCTGTCCAGCTGGGTCCAGTCGTCGGGGTCGGACGCCGACACGAGGTACGGCGCTCCGCCGGCGGCCACGAACAGCCGGCGGGGATCGGGCCAGGACGCCACGAGGTTGAGCCAGCCCGGGTGGTTGTCGGAGGCGAAGACGCCGGTCCACGGCTCACCCGTGGCAGGCGTGATGCGCAGCCACGTCCCGTCCGACCCGCCGTCGCGCCGCGCACCGGGGTAGTAGACGACGGTCGGGACCCGGCCGCGGACAGTGGCCTCGAGCGCGGCGTCCCAGTCGCGCGGGAAGGCGTCGAGCCACAGCCTCACCGCGCGGCCATCTCCTTCGCGTCGGGACGGCGGAGGTAGAGCGGAGTGAGCGGCAGTGCCTCGTCCGAGGTGGCGAGCAGGGCCACCGACGGGTAGCGCGGCTCGTCGTCGGTGGCGAAGCCGTAGAGCTGCGCGCCGTCGCCGACGATCCGCGGCACGGTCAGCAGCGGGAGCACGTCGGCCGGCTTCCCGACGTCGGGGCCGTGGACGCGGGCGCCGCTGTCGTCGTACACGGCCCAGTAGACCTCCTTGCGGCGGGCGTCGGTCACCACGGCGGTCGACGGCGCGCGCATCCCCTCCAGCGAGCACACCCCCCGCACCGGCAGGCCGAGGGCGTCGGCGTAGGCCGCGGCCGAGACGATGCCGACCCGCAGCCCGGTGAACGGTCCCGGACCGACGCCGACGACGACCTCGTCGGGGACGCCGTGCGCGAGGACCGCCGCCATGTTGACCGAGAGCAGCTCACCGTGCCGCCGGGCGTCGACGACGACCTGCTCCGCGACGACGACGCCGTCGCGCACCAGGCCCGCCGTGACCGCGGGCGTCGAGGTGTCGACGACGAGGGAGAGCACGCTCCAGAGGCTAGCCGCGGTGCTGCGCGACCAGCTCGCGCTTCAGCACCTTCCCGGAGGGGCCGAGCGGCAGCGCGTCGGCGAAGATCACCTTGCGGGGGTACTTGTACGCCGCCAGGTGCTCCTTGCCGAAGGCGATGATCTCCTCCTCGGTCGCCGACCCGTCGAGCACGACGACGGCACAGACCTCCTCGCCGTACTGGTCGTCGGGGATGCCGATGACCGCGACCTGGCCGACCGCGGGGTGCCGGAGCAGGACCTCCTCGACGTCGCGCGGGTAGACGTTGTACCCGCCGCGGATGACCATGTCCTTCTTGCGGTCGACGATGGTGACGTAGCCGTCGGCGTCCTTGGTGCCGAGGTCGCCGGTGCGGAACCACCCGTCGACGATGGCCGCAGCCGTCGCCTCCGGCTTGTTCAGGTACCCCTTGAAGATGTTGTGGCCCCGCACCACGATCTCGCCGAGCTCGCCCGTCGGCAGCAGCTCGATCGCGTCGTCGACCTCGGCCTTCGCGACCTCGACCTCGACACCCCAGATCGCCTTGCCCACGGTGCCGGGCTTCGGCGCGAAGCCGCGCTGGTTGAAGGTCG
The DNA here is from genome assembly GCA_946479905.1 of uncultured Frankiales bacterium. Next base: position 11,681 of record CAMLIA010000077.1, on the reverse strand, counting down.
CGACCGGCGACGTCTCCGTGAGGCCGTAGCCCTCGAACACCTTCGTCCCGAAGACCTCGTCGAACTTCTCCAGCACCGCAAGGGGAAGCGCGGCGCCACCGGACAGCGCGACCTTCAGCTGCGGCCGGAGCTCCGAGGTCTTGGACGCCTCCAGCAGGCCGATGTACATCGTGGGGACACCCATGAAGATGGTGCACTTCTCGTCCACGAGCAGCTGCAGCGCCGCCGCCCCGTCGAAGCGCGGCAGCAGCACGACGGTCGCGCCGACGTAGAACGCGGTGTTCATGCAGCAGGTCTGGCCGAAGGTGTGGAACAGCGGCAGGCAGCCGAGGACGGTGTCCGCCTCGGAGATGTCGAAGCTGTGCTGGGCCGACACCATGACGTTCATCGTCACGTTGAGGTGCGTGAGCTCAGCGCCCTTCGGCTTGCCGGTGGTGCCGCTGGTGTAGAGGATCACGGCGGTGTCGTCGGGCTCGCGCGGCACCAGGGCCTCGATCGGTGTCGCCGACAGCGCCAGGGTGTCGATCCGCTCGATGGTGGCGTCGCCGCCGTCCATCACGGCGAGGACGGGCACGCCGGCGAGCTCGGCACCCTTGGCTCCCTCGCCGAGCAGGGGTGCGGCGCACACCAGCACCTTCGCGCCGGAGTCGGACAGGACGTACTCGATCTCCTCGGCCTTCAGCAGCGCGTGGACAGGGACCGCGACGCCGCCGAGCGCGAGCGTCCCGAAGTAGGCGAGGGGGAAGTGCGGGGTGTTCGGCAGCAGCAGCGCGACCTTGTCGCCCGGTCGGACGCCGTGCTCGCGCAGCACCGCGGAGTACTGCAGCGTGTGCGCCCACAGCTGCGCGTACGTCAGGCGCAGGTCCCCCAGCACCACCGCGTCGTTGTCGGGGAAGCGCACGGCGGACTCGGCGAGGATGCTGGCGACCGTCAGGGACATGACGCGATCCAATCATCCGCACCCGCCCAGCGGGGGCCGACCGCCACGATGGTGGCGGTGCGGCTGTCGTCGTCGTGCCGCTCGAGACGGACCTCGAGGTGGCTGTCCGAGAGCTGCTCGACCAGGCCCTCCCCCCACTCCACGACCACCACCGACGAGGCGATGTCCTCGTCGAGGTCGAGGTCGTCGAGGGCAACCGGTCCGGAGTCGCGCAGCCGGTACGCGTCGACGTGCACCATCGGCGTCGGCCCCTGGTGCACCCGGGCGATGACGAACGTCGGGCTGGTCACGCGGCCGGTGACGCCGAGCCCCTCCCCGATCCCTTGGGTGAGCGCGGTCTTGCCCGCGCCGAGCGGGCCGGACAGCACGACGAGGTCACCCGGCCGCAACCGCTCGGCCAGTCGCCTGCCGAGCGCCCGGGTGTCCTCGACGGTCGCGAGCCTCACGCCACCAGTCTCACCGCGAGCGCGAGGTCCTCACGCAGCCGGGTCATCGCCTCGCCCTGTGGCCCGCCTCGCAGCGCCGCCGCCGGGTGGTACGTAGGCAGCACCCGCCGGCCGTCCACCTCGTGCACCGTGCCGCGCACCGGGCCCAGGGGGGTCCTGCCGAGGAACCAGCTGGTGGCCGACAGGCCGAGCGCGACCACCAGCGCGGGCGACAGCTCGTCGAGCTGCTGGACCGTCCACGGCCGGCAGTTGGCGGTCTCGATCCGGCTGGGGACCCGGTTTCCCGGCGGCCGGCACTTGACCGTGTTGAGGACCGCGACCCGCTCCCGGGGCAGGCCCGCTTCCGCGAGCAACCGGTCGAGCAGCTGACCGCTGCGACCGACGAACGGCGTACCGCTCGCGTCCTCCGCCGCACCCGGCGCCTCGCCCACGACGACCAGCCGGGCGTCCACCGGTCCGCTCCCGACGACCACCGTGGTGCGGGTGCTCGCCAGCTCCGGGCACCGGGTGCAGGCGCGGATCGCCTCAGCCAGCACGGGCAGCCGACCTCGAGGCCCGGCGGACGAGGGCACGCAGGTGCAGGGTCACCAGCGCGGCCTTCTCCAGCTGCACCATGTGCCCGGCGCCCTCCACCACGACCAGCTGCGCGTCGGGAAGGGCCGCCGCGATGGTGCGGCTGTGCGACAGCGGCGTGATGGCGTCCTTGCTCCCGACGAGCACCAGTGTCTCGACGTCGCGCAGGACCGCGAGCGCCTCCAGCTTGTCGTGGCTCATGAACGTGTCGTAGAACTCCGCGATCACGTCGACGGGCGTCTCCGCGGTCATCCGCTCGACGAACTCCACCAGCGACGGGCTGACGTCGTCCAGGCCGAAGGCCGCGCGGCGGGTGGCGACGAAGGCGAGGTCGGTGCCGAGCCGGCGACCGCCCTCGAACAGCTGCGGCCGCCCGCGCATCCCGCGGGTGAGGTAGGGCAGCACCCGGCCCGTGACGTGCTGCATCGCCGCCGGCAGCCCGAAGGTCACCGACGCGAGCTTGCCGGTGGAGGTGCCGATCAGGGCGACGCCCGTGACCCTCGGGCCGAACAGCTCAGGGAACTGCTCAGCCAGCGCCATGATCGTCATGCCGCCCATCGAGTGCCCGACGAGGACCACCCGGCCGGTCGGCGCGCAGGCCGTCAGCACCGCGTGCAGGTCTCGACCCAGCTGGTCGATGGTGGTCCGCTCCGGGGCGCTGCGGCCGCTCTTGCCGTGCGAGCGCTGGTCCCAGAAGACCAGCTTGCCGACGCCCTCCTCCGCCAGCGCGAGCCGCTGGTAGTGCCACACCGCGAGCTGCTGGGTGTAGCCGTGGCAGAAGACGACCGTGACCGGTGCGTGCTCGGGGCCGACCTCCTCGACGTGCAGCGGGACGCCGTCGTCGGCGACCACCCGCCGCACCCGGTCGGCAGGCAGCCGGAAGAAGGGCTCGTCGCGGTCCGGGTCAGGGACGAGCCGGACCCGACCGATGGCGTACCGCTCGGCAGCGAGCCCGGCCGCGGCACCCAGCGCGACCGCACCGGCGACGGCGCCGGCGATCCCGGCCCGGCGACGGGTGCTCATGTGGCCTCGACGTACTGCCGGGCGACCCGGCCGCCGATGCGGGTCACGATCTCGTAGTCGATGGTGCCGGTGGCGTCCGCCCACTCCTGGGCGGTGGGTCCGCCGGCACCGAACAGCACCACCTCGTCACCGGGCTTCACGTCGTCGTCACCGACGTCGAGGACGAGCTGGTCCATGGCGACGGTCCCCGCCACGGTGTACCGCTTCCCGTTGATCCGCACGGGGACGGCGTTGGTGGCGTTGCGCGGCACACCGTCGCCGTACCCCATCGGGATCAGCGCGAGCGTGGTCTCGGCGGACGTCGTGTAGCGGTGCCGGTAGCCGACCCCGCTGCCGACGGGCACCCGCTTGGTGAGCGCCACCTCGGTCCGCAGCGTCATGGCCGGGCGGAGCCCGAAGTCGCCGAAGGCCGGAGCCGGCACCAGCCCGTAGATCGCCGCCCCGGCGCGGACCAGGTCGTAGTGGGTGTCGCGGTCGGTGAGCAGCGCCGCGGAGTTGGCGAGGTGCCGCACATCGGGCTGCAGCGCCGTCGCGAGCGCCAGCGCCTGCGAGAACGCGGCCTTCTGCTGCGTGTTGACCGAGTGCCGTGGGCCCTCCTCGCTGGAGGCCAGGTGGCTGTAGACGCCCACGACGTGCACGGCCCCTCCCGCCTGGGCCCGGCCTGCCTGCTCCACGAGCTCGGGCCACTCGGCCAGCGGGCAGCCGCCGCGGGACAGTCCGGTGTCGACCTTGAGGTGCACCCGGGCGGTGCGGCCGGTCAGCTCCGCCGCCGCGACCACCCGGGCCAGCTCGGCGGTGCTGTAGACGCCGAGGTCGACGTCGGCGGTCACGGCGGGGGCGAGGTCCTCCGAGGGCGAGAACAGCCAGGCGAGCAGCGGCTGGGCGACTCCCGCGGCGCGCAGGGCGAGGGCCTCCTCGAGGAACGCGACGCCCAGCCAGCTCGCACCTCCCGTCAGCGCGGCCCGCGCAGCGGGGACCAGGCCGTGGCCGTAGCCGTCGGCCTTGACGACGGCCATCACCTCGGCGGCGCCCACGCTGCCGCACACGACCGCGACGTTGTCGCGGATCGCGCCGAGGTCCACGACGGCAGCCGATCGCACGCCCTCAGTCTCGCAGCACTGCCTCGCGAACGGCAGCAGGCCACGCCTCCAGGACGAGCATCGCGCTGGTCGTGACGCCGCCGGTCGACAGCACCGCGGCCCGGCCGTGCAGGAAGGCCCCGACGCTGCCCGCGTCGAGGGGGTCCAGCCCGCACGCGAGCAGCGCGCCGACCCCGCCCGCGAGGACGTCTCCCGTGCCGGCCGTCGCGAGCAGCGCCGAGCCCGTCGTGTTGACGCGGGCGGGCCCGGTCGGGCCGACCACGACCGTCGCGTCGCCCTTGAGCAGCACGTGCACCCCGAGGTCCTCGGCGAGCCAGCGCGCGGCACCGATGCGGTCGGGCCCGACAGGTCGGCCGAACCGCTCGTACTCCCGGTCGTGCGGCGTCAGCAGCGTCGGCGCAGTCCGGTCGCGCAGCAGCGAGGGAGCGCCGGCGCACAGGGTCAGCCCGTCGGCGTCGACCAGCACGGGCACGTCCTGGGCCAGCACCTCCTCGACGGTGTCGTAGGCGTCGGACCCGATCCCCGGTCCGACGACCCACGCCTGCACCTGGCCGGCGTCGTGCAGGTGGTCGCTGACGACCGCCTCCGGCCAGTGGTCCCGTACCCGGTCCGCCGCGCTGCCGGCGTACCGGACCATCCCGGCACCGGCCCGGACGGCGGCACCGACCGCCAGCAGAGCGGCTCCGGAGTACTGCTTCGACCCCGCCGCGATGCCGACGACGCCCCGGGAGTACTTGTCGCTGACCCGGTCTGCGGCGGGCAGGAGGGACGCGACGTCGGTGAGCGCCTCGACCGGCGCTTCCGGCAGCTCCAGGCCGATGTCGACGACGACGAGCTCGCCGACGTGGTCCCGCGCGACCAGCAGCCCGGGCTTGGCGGTCCCGAAGGTCACGGTCAGGTGCGCCCGCACCGCACCCTCGTGCGCCTGCCCGGTGTCGGCCTCGACGCCGCTCGGCACGTCCACCGCGACGACGAGGGGTACGCCGTCCAGCGGCGGCACCGGCGTGCGCAGCGGTCCGTGGCCACCGATGCCCACCAGCCCGTCGAGCACCGCCTCCGCCCCGGCGACGGCGTCCTCGGTGCCCACCCGGCCACCTGCGCGCAGGAAGCCCTCGAGCGCGTCCTGCACCGGGGTGGCCGCCAGCACGGCCACGACGCTCGCGCCGCGGCGGGCCAGCCAGGCGCCGGCCCAGAGCGCGTCGGCACCGTTGTTGCCCGACCCGACGAGCAGCACGACCCGGGCGCCGTAGACGAAGGGCAGCCGGCGGGCCACCTCGACCGCCAGCGCGGTCGAGGCGCGCGCCATGAGCGGGACCCCGGCCTTGAGCAGCGGTTCCTCCGCGGTGCGGACCTGCGCGACGGTGTGGGCGCGGATCATGTCTCGCCCACGACGAAGGCGGTGGCGATGCCGCCGTCGTGCGACAGCGACACGTGCCAGGTGGTGATGCCCAGGGCGTCGGCCGCCTCCCGGGCGGCACCGGTGATCACCAGCCGAGGTCGGCCGTTGTCCTCGGTCACCACCTCGGCCTCCGTCCACGGCAGGCCGGGCGCGCCGAGCACCTTGGCCACCGCCTCCTTGGCCGCGAACCTCGCGGCGAGCGACTCGGGGCGGACCACCAGCTGCTCCTCGGCGGTGAAGATCCGGTGGCGCAACGAGGGGGTCCGCTCCAGGGCAGCCGCCAGCCGGGCCACGTCCACCACGTCGACCCCGACACCGACGATCACGCCGCGATCCTTCCACGCGGCCCGCGACTACTCGACGGTGACGGACTTGGCGAGGTTGCGGGGCTGGTCGACGTCGAGGCCGCGGGCTCGGGCGATCTCGGCGGACAGCACCTGCAGGGGCACGATCGTGAGCAGTGGCGTGAGCAGCGACTTGGTGTCGGGGATGCGGATGACCGTGTCGGCGTAGGGCGTCACCGACTCGTCCCCGTCGGTCGCGATGACGATCGTGCGCGCACCGCGAGCGCGGACCTCCTGCACGTTGTTCACGAGCTTCGCCTGCAGGGCGTGCCGCGGCGCGATCACGACGACGGGGGTGCCGTCCTCGACGAGGGCGATCGGCCCGTGCTTGATCTCGCCGGCGGGGAAGCCCTCGGCGCCGATGTAGGCCAGCTCCTTGAGCTTCAGCGCCCCCTCGAGCGCCATGGGGTACCCGACGTGCCGGCCGAGGAAGAGCACCCGCTCCTCGTCGGCCATCGACCGGGCGAGCGCGCGGACCGGACCCATCCGGTCCAGCACCTCCTGCACGAGGTCGGGGATCTCGCGCAGGTCGCCGAGGTGGGCGCGCACCTCGTCCGGGTCGCGGGTCCCGCGGACCTGCGCGAGGTACAGCCCGACGAGGTACATCGCGGTGATCTGCGTCATCACCGCCTTGGTCGACGCGACCGCGACCTCGGGGCCGCCGCGGGTGTAGAGCGCGGCATCGCTCTCGCGGCTGATGGTCGAGCCGACGGTGTTGGTGACGGCGAGCACCTTCGCCCGCTGGGCACGCGCGTGCCGGACCGCCTCGAGCGTGTCCGCCGTCTCCCCCGACTGCGACACCGCGATGACGAGGGTGTTGCGCCCCAGGACCGGGTCCCGGTACCGGAACTCCGACGCCATCTCGACCTGCACGGGGAGGCGGCACCACCGCTCGATGGCGTACTTCCCGACCAGGCCCGAGTGGTAGGCCGAGCCGCAGGCGACGATGAACACCTGCTCGATGTCGCGGACGTCCTCGTCGCTCATCGACAGCTCGTCGAGGTGCAGCAGCCCGTCCTCCTGCATGCGGCCGCCGAGGGTGTCGCGGATGGCTGCCGGCTGCTCCTCGATCTCCTTGAGCATGAAGAACTCGTGACCGCCCTTCTCGGCGGCGGCGGTGTCCCAGTCGACGTGGTAGCTCTCCCCGTCCACGACGGCGCCGGCGAGGTCGGTCACGACCACACCCGAGCGACGGACCTCGACGACCTGGTCCTGCTCGACGGCGCGGGCCTCGCGCGTGTGCGCGATGAACGCGGTGACGTCGGAACCGACGAAGTTCTCGCCCTCCCCCAGCCCGATGACGAGCGGGAGGTTGCGGCGCGCGGCCACGATCAGGTCGGGCTCGTCCTGGTGCGCCACGACGAGGACGAACGACCCCTCCAGGTCCGCGCAGATCGAGCGGACGGTCGCCGCGAGGTCACCGCTGTACCTCTCCTCGACGAGGTGGGCGACGACCTCGGTGTCGGTGTCGGAGCGGCGCTCGTGACCGCGCTGCTCCAGCCCTCGGACGAGCGACTCGAAGTTCTCGATCGTGCCGTTGTGCACCACCGCGACCTTGCCCGCGCAGTCCACCTGGGGGTGGGCGTTGCGGTCGGTCGGCGGGCCGTGCGTCGCCCACCGGGTGTGGCCGATCCCGAGCGTGCCGCGCAGCGTGCGCTCCCCCAGCTCCTTCTCGAGGTTCGCGAGCTTGCCGGCCTTGCGCTCGACCTGCAGCGTGCCGTCGAGGACGGCCACCCCTGCGCTGTCGTAGCCGCGGTACTCGAGGCGCCGAAGGCCGCCCAGCACGACCTCGAGGGCCTGCTGCTCACCGACGTAGCCCACGATGCCGCACATGCGACCAGGCTAGCCGCGCCCCCGCTGCTGGGCCTCGAGCGCTCGGCGGAGGTCGTCACGGCACTCCAGCACGATCCGGCGCGCGCCCGCCGGCAGCGCGTCGTTCTCGAGCAGCGTCCCGGTGGCCTCGTGCACGTCGGCCGCGACGAGGGTCCAGGGGAACAACCGGGCCGTCAGCGACCCGGCGATGGCCGGCGACAGCTGCTGCCACAGGACGGGGACGACGTCGACGTACCGGCTCACGTAGGGCCGCAGCAGGTCGTCCTGGCCGTGCTGCCAGAACCCACTGCCGAGCGCCCGGACCTGGGAGTTGGTGACGCTGCCCGACAGCAGCTCGTCCCACGCGTGCTGCTTGGCCGCGGCGTCGGGCCGCGCGGCCTGCGCGGTGTGCGCGTGCAGCTGACCGGTCGCGGTGCGGTCGGCGGCCAGCTCGCGGGCGATGTCGTCGTCGTCGACGGCACCGAGGGCCGCCGCGCGCCGCACGACGAGCCACCGCAGCTCGCTGTCCACCACCAGACCCTCGGGCACCCCGCTGCCCCGCAGCAGGCCCTCGAGCCGGGACGCGTCCGACGTCGCGTGGATGGCGGCCCGCGCGCGCACCAGCTGCAGGTCGGAGCCGGCGTCCTGAGCAGCCGCGGCCCAGTTCTGCCGGGCGAGCTCCGCGACCAGGTCGGCCTGCTCGTCGCGGGGGGCGTAGAGGAGCGCTGAGCTGTGGGCCTGGCCGAGCAGGGTCTCGGCGAGCGCGGGGTCGCGCTCGGCGCCGATCGCCGCCAGCACCGCGCGCACGTGCTGCCGGGCGGGCACCTCCCCGTCACGGGTGGCGTCCCACAGCGCGCCCCAGCAGAGCGCCCGGGCAAGCGGATCGGTCACCCGCCCCAGCCCGGTCAGCACCGTGCTCCACGAGCGCTCGTCGAACCGCAGCTTGGCGAAGGTCAGGTCCCCGTCGTTGAGGAGGACGAGGTCGGCGGGCCGCGCACCGGGTACCCGGGTCTCGACACCCGACAGCTCCAGAGGGATCCGCTCGCGCAGCACCACCTGCCGGCCGTCGTCGTCGTACAGACCGACCTGCACCACGTGGTCCCGCAGCGTCTCGCTGTCCTGCACCACGACGAGCTCCTCGCCGTCCCACCGCGGGCGCAGCGTCGCGACGCCGCTCGTCTCGAGCCAGCTCTTCGCCCACGACTCCAGGTCGCGTCCGCTGGCGGCCTCGAGCTCCGCCAGCAGGTCGTGCAGGTCGGTGCTGCCGAAGGCGTGCCGGGCGAGGTAGCTCCGCAGCCCGCTGAAGAAGGCCTCCTCACCGACGAAGGCGACCAGCTGCCGGAGCACCGATGCGCCCTTGGCGTAGGAGATGCCGTCGAAGTTGAGCAGCGCCGTCCGCGTGTCGGACACCTCGGAGGCCACCGGGTGGGTGGTCGGGAGCTGGTCGGCCCGGTAGCCCCAGGCCTTGCGCCCGAGGCAGAAGTCGGCCCAGGCCCCGCTGAACCGGGTGCCCTCGTCCGTGGTGTGCAGGCCCATGAACTCGGCGAAGGACTCGTTGAGCCAGATGCCGTCCCACCACCGCATGGTGACCAGGTCGCCGAACCACATGTGCGCCATCTCGTGCGCGATCACCTGCGCGCGCAACCGCCGGGCCCCCTCGGTCGTGCGCGAGCGGTACACGAACGACTCGTCGTTGAAGGTGACCATGCCGGGGTTCTCCATCGCCCCGGCGTTGAACTCGGGCACGAAGACCTGGTCGTAGCTGTCACCGAAGGGGTAGCGCGAGCCGAACGCGCGCTGCTGCAGGTCGAAGCAGTCAGCGGTCACCTGAAGCAGCTCGTCGGCGTCGAGGTGCGGCGCCAGCGACGCCCGGCACCACACCCCGATCTCGATGCCGTCGTGCCAGCGGGTGACGCCGTGCCACGGGCCGGCCGCCAGGGTCACCATGTACGTCGAGAGCGGGGCGGTCTCGTCGAAGACGTGCTGCGTGCCCTGGCTCGTGCCCCGCGCGTTGGAGCGGACGACGTGCCCCTCGGGCGCCGTGACGGCCAGCCGCACCGGGGCCTTCAGGTCCGGCTGGTCGAAGCAGGCGAAGAACCGCTGCGCGTCGTCCAGGAACGCGTTGCCGTAGACGTAGACGCACCCGTCGAGGGGGTCGACGAAGCGGTGCAGGCCCTCGCCGCTGCGGGTGTACCGGCAGCGGGCGACCACCCTGACCTCGTGCGGCCCTGTGAGGCCCTCGAGGGCGATCCGGTTGCCGACCAGCTCGAGCCGCACCGCGCCGTCGAGCACTGCCTCCACCATCGTCAGGCAGTCGAGCTCGAGGAACAGCCCGGGCGCGCCGGTGGCGGTGAAGCGCACGACGGTCGTGGACCAGTACCAGGTCTCGCCCTGGGTCAGGTCCAGCGCGATGTCGTAGTGGACGTCGCGGACGGCGGCGGCGCGCGCGACAGCCTCGGGCTGGGTGAGGTTCCGCATCTCGGTGACCGGTGGCGCTAGTTGATCATGACCGTGGCGGCTCTGCTCGGGACGCCGTTGGCGTCGAGCGCGAAGAGCATCCACGCGCCGGGGACGAGCACACCGCGGTCGGCAGGCAGGGCGAGGCTGTAGGTGTTGGTCCCGGTGGTGGTCGGCGTGAGCGCGATCCGCCGCTGGTCGGTGTCGACCGAGTGCGTCGCCGAGCCCATCCGCACGAGGCTGAAGGCCGTGACCGCCCGGTCGGTCGAGACCGCCAGGGCGCCGCCCGCAGTGCCTGACGTGGGAGCCGTGACGAGCGCTGGCCGCACCCGCGGGTTGCCGGCGCTGTCGAGCAGGTAGGGCGGCGTGAAGATCTCGTAGTTCGGGTGCTCGGTGCAGCCGTTCGTGCAGAGCTGACCGCCTCCCGCGAGCACCCGCCCGTCGGGCAGCAGCAGCGCGAAGGAGTGGTAGTTGCGCGGCACCGTCATCGGCGCGAGCGCGGTGAACGCCTTGGTGGCGGGGTCCCAGAGCTCCGGCGCCAGCACCGAGGTGGCGTCGCTGAAGGTCTCGGCGAAGTTCTGACCGCCGACGGCCAGGACCTTGCCGTCCGGCAGCACGACGCTGTTGACGAAGGCCCGGGCGTTGGCCATCCCGGCAAGCTTCGTCACCACGGGCGACCCGCTGGTGATGTCGATCGTGTAGGCGTTGCTGGTCGCGGTGCTGCTGTCGTAGTTGGGCGAGCCCCCCAGGGTGAGGATCTTGCCCGCGTCGTACATGACCGCGTTGCCGTTCATCGCGTCGCCGTCGTCCCCGCGGAGCCCGGCGCTGGTCCAGCTTCCCGTCCCGCTCGGGTCGATCCAGTGCATCGCCTTGGCCGGGCCCGCCTGGAAGACGGTCGCGTTGCGCCACGGGAACAGCCACATGTGGTTGTCGGACCGGAACTCGCCCTTGGCGTCGTTGGTCTCGAACGGGGCAGCCGGGATGCCGGGCAGCAGGGTCGACGTACCACCACCGGCGCCGGGGGACCAGATCTCGCCGACCTTGCTGCCGATGCCGCCGCTCCACGAGCCGCCGAGGGTGAAGACCCTCCCGTCGGAGAGCGTGACCGCCGACTGGTAGCCGCGCGGGACCTGCAACGGGGTGTCTGTCGACCAGGTGGCCGACACCGGGTCGTAGCTGCTCTGCTTGTCGCTGTTGGACCCGCCTGCCACGAAGACGGTGCCGTCACTGAGCAGCGCCAGGCCCGGGCAGAACATGTCGTGCCCGGTCTCGGTGACCGTGCGCTGGCTGACCGCGCCGGTGCCCGTGTCGATGGTGGCGGTCTGGGTGTAGCCGTTCGCGCCGCCGTAGCTGTCGCCGGAGTAGGACGACCACGTGAGGACCTTGCCGTTCGGCAGCAGCGCGGCCGCGGCGGGGTCGATGGGCAGGGCGAGCACGGGCGACCAGGAGCCCGAGCTGCCCGCGGTGGACGTGGGGGTCGGTGTGGGCGTCGGGGTGGCCGTCGCGGTAGGCGTCGGGGTGGGGCTGGGGGCGGGCGGCAGTGAGCTGGTCAGGTTGATCTCCGCGGCGCTCGACCACGGGCCGCGG
>CAMLIA010000076.1 GCA_946479905.1 uncultured Frankiales bacterium | reverse complement strand
GCCCGGCCGGCGGTCAGAGCCGCCTCGTCGTGGCCGTCACTCCGTGCGCTAGATGGGGCAGCGGGGTCCGAAGCCAGGTGAGGCCGGCGGCGCGACGGTGCACGTGGCCGTCCTCGTCACCCGAGAGCCGTCCGTGCCGACGGCGGTCAGCTCAGCAGCGAGGGTGACCCGGAAGACACCGCCCCCGACACCGACGCCGGACACTCCGAGGAGCCCGTCGCAGCCGGTGCCGGAGCCACCCGGCGTCTGCGGCAGGACGAACGTGCAGGTGCTGGCGGTGCCGACGCTTCCGACGGCCGGGGCCGCCACGATGTCGAGCTCACCGGTGGCACAACCGGGAGACAGGTCGGCAAACCCGATGAGGTCGTAGACGATGACGGTCCCGACCGCTGCGGTGGTGTCGACGCCGAACTGGCTGCCCGACAGCTCCGTGCAGCTGGCGGCCTGCGCGGGGGTTCCGCTGATGACGAGTCCGGTCGCGGCGAGTGCCACGACGGGGATGAGGCGGGTCAGACTGCGACCGACGCGTGGGAGCTTCAAGGGAGGGTGTCCTCTCTGGGTTGGCAGACCGACAGTCGCGGTGACTGTCGGAGCGGAGCCGCCGGAGGAGCGGCTCGCACCCTCCCTTCGCGCGAGGCCTCGTCCGCCCTCTCGGCTACGCCCCGGTTTCTGCCGACAGCGAGGTGCCGGACCTCTTGGTCTTGCTCGTCCGCGGCCGGGCCAGCAGCGCCAGCAGCTCCGCCTGCTCCAGGGTCTCCTGCTCGATCAGTGCCTTGGCGATGCTGTCGAGGACGGAACGCTGTCGTCGTAGCAGTGACAGCGCCCGTTGTTCGGCCTCCTCGAGCAGGCCGCTGATGGCGGTGTCGACCGACTGCAGGGTCTGGCTGCTGATGGTGTCGAGGCTCGTCATGTCCCGGCCGAGGTAGGCCTCGGTGTCGCGACGCAGCACGCGGAGCCGGCCGACATCGAGGCTCATCCCGTACTGGCCGGCGTAGCGACGGGCCATGTCGGTGGCCCGTTCCACGTCTGCCTCCCCTGCGGTCGAGGGCTCCCCGGTGGCGAGCTCCTCGGCAGCGATACCGGCCATGGCGATGGCGAGCTCGGCCTCGAGCTCCGAGCGGGTCAGCACGGTGCGGTCGGTCTGCGGCAGCAGGTCGGTGTGCGCCGCGCTCCGCCCGCGGGCCACGATGCTGACCCGGCTGATCTCGGCCGGGTAGTCGACCGCGTGCGCCACGACGACGTGTCCGGCTTCGTGGTAGGCGAGCCGCGTGATCTCGCTGTCGGTGAGGAGCCTGCCTCGGCGTCGGGGTCCGTTGAGAACGCGCTGGACGGCCTCGTCGAGATCGGCCTGCCCGATGGTGCTGGCCCTGCGACGAACGGCGAGCAGCGCCGCCTCGTTGAGGACGTTGGCGAGGTCGGCGCCCGAGAAGCCGGGGGTGCCCTTCGCGATCTGTCGCAGGTCCACCGAACCGTCCAAGGGCCGGTTCCTGGCGTGCAGCTGGAGGATCTCCTGCCGCCCCACCACGTCGGGCGGTTCGAGGGCGACGTGCCGGTCGAACCTGCCCGGTCGCAGCAGCGCAGGGTCAAGGATGTCCGGGCGGTTCGTGGCACCGATGACGACGACGCCGAGGGAGGGCGCGAAGCCGTCCATCTGGACCAGCATCTCGTTCAGGGTCTGCTCGCGTTCGTCGTTCCCGCCACCGACGCCGGTGCCGCGACGTCGCCCGGCGGCGTCGAGCTCGTCGATGAAGATGATCGCGGGTGCGACCTGCTGGGCCTGGACGAACAGGTCGCGGACCCGCGCGGCCCCGACACCGACCAGCGACTCGACGAACTCCGAGCCGCTCATGAAGAAGAACGGAACGCCGGTCTCGCCGGCGAGCGCCTTCGCGAGCAGTGTCTTGCCGCAGCCCGGAGGGCCGTAGAGCAGCACGCCCTTCGGCGGGAGCGCACCCATCGCGGCAAACCGTCCCGGGTCCTTCAGGTAGTCGCGGACCTCCGCGAGCTCGGTGACCGCTTCGCCCGCAGCCGCGACGTCAGCGAAGCGCAGGGCATTGGTGGCGCTGCTCGCTCGCTTGGCACCGAGCCGCGAGAACGCGAACAGCTCCTTGACCTGGCCACCTCCGGACCCGCGTGCGAGCAGAGTGACGGCGCCGAAGATCGTCGCCAGCATGAGCAGCGGCAGCAGGAACTGGGTGAGCAGCGCGACGATCCGCTTGCTGGTCTGCTGGTCGACGCGGGTGGGGACCTTGGCCGCGCTGAGCTGCTGCAGCAGCAGCGGCCCGCTGCTTCCGCTGGTCGGGTAGGCGAGGAAGGCCGTCCCGTGCCGCGTCGTCAGCTGCAGCCGGGCGTCCTGGTCCTTGAGCATCGCTGCGGTGATCTGCCTCGTCGCGAGCAGCGCGCCGAACTGGTCGTAGCCGATCTGCTTGCCCTGGCTGTGCGGGCTCAGGACGCGCAGACCCACCATCAAGGCGACGACCTCGAGCAGGAGGAGGGTCACGAGGGCCATGACCGTCCGCTGTCCGCGTCTCACGCGCGGCGTCCGGTGCGGCGACGAGGGATGCGAGTCGTGGGCATGAGGCTTCCTGTCTTGTCGCTGGCAACCACGGACGCGGCACCCATCACGACGGTCAGGCCGGCGAGGGCGAAGAAGACCACCGGTGACGGTCGGCGGAGAGGTGCTGCGGAAAGGCCGTACACCGGCTCCTCCTCGGTGAGGTCGGCCAGCGCGGCGACGTTGGGGTTCATCGCTGCCTGCGAGGCGGCCTGCGACCCCACCGACGTCTGCGTCGCACCTTGGTGCTGAGCGGACGTCGCGGCCTGGGTGCCTGGCTGGCTCTGCGCCGCCGGTGCGCCACCGGGGCTCCCGAGCCCGGGTCCGCCGAGCGCCGAGGAGGAACCCTGAGCCGACGGCGGCGGGGCGCCGGCCCCCTGCGCATGGGTCGTGTGGTCCCCGACCTCGGGCACCTTGGCCGGCCGGCCCTGGTGGCGCGGGCCGCAGGAGTCGGCGCCCGCCGGTGCAGTGGGCGGAGTCAGGCGGATCACGCCTTGTGCGGTGAGGGCCAGCAGGTTGCCTCGCTGGTCGAACAGCATGGATCTGCCGTACCCGGTGGTGGAAAGACCAGTGGCGACCACGGCTCCGGCGACCGACTCGGGCCCAGGGTCCTTCACCACCCAGACCGAGCCGTCGTGCAGCTGGTAGTAGAGCAGTCCGGCCGTACAGGTGCCCGGCGTGCCGAAGGCGAGCGCAAAGACCGATTGCGGTGTGGCGATGTGGAAGAGCCGGCGTCCTGATCGGTTGAAGGCGTCGATGCCGTAGCTCGACGACGACTCGTACCCCACGTAGATGGTCGCGCCCTCTGGGCTCAGCGCGAGGGCGTCGCCGAAGGGTCTGGTGACGGCCTCCTCGGTGGTCTTCGGCCCGGGCACGAGCTCGGTGCGCCGGCCGGTCACCGGGTCGACCAGCTGCACACCGCCGGCGACGTGGCCCCTGTTGCTCGCCTGCTGAGCGCAGGGCCCGCACTCGCCCAGCATGACCAGCTGCTTCGTCACCGGGTCGACCGCGATCTGGAGCTCGGCGATCCACCACTCCGTCAGCTTCCGCACGACCGTGCGGCTGAACGGGTCGACCACGAGCACGTCGTAGGTCGGCGGGTCCGGCCCGTCGTTGTGCGGGTTCGTCGCCACGATGCCGTAGAGCAGCCCGTCTCGGAGCGCGTCGCCGGACAGGTCCAGCGGGCGCCCCAGGCGGTTCGAGTCCGAGAGCGCTCCCGTTCCTGAGGAGAGGACGTGCAGGTACCCGGGGTCAGCCCCTTGCGTCGATGAGGTCTGGGCGAACGGCTGGTGCTCGACTGAGGTGGCGACGACCAGCGCGCCGTCCTCGCGGACGGCTGCCCCCTCGAGCGCCACGTGCCCGTAGGCGTCACCGCTGGACCCAGGTGCGGCAACCACCTGCTGGTGGTAGCCCGGCGCCAGGTAGGTGTAGCCCTGTCCGGCCGCCTGTGCCGGCGTACCACCGGGTGTCAGGCCGCTCCCCGGGACGACGCATGCCGCGAGCAGGAGCCAACCCACGCCCTGACGTGCACTCACCAGTCTCGGCGACAGGTGCATGGCCCCAGTATCCCGGCCGTCCCGGTCCCTGTCGTCCCTCAACCCAGGCGAGCGACGGGGGCGTCCGGGAGGCAGACCTCAGGGGTGGTGACGGTGCGCCCGGCCACGTGCTCCGTGGCTGACTCGACGCACAGCTGTCCCACCGCGTCGTTGCGAGGGATCCCGCCCTCAGGCGCGGTGATGCTCAGGGACAGTGCGGCGAGGACGAGAAGACCGAGGACGGCGAGCATGCGCGAGGTCGTATTCACACTGGTCCTTCGTTTGAGAAGGCCGCACCCCTCCCCGACGGCGTTCCTGCCGGCTCGTCGCTCTACTCGGCGGCAAGCCCATGCTCCCGGGGGCAGCCCACGAAGGACGCCGACACCACAGGTCCGCGCTGGAGGCAGCGGCGCACGCTCGAGGCCACGTCCAGAGCCGAACCGTGCTGAGTCACGGCAGGCGTCCGCAGGTCGGTGTCGCCGACCCGGACGCGCAAGGCCGGCGCGAGCTGCCGGAGCTCCCGGGGAGCGGACGCATGCGCGACGCGGATGACCTCACCCGAGCTGGAAGCACGCGCAACGAGACGGCGCGGCCCGGCCGCGCGCTCGGAGAAGACCGTCTCCGTCGCGGAAGGCGCAGCGAACTCGTCGGTGACCGGTCCACCCGCGTCGGTCCCGCGGTGCCCCAGGCTCACGACCGCACCGACTACCGCTACCGCGATCCCTGCCGTCACCAGCCGAGGACCGCCCGCGCGCACCCTCAGGGCGCCTGTGGTCCAACCGGCAGCCAGGGACACGACCGACGCGCGCAGAGCACGTCTCGCCTTTCCCAGGAGGTTCTCGACCGCCTTGGGCGAGGCGAGCATCGTGTCAGCGATCTCCGCGGCGGAGCAGCCGCGCGCGGACAGCAGCAGGGCGTGCTGCTGGCGCTGTGGCAGCTCGAGGAGCCGGCGAGCGAGATACCTCGCTTCGTCCTCGTCGCACGCCCGCTCATCGACCGGCGGAGCGCCCGCCGACATCCTCATCTGGAACCGGACACGATGCCGGTGGTACCCGCGCTGCCGGTGGAGATCCGCGACCTTGTTGCGCACCACGCGGTTCATCCAGGCGCCCACGCTGTCCAGCCTGATCGTGGCATCCTCAGCGGCCAGCAGCAGGACCTCGTGCACGACGTCCTCCGCGTCCTCGACAGACACGTCCCTGGATCGTGCCAGCCTCACGAGCTCGTCGTGGTGCTCCCACACCTCCGCCCAGCGGGGGGCAGCCGCACCGAGGACACCGGACATCCGGCACGTCACGGCTGCCATGCATCCCCCGTCGCGTCGGCGCTCCACTGGCGCCCGGAGGAGCCTACGGCCAGCAGGTCCACGACGATTCGTCCCGCGGCACGAACGCCCGGCGGCACCTTGGGCTCGGCAGACAACGGGCGAACCCCCGGTCGGACGTAGAAGCAGGAGCTGTGCCAGGGCCTACGAGTGCTACGCGGCGTACTGCGCGGCGATCGCGAGCACCTCGCGGACGTACCAGTCGGCGTGGTTGTAGTTGAAGATCGCGTCGTAGAGCGCCTGCCCACCACGGCCGGCACCGTTGCGGCACAGGTAGAGCGCTGCGGCCGGCACCGCGTCGTACGGGCTCATGATGTCGGCCTTGCCGTCACCGTCCCCGTCGACGGCGTACTGCGCCCACGTCGACGGCAGGAACTGCATCGGGCCGAGCGCACCGGCACTGGACGGGCCCACGTTGCGGCCGTGGCCGCTCTCGACCTGGCCGATGGCGGCGAGGATCGTCCACGACAGCCCCGGGCAGTAGGACGCCGAGAGCTGGTAGAGCTCCTTGTACGTCTTGGGCCGCCGATCGACGATCTGCGCGGGCCGCAGCTCGGTGAAGACCACGTGCTCCCCGACGACGTCGCGGATCTGGTTCTCGAGGCGGCTCAGCCGTCGCTCCGGCGCCGCGAGCACGATGGTGTTCGTCACGAGGCCCACGTCGGAGCCGAGCGCGCGGTTCATGACGAGCGCCGACCCGGGCAGGTCGTAGGAGGCCACGGCGCCGATCCGGGCGTCGAGGCCGTGCCGGCCGAAGACGTGCACGACGCTGCCGAGCGGCAGGCGAGCGGCGTAGGACGCCGCCAGCTGGCCCTGCGCCACGGCCGACCACAGCGCGTCCGAGCGGGCCGTGTCCCGGGGCGTGAACGCCCGGAAGCTCGACGGGTCGACGCCCATCGCGTTGACGGCCCGGTGCCCCACGCGGACGGCTCCGGTGCTGAGCACGCTGCTGCTGGTCACCCCGCGCAGCCGAAGGATCCCGGCCACCTGCTTCTGCGTCAGCGGCGCACGGGTGGTGAGCATCAGGTCGGGCGTCACGGCCTTGCGCAGCGGCTTGACCGGGAGGGCGCGCGAGCGGGAGGCGTGCTGGGCGTCCGCCCGCGACACGGGGGACGGCGCCGAGGCGGCCTGCGGAGCGCTGGGCCGGTGGGTGGACAGGCCGCACCCCGCGAGCAGCAGGGCGCAGGTCGCCAGGGCGGCAGGGCGACGCACGCAGTGCCTCCTCTGATAGGCAGTCCGGTGTGCTCAACGAGCAGGTCTGGGCGGACGTGATGGGTAGCGCGCGGGGAGTCGTCGCGCTGCCCAGGTTTGGCCGGTGTTACCCAGATTGTCTCATGGACAACCCTCTGTGAGGGACGTGTGGGACCTGGCTGTGGTCGGAGCCGGCCCGGCCGGGGCGGCGGCCGCCCGGGCGGCAGCGGCGTCCGGCGCCCGCGTGCTGATGCTGGAGCGGGCGGAGCTGCCCCGCTACAAGCGGTGCGGGGGTGGCCTGATCGGGCCCGCGCAGCAGGCGCTCGCTGACGCCGGTGTGGACGTCACCGCCCTCGCGCGGGACCACGTCGGCCGGTTCACCTTCACCTCGGGCGGCCGGCGGGGCTTCCAGCGCTCGGCGGCGCCCTTCCTGCCGATGGTGCTGCGGTCGGAGCTGGACGCGGCGCTGGTCGCCGTCGCGCAGGCGGCAGGTGCCGAGCTGCGCACCCGGGTCACAGTGGGCGCGTACGCCGAGGAGGCCGGCGTGGTCACGCTCGGCACCTCCGTCGGTCCCGTCTGGGCCCGCGCGGTCGTCGCGGCCGACGGGTCGGCGTCCCGCGCCTCGGCGTACGTCGGGGTGCAGTGCGACCTCGTCGACATCGGGCTCGAGGCCGAGCTGGCGCGCCCTACGGGCAGCGACTGGGACGGTCACGTGCTGCTCGACTGGGGGCCGGTGCCCGGCAGCTACGGCTGGGTGTTCCCGAAGGGCGACACCCTCACCGTGGGAGTCATCGGGTCGCGCGACGCCGGAGCAGAGATGCGTGACTACTACCGCTCCTTCGTCTCCTCGCTCGGCCTCGACCTGACGACGGCGGCGCACGACGGCGGCCACCAGACAAGGGTCCGTGCGGCCGGCTCACCGCTGCGCCGCGGTCAGGTGCTCGTCGCCGGGGACGCGGCAGGGCTGCTCGAGCCGTGGACCCGTGAGGGGATCTCCTTCGCACTGCGGTCGGGGCGGCTGGCCGGGCTGGCTGCGGTGGGCCGGCTCCCCTCGTACGAGGCGGCGGTGGAGGCGGAACTCGGGGCCGAGATGGCCGCGGGACGGCGGGCGCTGCACGTCTTCACCCGCCGGCCGGGTGTCGTGCACCAGGTCATGCGCACCCCGCCGCTGTGGCCGCTGCTGCAGGAGCTGGTGAGCGGCCGGACGACGATGGCCGAGCAGCTTCAGCGCCGCAGGGTGCGCTGGCTGGTCGACCTCGTCGATTAGTGCATGACATCTGAGACATGCTGTCACGTGGCAAAAACTCGCGAAGATTCTTTCGAACAGGTGTTTGCTTTTGGGTCGAGAGGGGGTAGATTGGTTCTTGCATGAGAACACGCGCCCCCACCCTCGAGCCCAGCGCCGATCGCGCTGAGCTGCTCGACGACATCGCCGCCCTGGTCAGGCAGAAGACGCTGCTGGAGCTGCAGCTCCGGACCAAGCTGGTGACGCTGTGGCAGGACGAGACGCCGTTCGGGCTCCGCAGGTTCGTCAGCGACGAGCTCGCGGTGGTGCTGGCCGAGTCGAGCCTCACGACGCAGCGCTGGATCGACGACTCCCTGGTGCTCGAGGACCACGCCGAGGTCAGGGCGCTCGTCGAGGCCGGGACCTGGACGGTCCGCCACGCGGACGCGGTCCTCGACGAGCTGGCCGGCTCCGTCGACCGGGGCAAGCGGGCGCAGGTGCTCGACCTGGTGCTCAGGCAGCGGGCGGCACGGACGCCGCACCAGCTGCGCAAGGCGACCCGGGCGGCGATCTTCCTGGTCGACCCCGAGGCCGCCGAGAAGCGGGCGGAGAAGGCCCGCACGAACCGCTCGGTCACCGGCTACGACGAGCGCGACGGCAGCGCCTCGATGCTCATGAACGGTCCCAAGGGTGCCGTCGCCGCAGCGCTCGCCGGGTTGGACGCCCTCTGCCTGCCGAAGGCTCCCGAGGACGACCGCAGCCTGACGCAGCGCCGGTTCGACACCCTGCTGGGTCTCATCAGCGGCCAGATCAGCCCGGTCGGGGCGCACGTGCAGCTCCTCGTGAGCCTCGCGACCCTGCAGGGGCGGGACGAGCCGGCCGAGATCCCCGGCCTCGGGTTCGTGACCGGCTCGGAGGCCCGGGGGATCGTCCGGGACGCCGCCCACATCCGGCGCGTCGTCGTGGACGACGCCGGCCAGCTCGTCAGTGTGGACACCGTGCCCGCGCGAGCCCGCCCGGCGCCACCGCCGAAGCCGCTGCGGCTGCTGACCGACCAGGTCGAGCCGGCGCCGGTCACCGACCAGGCGCTGGCCGACGAGGCCGACGGGCTCGACCACACGGCCGCGGACGAGCACTGGCTGGCCGAGCAGCTCGACGCGGTCGCTGACCCGGAGCAGGCGCTGCGCCAGGCAGCTCGCGACTTCCACGACCACTGCCAGCCCTGCACCCACCCGCCGGACCCGGCCGCACAGGCTCAGCTGCGGCAGATCCTCGACGTGATCGCCGCCGACGGCCGGCCCCCAGGGCTCGCGAACGTCCTCATCGACCGCGACGGCACGGTCAGGATCCACTGGCCCGACCCGCCCGACCCCGAGGGAGGCACGCGACCGCCGGAACCGCCCTCGCCGCCGGAGCAGCCGTGGCCGGACGGGTTCGTCGACGACAACCTGGCGATGACCGCCCGCGACGCTGCGGCCGAGCTGCCTGAGGAGCCGAGCGCACGAGCGCGGGCCCTGCGCCAGCAGTGGCTGCGGCGCCAGCAACCCAGCTGGCCCGTGCCACGACCCGCACCGGACCCCGAGCCGCACGGCGGCGACCGACCACCCACCCCGGCCGACCGGGAGTGGGCGGCGCAGACCGAGCCCGCCGAGGTCGTGCACAGCCTCATCGGCAGCCGGATCCCCGCCGCAGCGCGCGGCCCCGCTCCCCCGGGCGGCTGGCCGACAGCGCCGGCGCGCGGCCCGACGTGGAGCCGCGCGGCGCTGACCCACGCGGTCAACGGCCTGCTCGGCAACCCGGTCCAGCCACTGCCTCCGGACAGCAGCCGCTATCCGTTCACCGGCCCGCTCGCCCGGCACCTGAAGGTGCGGGACCAGACGTGCCGCTTCCCCGGGTGCAGCCGGCTGGCCGTGCGGTGCGACAGCGACCACCGCGTCCCGTGGCCCGCCGGACCGACGAGCATCAGCAACGGCTGCTCCCTCTGCGAGCACCACCACCAGGCCAAGCACGCCGTCTTCACGCTCACCCAGCTCGACGACGGCAGCTTGCGCTGGACGCTGCCCACCGGCCACCACGCCGACAGCCCACCGCGCAGTGTCCTGCGGGGCTGGTGACGCCCGGCTTACCCCTGACGAAGGATGTCGTCGAGGTGGTGGCGCAGCTCGTGGACGGAGTGCCGACCCAGCCAGGCGATGTCCCTCACCGCGGGCTCGGGGTAGCCGTAGTGCATCGCCCTCGTCAGCTGGTCCTGCGTGAGCCCGTCCCAGGCCCACGCGAGCAGGTCGGCGGCGACCACGACCTGCCCGCGGACCTCATCGGGGTCGCTGTCCGCGTATCGCAGCAGCGTGACGCGCTCGTCGCGGGCCATCGACGGCATCGACGGCACGTCCTCGACGACGGCCCGCACCAGCCGGTCGCGCTGCACCAGCAGGACGTCCCGCACGTGGCAGCCGTACTCGAGCGGGGACCAGACCTCCGGCGACGTCCGCGTCGGCTTCAGCTCCGGGTAGTCCGCCGCCAGTGCCCGCAAGGTCGTCGGGACCTCGGCGACCTCCAGGTCCTCGTAGGACCAGGCGCACGCGTCGCACCTCATCCGAACTCGGCGCGGATCGCGTCGCCGTGCTCGTCGAGCAGCGGCTCCGCGGGCCGGAAGCCCGGGTCCGGCCAGGCCGACAGCTTCACGGGGTTGCCGGGCACCGGCACGCCTTCGGCGTCGACCACCATCTGCCGTACCCGCGACTGCTCGGACCCGACGGCCTCGGCGATGTCACTGATCGGTCCGCACGGGATGCCGGCGCGCTCCAGCACCTGGAGCCAGTGCGCTCCGGTGTCGGTGACGAGCACCTCCTCGAGGAGCTTCTTCAGCTCGTCGCGGTGCTCGTGGCGGAGCGCGTTGGTGGCGAAGCGGTCGTCCGTCAGCAGCCCCGGGAGCCCGAGCGCGGTGCAGAGCGCCCCGAACAGCAGGTCGTTGGCGGCGCAGACGGTGATGTCGCGGTCGGCGCAGGAGAAGGTGTCGAACGGCGCGATCGAGAAGTGGGCGTTGCCGATGCGGCCCGGCTCCCGGCCCGTCGCGAGCCAGCTGAGGGCCGCGCCCTCCAGCAACGAGATCGTCGCGTCGTACATCGCGACGTCGAGGTGCGTGCCCTGACCGCCGCGCAGGGCGGCGCAGATCCCGCCGAAGGCGTAGAGGCCCGCGGACAGGTCCGCGACCGGCGAGCCCGGCTTCACGGGCGGCCCGTCGGCGGCACCCGTGATGGTCATCAGCCCGCTCATCCCCTGGACGACGGCGTCGTAGGCGGGCCGCTGCGACCAGGGGCCGGTGTGACCGAAGCCACTGACGGAGCAGTACACCAGCCGCGGGTTGAGGGCGCGGCAGTCGTCGTACCCGAGACCCCGCCGGGCCATCACCCCCGGGCGGAAGTTCTCGACGAGGACGTCGGCGCGAGCGACCAGCCGGCGAACGAGCGCGAGGTCCGCGGGGTCGCGCAGGTCGGCGGCGAGCGACTCCTTGCCGTGGTTGACCCGGGCGAAGTACAGCGAGCGGTCGGCCACGAACGGCCCGTAGGAGCGCGAATCGTCCCCGGTGTCCGGTTTCTCCACCTTGATCACGCGGGCGCCGAGGTCGGCGAGCATCATCGTCGCGAACGGTCCGGCGAGCACCCGCGAGAAGTCGACGACCAGCAGGCCGGCGAGTGGTCCGTGAACTCCGTGTTGCGACACGCCGCACATCCTGCCCCGAGTGGGAACGCGAGCCCGAAGTGTGGTGTTGTGGTGAACGTGACCGGAACTGTGACACCTCCCGCCCCCACCACCCTGACCAACGCCGACCGCTGCGACCGCTGTGGCGCGCAGGCCCGTGTGCGCGTCGTGCTGGCCTCCGGCGACCTGCTGTTCTGCGCTCACCACGCCAAGGCCTACGAGGCGAACCTGCGCGAGACCGCGCTGCAGTGGCTGGACGAGACGGACCGGGTGGACACCGCGGTGGTCGAGCCCTGACCCCCTGACCTTCGCTCGACGGCCGCTCCCGACGGGGGCGGCCGTCGTCGTCTCAGCTCCCGGCGAAGCGCGCGGACCAGCGTCCCTCTGCCGACGTGACCTGCAGCGGGATGCCGAACGACTGGGTCAGCAACGGCCCGGTGAGCACGTCCGCGATCAGCCCCGAGGCGACGACCCGACCGCGTGACAGCAGCAGCGCGTGCGTCGTTCCCGCCGGGATCTCCTCGACGTGGTGGGTGACGAGCACGGTCGGCGGCGCCCCCGGACCGGTGAGCCGGGTCAGCAGTCGCAGCAGAGCTTCCCGCGCCCCCAGGTCGAGGCCGGCCGCCGGCTCGTCGAGCAGCAGCAGCTCCGGGTCGGTCATCAGCGCCCGGGCGAGCAGCACCCGCTTGCGCTCGCCCTCCGACAGCGACCCGTAGCGCCGCTCCGCGAAGGCCCGCAGCCCGACCCGGGCGAGCAGATCGTTCGCCCGGGCGAGGTCAGCCGGGTCGTACCCGGAGCTCCAGCGACCGACGACGCCGTAGGCGGCGGTGACGACCACGTCGACGGCGCGCTCGTGGGGCGGGATGCGGTCCGACAGCGCCGCGGTCGACAGCCCGACGTGGGTGCGCAGCTCCCCGAGGTCGACCTCCCCGAAGCGCTGGCCCAGCAGCGTCACCGTCCCCGCCGACGGCAGCAGCGACGCGCCGGCGACTGCGAGCAGCGTGGTCTTCCCCGCGCCGTTGGGCCCGAGCAGCGCCCAGCGCTGGCCCTCCTCGACGACCCAGTCGATGTCGGCCAGCAGGGTTGCGCCCTCGCGCACCACGGTGACGCCGGACATCGACAGCACTGACACGCAGGCGACGCTACCCAGGGGTGCGGCAAGATCGTGGGATGGCTTACCGCTGCTTCGACGTCGACATCACCGACCAGGTCGCCCACGTCCGGATGACCAGGCCTGACGAGTACAACTCGATGGTCGCCGAGTTCTGGCGCGAGCTCCCCGAGATCGTCGACGCCATCAGCCGCGACGCCAGCGCGCGGGCCATCGTGCTGTCCAGCACGGGCAAGCACTTCTGCGCGGGCATGGACCTCGCCGTCTTCGCCGGCCAGCAGGACGAGCAGGAGGTCGAGCTGGGCCGCCGGCAGGCCCGGATGCGCGGCACGGTCAAGGCGCTGCAGCACACGGCGTCCTGCCTGGAGGAGGCCCGGGTCCCGGTGCTGGTGGCCGTGCAGGGCGGCTGCATCGGCGGTGCCCTGGACCTCGCGACCGCGGCGGACCTCCGCTACTGCAGCGCCGACGCCTTCTTCGTCGTGCAGGAGATCAACATCGGGATGACGGCCGACGTCGGCACCCTGCAGCGCCTGGGGAAGTGCGTCCCGGAGGGCGTCGCCCGTGAGCTGGCCTTCACGGGGCGGCGGATGCCGGCCCAGCGGGCGTACGAGGTCGGCCTGGTGCAGCAGGTCTACCCCGACCACGCCGCGCTGGTCGCCGGCGTCCTGGACACCGCCCGAGAGATCGCGAGCAAGTCGCCGCTGGCGATCCACGGCACCAAGGTCGCCATGAACTTCGCACGGGACCACAGCGTCGCCGACTCCCTCGACCAGATCGCCACCTGGCAGGCCGGCATGTTCCAGCCGGCCGACATGGTCGAGGCGTTCACCGCCAAGGCCGAGAAGCGGGAGGCGAAGTACGCCGACCTGCTGCCCGAGCGATCGGAGCTCTGAGTGCCGTGACCCGTCGTGCCGCCGTCGCGCTGCTCGCCCCCCTCCTCCTGGTCGCGGCTCCGGTCGCGCACGCGGCGCCGGTGCCGGCGACGGGACCGGTGGTGCTCGTCGTGCAGGACGGGAACCTCGCGCGGGGCGACGCCGACCTCACGGCCACGCAGGTCGAGGAGCGAGTGGCGACGGTCCCCGGGTCCAGCCAGGGCGGCCTGCGCACCTCCGCCGACGGGTCACGTCTCGTGTACGTCCTCCAGCAGCCGGCCCAGGCAGGCCGACCGCTCAGCACCCGGGTCGTGGTGCGCGACGCAGGTGGTCGCCTGGTCCGCTACCTCGACGGGCAGTACGACGGCGCCTACCTGGCGGATCCCGCCCTGACTCCCGACGGCAACCAGGCGGTCTGGACGATCCGCACCGCCACCGGCACGTCGCTGCGCGCCGGCCTGATCGCCACACCCGGCCGCGGTGTGCGCCCGATCCCGAACACCACCGGCCTGAGCTCACCGGTGCCGTTGACCAACGGGCTCACGATGCTCGCCCTGAAGGGGTTCACGGTCGTCGGTGTCACGCCTCTCGGCACCCGGCGCGCCGTCACCGGGCTCCCCGCCGGCGGGGTGAGCAGCTTCTCGGTCTCCCCCGACGGGAGCCAGATCGCCTTCGTGCACGTCGACTCCGGCTTCCACCAGCTGTCGGTGGCGCCGCTCGTCGCGGGCAGCAGCACCCCGTCGTACTCCGTCGGGCCGTCGACGCTGGTGGTCCCGCACTTCACCGGCGACCTCCCGCACTTCTCGCAGGACGCGTCCCGCCTCTACTGGCACCAGGACGACGACATCTGGTCGGTGCCGACGGCAGGCGGCACGCCCACGAACCTGACCGCCACCCCTGATGTCCACGAGACCGCGGTCGCCCCGGCCCGGCTCGACGACGGCACCGCCCCCGGGCCCGTGACCGCCCCGTCGGTGACCCTGGGGCTGCGACCGGTCATCCGGTGGACGCTGCCTCCCGACGCCGACCTGTCGGGCGTCTCCCTCGTGCGCACCGCGGACGGGCAGCCGACCAAGGTCCGCTACGTCCCCGCACCGCTGTCGAGCTTCACCGAGGAGCTACCGCTCACCGACACCGGCACGACCTACACCTACGCCCTGACGGCGGTCGACCGCTCCGGCCACCCGGCCGCCTCCGAGGCGGTCATCTCGATGCAGCCGCGGGTCGCCGAGATCCGCACCCCGTCCCCGACGTCGTTGCGCAGCAGCACGCCCTCCTTCGAGGTCCCGATGCCGGTCGGGACCTACAACCTCTCGGTCCGCACCAACGGCACCGGGTCTTTCGTGCGCATCGCCACGGGTGGGTCCGGCAGCTTCGTGTTCGGCCGGGACCTCGGCACCACCAGCCGGGCCGGTGACAGCTACACGTTCCGGGTGCAGGTCTTCGACGGCTTCGGCAACGCGACGCTGCCCACCGTCCAGCCGCCGGCCGTCGTGCCGTACGACGACGCGTCCTTCAGCTACTCCGGCCCGACTTCGGTGCTGACCGCCCCGCAGGCCTTCCTGGGCAAGCAGCACGTGCTCGCCGACGGCAGCCGGGCGACCTTCCGCGGCAGCGGCAACCTCATCACGGTGATGGGCGCGATGTGCAGCTCGTGCCGCAGCGTCGACCTGCTCGTGAACGGCCGCCGGGTGGCGGTGGCCCACACCTACCTGGCTGCACCGGCCGGCTACCACCTGGACCGGGTCGCGCTCGTGCGGGTCGGGACGGTCGTCCTCGGCCCGGGGCCCTACACGGTCACGCTGGTCGCGCGCGGCGGCAAGGCCATCATCGACGGCATCGCCTTCCGGCGCTGACGGTCAGACGGTCGGGTCGATCCGCCAGACGCTGTCGTCGTCGAAGTTCGTGACCCACAGCGACCCGAAGGCCCAGGCCATCGAGGTCGGCGTCTCGGCAGAGGGCAGCGTGAGCAGCAGGTGCACGTCTCCGCTCTCGCGGTCCAGCACGTAGACGTGCATCGTGTCGGGTCGGTAGAACAGGTGGCTGCTGCGGTCGGAGACCAGCAGCGGGTCGACGTCGTGGTGCTCGGGGACGCGGTAGGTCCGCACGACGGCGAGGGTCCTCGGGTCGAGCTCGGCGAGTTCCCCGTCCTCCGGCATCCGGTACAGGCGGCCACCGGTCGCGGTGATCCACGGCGTCGGCACAGGCGAGCGCCGGAGCAGCACCCCGTGGGTCGTGAGGACCGGTGTCGTCGCCCCGCCGATCAGCACACGTCCTCCGGCGAGGACCGCGGCGCCCCATCCCGGGCCCGGGTCGCCGAGCGGCTGTCGGCGCAGCACCCTGGCGGTTCGGATGTCGACGACCAGCAGGTCGCGAGCATCTCCGCCCGGCACGGCCCACAGGGCACCACCGACCCGGGTGCGCCAGCCGCCGTCGCAGTGCCCGGGTACGCGTGCGCTCACCCGCATCGATCGAGGGTCGACCTGGTTGAGCATGCCGTCGGTGTTGCTGCAGGCCCACAGGTAGGTCGCGCTCTCGTCGACCGCGGGCAACCCGCCCCACGAGGTGCTGCTCTCGAGCACCAGCTGGCCGCCGACGCGCACCGTCCCGGTGATCCTCGTCGTGGTCGGGTCGAGGCGCTGGATGCTCCCGCCCCGATGCGTGCCGATGAACAGCGCCTCCCGGCCGACGACGATGTCGGCCGGCCCATGGTCTGTCTTGATGACCGCCTGCACCTGGCGAGGCAGCGACGGCGAGGCGGAGCCGCTCGGAGTGACCGCGCGGGGACCGGACGTGCCGCCGCACGCGGCAAGAGCAGCGGTGCAGGCAAGGAGCGCGAGCGAGGGTCTGTTCACGGGGCGACCTCCGTCGCGTAGAGGAGCGCTGTCGAGCGAGCGGTTCCGACGACGAGGTCGGCGTGCACAGCCAGGGCGTCGAGACCGCCGCCGAGGTCGGCGATCCGCTCGGCGGCCGCCCCCGGACGCGGGACCTCGTGCAGCTGGCCGTCGACGGTCGTGATCAGCAGCCGGTCACCGATCGCCGCCACGACGGTTGCCGGAGCACTCAGGGCGACCCGGGCGACCTCGACGCCGGAGGTCGCAGACCGGGCCGTGACCCGCCCACGGGCGGACCTGACCCACAGCCCGGCGCCGGCGTCGGCCGCGGCGGACGCGCACCCACCGGCGACCACGACCGGCTGGACCGCCAGCGCCCCGGTGGCCGCCGGGGACACCCGACGCAGGCCACCGTCGACGCAGACCCACAGCTCGCCGGCAGTGTGCGTGACACCCGACCCGCCCGGGCCGATGACGGCCGAAGCGGTCTGCGCAACGGGACCCGTCGCATAGCGGTCGAGCGTCTGGTTGCCGCGAGACAGCACCCAGACCGCGCCGAACGCGACGTCGACGGCAACGGGGTCGAGTGAGGTCCGGCGCTCGACGAGCACTCCTCCTCGCCGCGGGTCGAGCCTCAGCAGTCGTGCGTCGGCCGTCACGACCCACAGCGCGCCGGCGCCGAGCGCCATGCCCACCGGCCGGCTGCCGGTCGAGGTGCGCCAGCTGGTGGTGAGCGTGCGTGCGTCGAGGGCCACGACCTCACCGCGGCCCTCGTCCGCGACCCAGATCAGCTCACCATCCGTCGCGACGGAGCCCGGCCGCTCTGCGACCGCGACGGTGCTCACGACCCCTCGGGACACGACCCGCCGCGGCACCCGGTCACCGCCCCACACGGAAGCGAACGTGATGACGACGACCGCGAGGGCGGCGAGCGCGGGAAGTGCGGTCCGCAGCACCGGCCGCCGCGGCGACGAGGCGCGCAGGAGCGGGATGGGACGGTCGCGACTGGCGGCCTCCAGGCTGGCGCGGGCGCGCAGCGCTCGCGCGCTGAGGGGATCGGTCACGGCATGCCACCCCTGCTCTCGATGCGCCTGCCGAGTGCCTTGCGCCCGGCGTGCAGCTGCGCCTTCACGGTCCCCTCGGCCAGCCCCAGCACCCTGG
>CAMLIA010000075.1 GCA_946479905.1 uncultured Frankiales bacterium | reverse complement strand
CCACTGGTGCTGCTCGTCGGCGACGATCGTGGTGCCGTCGCTGAAGGTGATCTCGTAGCAGGGGCGATCGACCAGCACCTCGGTCGCGGCGACGACCGTCGTGGGCTTCCCGTCGGCGCCGAGCAGCTCGTCGCCTACCTGCACCGCACCCATCGTGGTCCAGCCGGTGGGCGTCGGGAGCGGGGTATCGAGAGCGAGTGCCTTCCCGAGGCCGGGGCGGCCGGCGATGACGATGAGCTGGCCGGGGTGCAGGCCGTTGGTGAGGTTGTCGAGGTCGAGGAACCCGGTCGGGACGCCGGACATCAGGCCGTTGCGCCCGCCGATGGCCTCGAGCTCGTCCATCGTCGGCTGCATGAGCGCTTCGAGCAGCTCGTAGTCCTCCGACGTGCGCCGCTCGGTGACGTCGTAGATCGTCTGCTGGGCGCGGTCGACGATGTCGTCGACCTCCGCGCCCTCGGCGGAGTACCCGAGCTGCACGATCTTGGTGCCGGCCTCGACGAGCCGGCGCAGGATGGCGAGCTCGGCGACGATCCGGGCGTAGTAGCCGGCGTTCGCCGCGGTCGGCACGGTCTGCACCAGGGTGTGCAGGTACGGCAGGCCGCCGACCCGGCCCGCGTCGCCGTTGCGGGTGATCGCGTCGCCGACCGTGACGGCGTCGGCGGGCTCGCCGCGGCCGTAGAGGTCGAGGATGGTGTCGAAGACGATCGCGTGGGCCGGCCGGTAGAAGTCCTGGCTCTTGAGGACCTCGATGACGTCGGCGATGGCGTCGCGGTTGAGCAGCATGCCGCCGAGCACGGACTGCTCGGCCATCAGGTCCTGCGGAGGGGTCCGCTCGAACTCCGGAGCTGCGTGTGCGGTCGGTCGGTTGAGCTCGACGACCCGCTCGCTCACCGCAGCACCAGCCCCCTCACGCCATCCGCCTCCGTGCCGCAGATGTCCTGCGCGGTCGCCTTTCTAGTCGCCTCGCGGCGCGGTTGCGGCGCGTCGGCGCAAGCCGGTCGGTGGTGGCTGTGGACGCCGCTGGGGACAGGGTGGGGACGACGTGGCGTGGCGCTGTGGAGCACCTGTCGGTGGCCTGTGCGTAAACCTGCAGGATCGGCTTTTCTCGAGCGCGTCACCTGCCCACACCTTTGTCCACCACCTGTGGAGGAAGAAAACTTCCCGGTCATCGGCTGTTCACCCGACGTTCGGCAGCTGCTGGGCGCCGGTGCTGAGCTGCTCGACGCAGCCGTCGCAGAGCCGGACCTCCCGGGTCACGAAGTAGCTGCTCTCCCGGCCGCACATCGCGCACGGCGGCCGGGTGCGGCGCACCGGCTCGCGCAGGGCGGGACGGCGGGCCCCGAGCTCGGCACGGATCTGGGTCAGCCACGCCTGCCGGGACTGCTCGCTCGCCGGCTGCTCGAGCTCGGCACGGCTGCGCTGCAGGGCGTCGCGCTCGCGCCGCTCCTCCCGCCAGCGCGCGTCCGGCGGCACCTGGTCGAGGAAGCCCTCGAGCAGGGCGGTGATCTCCGCGACCGGCGCGGGACCGGCGGGCAGCGCACCGACGCGGGCCGCCAGCTGCCCGGCGCGCCAACCGCGGTCGAGCAGCTGCAGGACCAGGTCACCGATCTCGGGGGTGTGCAGCTCGCGGGCAAGAGCCGACGGCAGCTCGCCGAAGACCGCCTGGTGGGTCTCGGCGTCCAGGCGCTGCCCCGGCTGGGGAGGCAGGTCGAACAGTTCCATGCCTCAAGGTCATCACGAACCACCGACAGTCCGGGGGATGCGCGCACAGGCTGTGGACGGGGCATCGCTACCGTGCCTGGCATGCGCGCGATCCAGGTCTCGACCCTCGACGGGCCCCAGGCTGTCCGGCTCGTCGACCTGCCGGAGCCGGACGCGGGTGCCGGGGTGCTCGTCGACGTCCACGTCGCGGGGGTCAACTTCCCCGACGTGCTGATGAGCCGCGGGCAGTACCAGATGAAGCCCGCGCTGCCGTTCGTACCCGGCAGCGAGGTCGCCGGCACCCGGGTCGACACCGGCGAGCGGGTGGCCGGCTTCAGCGTCCTCGGGGGGTACGCCGAGCGAGCCGTCTGCGATCCCTCCGCGCTGTTCCCGCTGCCGGACAACGTGTCGTTCGCCGCCGGAGCGGCGCTGCTCATGAACTACCTGACGGTCGACTTCGCCCTCGTGCGGCGGGCCGAGCTCCGGGCCGGCCAGACGGTCCTGGTCCAGGGCGCCGCCGGCGGCATCGGTGTCGCGACGCTGCAGTACGCCAAGGTGCTGGGAGCCCGCACCATCGCCGTGGTGAGCACCGAGGAGAAGGCGGACATCGCACGCAAGGCGGGCGCCGACGAGGTGGTCCTCGCGGACGGGTTCCTGGCCGCCGTGAAGGAGCTCGGCGGCGCCGACGTCGTCATGGACCCGGTCGGCGGTGATCGCTTCACCGACTCGCTGCGCTGCCTCCGGCCCGAGGGCAAGCTGCTGGTCGTCGGGTTCACCGGGGGCGCCATCCCCGAGGTGAAGGTCAACCGCCTCCTCCTCAACAACATCAGCGTCGTCGGTGTCGGTTGGGGCGCCTGGTGGATGGCGCGACCGGACTACCTGCAGGAGCAGTGGGCCCGGCTGCTGCCGTACCTCGAGGACGGCTCCCTCGACCCGCTCATCGGCAACACCTACCCGTTGGAGCAGGCCGCCGATGCGCTCCGGGAGCTCGACGAGCGGCGGGCGCTCGCGAAGGTCCTCATCAGCACCCGCTGAGAGGCTGCCCGGTTCGTCCCCCGACCTTGCGGGCAAAGCGCGCGAACCGAACGGCCCGCGGTCAGGTCCATCGCCGGCATCGCCGATGATGGAGGGACCCCTCGAAAGGACCCCTCCGCCTTGGTGAAGCGCCTGCTGCACAGCCGCTGGCTGCGCCTGGTCGCCGCGCTGATCGCCGTGACCGTCCCCGCCCTGACCCTGCCGTCGCTGCCGCGCGTCTCGTTCCTGCCCGTGCTGCTCGGCCTCGTGCCCTGGATGGTGGGCAAGTACGTCCTGTGCCCGCTGCGCTGGCACCAGCTGTCCGAGAGCGGTCAGCGTCGGCGCTGGCACCTCCGGGCCTACGCGGAGTCGGAGCTGCTGGGGCTGTTCACCCCCGGGCACGTCGGCGCCGACGCGTGGCGGATCCGGCGGCTGACCCGGATCGGCATGCACACCCCCACCGCCGTGGCCGAGGTCGGGCTGGACCGGCTGGTGGGCGCGCTGGGCCTGGCCCTGTTCGTCGGCGTCGCCGGCGCCGCCCTGCCGACCAGGATGCTGCTCGTCGCGGTCGGGCTGGCGCTCGCTGCCGTGGTCGTCGGGCTGCTGCTGCGCCGGTTCCGGCCCGGACTGCTGCCGCGGCGCACGCTGCCGCGGCCGGCGACCGTGGCCCGCGGCCTGGTCCTGTCGCTGGGGTACCAGGCGAGCATCGGCGCGCTGCTGTTCGGCACCGTGGCCGCGACCGGGCACGTGCTGTCCCCGCTCGCGCTGCTCGGGGCCTTCGGTGCCAGCCAGATCGCCGGTGCCGTCCCCGGCCCGAACGGCGCCAGCCCCCGCGACGGCGCGCTGGTCCTCGCCCTGATGGGTCTCGGCCTGCCCTGGAAGGCGGCCCTGGGGTCGGTCACCCTGATGGCCAGCGTCGCGTGGCTCCCGGCGCTGCTGCTCGGTGGCACCAGCCTGCTGCTCGCCCGCCGGGCGGCGCGGCCGGGGGCGATGGCGGCGCAGCCGGGGGCGATGGTGGCTGCCTGACAGGACCTTCGGACCTGCCGCGACGCGGCGGCGGAGGAGCACCCTCGTCCCAGGAGGGTGGTGATCCTCAGTGCAGGTGCACGTGCACCGGCCACCGTGGATCCTCGAGCAGCTCGGCATCGTCGTCACGGGTGTCGTCTGCTACTTCGGGGCACGTGGCCTGACCGCGAACCGGCCGCAGCTCGCCCGCGACCACGCGCAGGACGTGCTCCAGGTCGAGTCGACGCTGCACCTCGACGTCGAGAAGCAGTCGCAAGCGGTCCTCGCGCAGCGCGACTGGCTCGCGGACCTCGCGAACTGGATCTACATCTGGGGCCACTGGCCGGTCATCGTCGTCGTGATGCTGTGGCTGGCGATGCAGCACCGGGTCATCTTCCTGCGCCTCCGCAACGCGATGATGGTCTCGGGCGCTGTCGGGCTGGTGGTGTTCATCAGCTACCCCGTGGCGCCTCCGCGGCTCGCCGACCTCGGCCTCATCGACACCGTCACCGAGCGGTCGCACGCTTACCGCGTGCTGCAGCCGCCGGCGTTCGTGAACCAGTTCGCGGCGATGCCGAGCCTGCACGTCGGCTGGGACCTGCTCGTGGGGCTGGCGGTGATCGCGGCGGCCCGGCCGGTGCCGCTCAAGCTGCTGGGGCTGCTCATGCCGCTGCTCATGGCCGCGGCGGTCGTGATCACCGGCAACCACTACCTGCTGGACGTCGTCGGGGGTGTCGTGCTGACCCTGATCGGGCACGGCATCGCGCTGCACTGGGAGCACAAGCGCTTCCCGCAGCAGGTCAGCTGACGTGCTCGCCGTCGCCCACCGGGCAGGCAACGACCTCGCGGTGCTGCGTGCCGCGGCGCTGCTGGGCGCCGACATCATCGAGGCGGACATCCACCTGCACCGCGGCCGGCTGGAGGTGCGGCACGCGAAGACGCTGTGGCCGCTGCCGTGGCACTGGGACGCGGGTCGGCTGCTCACCCTCGAGCTCCCCCGCCTGCACCTCGACGAGCTGCTCGACGCGCTGCCGCCCCGGCAGACGGTGATGCTGGACCTCAAGGGCGTCGGGCGGGCCGGGATCGAGGTGGCTCGCGCCGTGCACGAGCGCGCACCCGAGCACCCGATGCTGGTCTGCGCGCGCTGGTGGCCGGCCGTGCTGCCCTTCGAGCAGCTGCCCTGGGCGAAGGTGCTGCTGTCGGTCCGCGGCCGCGCCTCGCTGCACCGGTTGCGGCGCCGGCTGCGCACCGGCGCCGTCCCCTACGGGGTGTCCGTGCACCTGTCGCTGCTCACGTCCGAGCTCGTGGCCGAGCTGCACGAGCACCAGCTGGTGGTCCTCACCTGGCCGGTCGACGACGCCGCCGCCCTGGCCCGGGCCCGCGCCGTGGGCGCCGACGGCGCCATCACCAAGGACCTCGGCATCGTCACGGAGCTGGTGGCACGGCGGATCATCGGTTGATCCACAGCGCCGGAGCCCTGTGGATCAACCGATGTCGACACGCCTAGGCGCCGACGACCGCCACGGACAGGTTGGCGTCCACGTCACCGTGGATCTTCACCGAGACGGTGTGGCTGCCGGTGCTCTTGATCGCGTTCTTGATGACGATCGAGCGCTTGTCGAGCTTCGGCCCGCCGGCCTTGGCGATCGCCGCGGCGATGTCGGCGGAGGTGACGGAGCCGAACAGCTTGCCCTCGGACCCGGCGCGGGCCGACAGCGTCACCGACAGGCCCTGGAGGGTCTGCTTGATCTCGTTGGCGTGCTGCAGGTCGCGGACGGTCCGCGCCTCGCGGGCGCGGCGGATGGTGGCGACCTGCTTCTCCGCGCCGCGGGTGGCGGCGATGGCGAGGCCCTGCGGGACGAGGAAGTTCCGGCCGTAGCCGTCCTTGACCTCGACCAGGTCGCCGGGCGCCCCGAGGTTCGGCACGTCGGCCGTGAGGATGAGCTTCATCAGCGTGCCGTGCTCGTGTAGGGCAGCAGCGCCATCTCACGGCTGTTCTTCACGGCCGTGGCGACGTCGCGCTGGTGCTGGCTGCAGTTGCCGGAGACCCGACGCGCGCGGATCTTGCCGCGGTCGGAGATGAACTTCCGGAGCAGGCCGGTGTCCTTGTAGTCGACGTAGGTCACCTTGTCCTTGCAGAACTGGCAGACCTTCTTCTTCGGCTTCCTCGGAGGAGGCTTGGCCATGATCGTTCTCCTAAAGAAAAGTGTGTGAGGTGGGTCTAGAAGGGAGGCTCGTCGGACCAGCCGCCGCCACCGCCGCCGCCACCCGCAGGGGCCGCGGAGGCCCAGGGGTCATCGGCAGGGGCAGATCCGGCACCGCCGCCCGACGGGGAACCACCGAAGCCGCCGCCCCCACCGCCGCGCGTGGTCTTGTTGACCTTCGCGGTGGCGTACTTCAGGGACGGGCCGACCTCCTCGACGTCGAGCTCGTAGGAGGTGCGCTTCTCGCCCTCCTTCGTCTCGTAGCTCCGCTGCTTGAGGCGGCCCTGGACGACCACCCGCATGCCCTTCTGGAGCGACTCGGCCACGTTCTCCGCGGCCTGCCGCCAGATCGAGCAGCGCAGGAAGAGCGCCTCGCCGTCCTTCCACTCGTTGGTCGCCTTGTCGAGCGTCCGCGGGGTGGAGGCAACGGTGAAGCTGGCCACGGCAGCACCCGACGGGGTGAAGCGCAGCTCGGGGTCCCCGGTGAGGTTCCCGACGACGGTGATGACGGTCTCGCCAGCCACAGGTGGTTCTCCTTGAGAAGAGGTTGTCCTTCAGAGGGTTGCAGTGGGGAAGGACGTTCTCGGATCTAGCGGAGCTCGGGCCGCATGACCTTCGTGCGCAGGACCGACTCGTTGAGGTTGAGCTGGCGGTCCAGCTCCTTCATGACGGCCGGCTCGGCTTGCAGGTCGACGACGGCGTAGATGCCCTCGACCTTCTTGTTGATCTCGAAGGACAGCCGGCGACGGCCCCAGATGTCGACCTTGTCCACGGTGCCGCCGCCGGTGCGGACGACGTTGAGGAACGTGTCGAGGCTGGGAGCGATCGTCCGCTCCTCGAGATCGGGGTCGAGGATGACCATCAGCTCGTAGTGACGCAAGTGGACCCACCTCCTCCTGTGGACTCAGCGGCCACCGGCTCTCGGTGGCAGGAGGGTGTTCGCGTCAGCAAACTCGGTAGAGGCTACCGGACCGCCCGGCGGGCCTCCGGCGCTGCGAGCAGGATCCGGACGAGCAGCGACACCACACCCACGGCGGCGACCACTCCCAGCGCCGCGGGCAGCCCGAACCCGTGGGCGGAGTGCTGCACGATCTGGTCCTTGCCGGCGTAGTCGACGCTCGCGACCGGGCTCGGGGACACCGTCGTGGCGGGGGCGGGCGCGACCTGGGGCGCCGGTCCGCCCGACGGTGTCACGGCCGGGGGGGGGATGATGCCGCCGGTGATCGGCGGCGGGACGGCGACACCGGACTGGGTGGGGACAGCAGCGGCGCTCGCCGACGCCGAGGGGCGGGTGCCGCCCGGTGCCGAGGGCCGGGGGCTCGCCGACGCCGAGCGGCTCGGCGTCGGGGTCGGCGTCGGGGCCTGGGCGGGTACGACGATGCTGCCCGTCACCGTCCGGGGCAGCACCCCGAAGGTGTAGCTGTCGGTGTAGGTGTAGGTGCCGGGCGTCGTGAAGGGACCGGCCTGCTGGCTCTTGCCGGCGGCGATCGTGTGGTCGAACGACCAGTTGGCGCTCGCGCTCCGGACGCGGTGGCTCACCGAGTCGGTGTTGCTGAACGTGACCGTGTCCCCCGCGCGGACGGTGAGGGTGCTGCCCTGCTCGGTCTGGCTCAGCGTCACCGTGTGGTTGGCCGCCCAGGCAGCCGTGGGCAGCTGCACCACCAGCGCCCACGCCGCGACGACGACCGCCAGCGCGGTGAGCAGTCGCCGGGTCATGTGACCATCGTGCCATCGACGTACCGTGGGCAGATGCTGATCGGAGCTCACATCGGTAAGGGCACGGACCTCGAGAGCCTCAGCCTGGCGGCGAAGGAGCGCGACGCCGACGTCGTCCAGCTCTTCCTGGGCGACCCGCAGAGCTGGAAGGCGCCCACGGTCACCGAGGTGGCCCTCGACATCCCGTTCTTCGTGCACTCGCCGTACGTCGTCAACGTCGCGAGCGCCAACAACAAGATCCGCATCCCCAGCCGGAAGATCCTCGACCAGCACGCCCAGGCCGCCGCCCGGCTCGGGGCGCAGGGGCTGATCGTGCACGGCGGGCACACCACGGCGCAGGACGCGCCGACGCTCGGGCTCGAGAACTGGGTCAAGACCTTCGAGCGGATGGAGCGGCCGCTCCCCGTGCTCATCGAGAACACCGCCGGCGGTGACCACGCGCTGGCCCGCCGGCTCGACGCGATCGCCCGGCTGTGGGACGCGGTCGGGCACTTCGACAACGTCGGGTTCTGCCTCGACACCTGCCACGCCTTCGCGGGCGGCGAGGAGCTCGCCGGGATCGTCGACCGGGTCCTCGCCATCACCGGCCGCATCGACCTGGTGCACTGCAACAACAGCCGCGACAGCTTCGACAGCGGCGCCGACCGGCACGCGAACCTCGACAGCGGCACCATCGACGCCGACGTCCTCGTCGCGGTGGTGCAGGCCGCCGGCTGCCCCGTCGTGGTCGAGACCCCGGCGGAGGGCCAGGCCGACGACATCGCGCTGCTGAAGTCGAAGCTCTAGATCCGGACATTCAGGACAACCGCCCTTGTGATCAAGCCGGGCGCCCGGGATCCTGCCTGTCCCAGCACGTGCGAAGGATCCCGTTGCTCCGCCGTCTCCTCGTGGTCGCCCTCGGCCTCACCGGCCTGACCGTCCTCCCCGCCGTGTCCTCGGCCGGACCCGTCGACGACCTCGTCACCTCGGCCGCCCTCGGCCTGGGTACGACGACGGCCGGCCTGTCGCGCGAGCGGCTGCTCGGCGTGACCTGGCGGTCGGGCCGCGCGGCTGTCCGCTACCGGTGGCACACCGCCGCCGGGTGGACCCCCTGGGCCTCGGCGGACGAGGACACCGGCGACGAGGGCATCCCGGGCACCGAGCCGCTGTGGCGTCCGGCAGCCGCCGACCTCGCGCAGCTGGTCGTCGACGGCACCGCCCGCGGCCTCCGGCTGGCGCGCGTGTCCGACGGCCGCCGCCACGTCGGGCTCGCGCGGGCGCACGCGGCCGTCGGGCGGCCGGTCCTGGGCGAGGTGCAGACCCGCGCCGACTGGGGGGCCGACGAGTCCTGGGTGCGGCGCGCCCCGTCGTACGCCTCCCGCGTCGTCGCCGTCACCGTGCACCACACCGACGACCTGAACGGCTACCGGCCCGAGGACGTGCCGTCGCTGATCCGGGCCGACTACGCCTACCACGTGCGGACCCGCGGTTGGGCCGACCTCGGCTACAACCTGCTGGTCGACCAGTACGGCCGGGTCTGGGAAGGACGGCGCGGCGGGCTCGGCCGGGCGACCGTCGGGTCGCACGCGCAGGGCTTCAACACCGGCACGCTCGGCGTCGCGATGCTCGGCGACATGACGCACACGACCGCGTCCGTCGCGGCGCAGCAGGCGCTGGCGCGCGTCATCGGGTACGCCGCGACGACCTGGCGCTTCGACCCGCGCACCTCCGTGCGGCTGACGTCGCGCGGCTCGCCGCGGTACCCGAGCGGGCGGGTAGTCACGCTGCACCGCGTCTTCGGGCACGGCGAGACCGGCATCACCGACTGCCCCGGTTCCCTGCAGCAGGACCTGCCGCGGCTGCGCGCGCTGGGGTGGGTCGCGATGCACGACGCACCGCGCATCGTCAGCAGCAGGCTGACCGGGGCACCGCTGCACGCGCCAGACCCGGTGGTGCTCGACGTGCGGCTGTCCGCACCGGTCGCGTGGCAGGCCTTCTTCCGCGACCAGAACGGGCTCGTGGTCGCCAGCGCCGTCGGTCGCGGCCGGCACCCGCACCTCGGGTGGGACGGGACGCGCAGCGGGGTGCCGGCGCTGCCGGGGACCTACAGCTGGACCGTCAAGGCCGACGACGGCTTCCACGACCGCGTCGAGCGCACCGTCCCCTTCGAGGTCGGCCTCCCCGACCTCCCCGCCCTGCTCCGATGAATGGCGGCCCGAGGGTCAGCCGACCCAGCGGCCGTCGTGGAAGGTGAGGACGCCGGTCACCATCAGCGGCGCGGCCAGCACGACGTAGCCCCACTGCAGCCACGGCCGGGCCGCGGCGGCGCGGGCCAGCAGCAGCCACAGCGGGAACCACAGCAGCGTCGCGCGCTCGATCGACAGGTACACGGTCGAGGTCGCGAGCGCCGCGACCGACAGCCCGACGTAGGTCGCCTCGCCCCACTCCTTGCGCGCGAGCGAGACGGCCACGACCACGAGACCGACTGCCACGCAAGCGATCTGCGCGTAGTAGGACCAGCGGAACTCCGCGCTCAGGCCGCCGTCCCGCGCGGCGTCCCAGGTGCTCGTCAACGCCTTCACCGGTGAGGTGAGGTGCCGGCCCCAGCCGTCGGCCTGCGCGTGCTGCCAGGCCATCCAGTCGCCGGTCAGGTGCTTCAGGTAGGCCATGAAGCCGAGCAGCGCCAGGAACGGCGCGGCCAGCCAGGGGATCGCCCGGCGCTCCCGGGACGTGGTCGCCCAGAGCACCAGCAGGCCGACCGCGAGGAACAGCCCGCTGACCCTGACCAGGCAGGCGCCGGCCACCAGCAGCGACGCCGCCTCCCACCGCCCGCGCCGGGCGGCGTACCACCCCGGCAGGGCGCAGGCCAGGAACAGCGCCTCGCTGTAGCCGACGGCCAGGAACACCGCGTACGGCGACAGCACCAGGGCGAGCACGGCGAGGGAGCCGTCGACGCCCTCGAGCTCGGCCAGCCGGGCTAGGTACACGACGGCGACCGCGCCCGCGACGAACGACACGAGCAGGCCCGCCGCCGTCCAGGACGGCACGACGGTGTGGACCACCCGGAGCACCATCGGGAAGCCGGGGAAGAACGCCGCGATGTCCCGGTCGGGGTAGTGCTGCGGGTAGCCGTCGTACCCGAACTGCGCGACCTTGCGGAACAGCGTGACGTCCCAGCTGTCCCACCCGGCGAGCCAGCCCTCGCCGCGGCCGCCGAGGACCTGCTGGGTGCCGGCGAGGACCAGCACGGCCAGCGCGAGCCGGGTCGCCAGCCACGAGCGCAGAGCGGTCATGCGCGGGCGGCGGCCCTGTCCGGCGCCCGGTCGAGCACGCCACCGGCCGGGTCGTCGGCCTCGTCACCGGCACGCACGACGTCGGTCTCCGGCCGCCACATCTCCCGCAGCACGAAGCCGGCGTAGACCAGCAGCA
Source organism: uncultured Frankiales bacterium (assembly GCA_946479905.1). Next base: position 6,712 of record CAMLIA010000075.1, on the reverse strand, counting down.
GCAGGTCGCGCAGCAGCACGGCCGCGAAGAACCACCGCATGTCGATGCCCTCGCTGCGGCCCTTCCCGACGCCGTCGTTGTTGATGAAGAAGAAGAACCGCGACAGCAGCACCATCACCTCGGTGGCCTGCCAGGCGAGGAACAGCCGCCAGCGGGGGCGCGCGAGGATCGCGAGGGGCACCAGCCACAGCACGTACTGCGGGCTGTCGACCTTGTTGACGAGCAGGAACCCGGCCAGCATGAGGAACAGCACCTGCGGCACCCGGGGGCGGCGCGGTGCCAGCACGCAGACGGCCAGGACGGCGACGGCCACGGCGGTGACGGCGAGGGCGACGAGCAGGTTCAGGGCGCTCGGCACCGGACCGTCCTGGTGGACCAGCCGCGTGAACCAGTTGCTGCCGTCGGTCCACCCGCGCGCGTCCATCAGCTGCAGGTACAGCGAGTCCCAGTCCGCCCCGCGGGTCTGGTTGAGGTCGAAGAACCGGTAGACGGCGTTGGTCACCTGCACCGCGGTCTCACCGCTGGGCACCGTGCTCGGGCAGCGGCCGGATGTCAGGTGCGCCACCCCGCCCTGCGTGATCTGGCAGTGCAGCGGCAGCACGTCGGGGACGGACACCTTGACGGGACTGCCGTTGACCTCGGCGTACGACGGCGCCGTGAGGTAGAAGGGCAGCGTGAGGCCCACGGCGGTGACCAGGGTGATGCCCGCGGCCAGCCCCCACGCCCGCAGCTTCCGGGCCCGGAAGCACAGGCCCAGCAGCGGGATGAGGAACAGCACCGGGTAGAGCTTCGTGGCGGTGCCCAGTCCCAGCAGCAGCCCTGCCAGCGCGGGGCGCTTGCGCGCCCATGCCCACAGCCCCAGGCTCGCGAACGCGACCGCGACGAGGTCCCAGTTGGTGGTGGCGTGCACGAGCAGCGCCGGCGACAGGGCGAACAGCGCCGCGTCCCAGGGTCGCCGCCCCGACGTCTTGGCCAGCGCGATCACGACCACCATCGCGCAGGCGGTCATGAGCGCCCAGGTGACGTCGTAGAAGTGCCGGCCCCGCGCGATCGCCTTGCGGTAGTCGACCGTGCCGCGGGCCTGGGTCGCGGCCTCGGGCGTCGCCGCGTTCCGCAGCTGCTCGAGCGCCTGCGAGGTGGCGCCGTCGTGGTGCAGCGACTCGAGACCGCGGGCCAGGCCGGACGACAGCCACATCACGCCGCCGATGACGACGGGGTACTCGACCGGGTGCTCGTAGTACGGCGTCTTCCCGTCCGACAGCCCCTCGGCGCTGTAGAGCGCGACGACGTCGGTGTAGCAGGCGCGGGTGTACTGGTACTCGTGCTGCCAGCTGCTGCCGTTGCGGCAGGGCGACTTCTGCGCGAACCCGAGCAGCGACGTCAGGGCCGTCAGGGCCAGCAGGACGCGCAGGACCGTCCAGAAGCGGGGTACGCCGAGCCGCGCGTGCGCGCCGGGCGGCCCCCCGATGGCCTCGACGGCGCCGGCGACGACCGGGTCGTCACGGGACGGCAGCACGATCGGGGCGCTCACGGCGCCACCCTAAGGGCAGGGCGACGGAGAACTACGGAGAAGCTGCCGGCGACGCGGATGGCGAGGGCGGCGGCGGGGGGCTGTTCTTCGGCGTCTCCGCGGGCGGCGAGGTCGGGACCAGCGTCGGGACGCCGGTGGGCGACACGGGCGGCGGCGTCACCTTGGTCGGGAGCACCGACGGGGTGGCGGTCGCGGTCGGCGTCGCGGTCCGCGGCGGACCGGTCGGGGTGCTCACCGTGCCGGTGTTGGCGGCCTTCGGGAACTGCTTGACGGGCTCGCCCTGCAGCGCGGCGTCCATGTACTGCTTGAAGATCTTCGCCGGGACGGTGCCGCCGTAGATGCCCTTCTTGCCGCCGAGGGTGACGGTGCCGCCGTGCGCGTTCCCGATCCAGACCACCGTGGCCAGCTGGGGCGTGAACCCGCAGAACCAGGCGTTCGTGTTGTTGGTGGTGGTGCCGGTCTTGCCGGCGGTGGGCCGGCCGGACAGCTGGGCGTTCGTCCCGGTGCCGCCCTGCACGACCTTGACCATGGCGGCGGTGGCGTCGGCGGCGACGTCCTGCGAGAACGCCGTCGTGCGCTTCTGCTTGTGCTGGTAGATCGGGTGCTTCAGGTCCGGCTTGCCGTTCTTGACGCGGTAGACCGCCTCGACGAAGTACGGGTCGGCCTGCACGCCCTGCGCGGCGAACGTCGCGTACCCGTCGGCCTGGTCGATGGGCCGGACGCCGTAGCCGCCCGAGCCCAGCGCGATCTGGGCGCTGACCGAGCCCTCGCCGTCGAGCGGGTCGGCGGCCAGCCCCGCCTTCTGCGCGAGCTCGCGCACCTTCTTCGGTCCGACGTCGCAGGCCAGTCGCAGGTAGACCGTGTTCACGGAGTACTGCAGGCCGGTGGCGAGGTCGATGCTGCCGAACGCGGGGTCGCCCTCGTCGTTGTGCACGACCTGGCCGCACACCGTCTGCGGTGACGACCCGTCGTACTGGGTCTTGAGGCTCTTGCCCTCGGACAGCGCCGTCGCGAGGACGTAGGGCTTCATCGAGGACCCCGGCAGGACCCGGCCGTCGCTCGCGTAGTCGAAGCCACCGCCGGTGCCGCCGTAGTACGCGACGACGCGACCGGTGCGCGGCTCGATCGACACCAGCGCCGACACCGGCGGGTTCTTCTCGCCCTTGGCGTTGGCCTCGACGTAGTCCTTCTCCGCCTGCCGCGCGGCGTCCTCGGCCTTCTTGTCGAGGGTCGTCTTGACGAACAGCCCGCCGCTCTCGATGACGCTCTCGTCGAAGCCGTGCTTGCCGAGGTCGGCGATGACCTGCGCCTTGACGTAGTCGAGGGTGCCGGGGAAGGCCGCGTCGGTCGACCGCGGCCACACCGGGGGATAGGCCTTGGGCCGGTCGGCCTCGGAGAGCCAGCGCTTCTTCACCATGCCGTCGAGGACGAACCTCCAGCGCTCCTTCGCCCGCTCCGGGTGGCGCTGCGGGTCGTACGCGGCAGGCGAGCGGATGCTGCTCGCCAGCACGGCCGCCTGGGCCGCGGTCAGGTCGTGGGCGGAGGTGCGGAAGTAGGTCTGCGCCGCGGCCTCGATGCCGTAGGCGCCGCGGCCGAAGTAGATGGTGTTCAGGTAGTCCTCGAGGATCTGGTCCTTGCTCACGGTCTGGCTCATCTTGACCGCGATGAAGACCTCCTTGATCTTGCGGCTGAAGGTCCGGTCCTGCGTGAGGAACGCGTTCTTCGCGTACTGCTGGGTGATCGTGGACCCGCCCTGCTGGACGCCGCCGGCGCGGACGTTCTTGAACAGCGCGCGCCCGATGCCCTTCACGCTGATGCCGGGCTCGGTGTAGAAGTCGCGGTCCTCGGCGGCGAGGACCGCGTGCTGGGCGTCCTTGCTGACGTCCTTCAGGGGCACGATCCGCCGGTTCTTGCCGAGCGTCCCGATGGGGCTGCCGCTGATGTAGGCGATCTGGGTCGACTGGTCGGTCGCGATCCGGTTCGGCGAGGGGACGCTCGTGAGCAGGTAGCCGAGGACGAGCAGCACCACCACGGTGACGAAGCCGCCTCCGGCGAGGGCGAGCAGGCGCTTCGGCCAGGACAGCTGACGGAACCAGGTGATCACTGCTCCACTCTGCCCTAGCGGTCAGAGATCCATGCCCCGCTCTCAGGGTGGTTCAAGCCTCACGCCTCCGGGAGCGGCGCGCGACGGGCGTGCCGGGGGTCCCCGTGCGCCAGGTCCGGACGAGGTGGTTCCAGTCACACCCCTGGCAGACCTCCACCTCGTACACCGCGAAGTCGGGTCGCTCGGTCGCGAGCCGCTTCACCTCGGCCAGCGTCCGGGAGGTGCCGTCGGCGTCGCCGATCGCGTCGCCGTAGACCCACATCACCTCGTGCAGCGCGGCCTTGCGGCAGACGGGGCAGGTGCGCTCGGTCTGGACGCCCAGCCGCTTCGCCGCGGACTTCAGGTACGGCGACGCGTCGCACACCTCCATCGCGCTGACCCGTCCCGCGTACAGGTCGCTCAGCACCGCGCGGCGCGACAGCGCGTGGTCGACCACGTCGCGCCGCTTCATGCCTCCCGACCCTAAGCGCAACCTCCGCGCGAGGGGTCAGATCATCGCGCGCATCGGGCCGGGCGGGGGCTCGAGGCCCACCTGGCCGAGCGCCGACACGTGGTTCACCGAGCCGGGCACGTGGATGGCGTGCGCCAGGCCCATGTGGGCGTCGCGCCAGAAGCGCTGCAGCGGGTGGTCCATCCGCAGCCCGTTGCCCCCGGAGCGGGCCACGATCTCGTCGACGGCCCGGACCGCGCGCCAGGCCGCGGACACCTGGTTGCGCCGCGAGTCCGCGCGCTCGGCGAAGGTGTAGACCCGACCTGCGGCCACCCCGTCGTACAACCGGTTGACGTTGTCGAGCAGCACGACCCGCGCCGCGTGGATCTCGGCCGAGGCCTCACCGATGACGGTCATGACGTACGGGTCGTCCTTGACCTTGGTGCCGGTGATCTGCACCCGGGTCCGCTGGTAGGCGAGGTGGTGGGCGAGCGCGCCCTCGGCGATGCCGATGACCGCCGACGTGATGCCGAGCGGGAAGATGCCGGAGAAGGGCACCGAGTAGAGCGGGTTCTCCAGCCCCATCTCCTTGGCGAGCGAGCCGTCCGCGAGCTTGTCGTAGCTCAGCACCCGGTAGTCCGGGACGAAGGCGCCCTTCACCTTGATGTCCTTGGACCCGGTGCCCTTCAGGCCCACCACGTCCCAGGAGTCCTGCACGATCTCGTAGTCGCTGCGCGGGATGAGCACGTGCACCATCCGCGGCGGCATGATCGGCGCGCCGGTCTCGTCACCGAGCAGCGCGCCCAGGAACAGCCAGTCGCAGTGGTCGGTGCCGCTGGAGAACTGCCAGTGCCCGGAGAACTCGTACCCGCCGTCGGCCGGCTTGAGGACGCCCATCGGCGCGTACGGCGACCCGACCCAGACGCTGTCGTCGGCGCCCCAGATCTCCTCCTGCACCTTCGGGTCCGCCATCGCGACCTCCCACGGGTGCACGCCGACGATGCCGCCGAGCCAGCCGGTGGAGCCGTCGAGGCTGCCGAGCCGCATGACCGCCTCGGCCCACTCGACCGGGTGCGACTCGTAGCCGCCGTAGGCCTTCGGCGCCAGCATCCGCATGATGCCGATGTCGCGGAGCACCTTCACCGCACCGTCGGTGAGCTTGCCCTCCGCCTCGTTGGCCGGTCCGAACGCGGCGATCTCCTCCGCGCGCTCCTCGATGGCGGCGATCACAGACGTGGGCACGGCAGCTCCTCCTAGAACGGGTTCCAGTCATGGTGCGCCGCGCCCGGGCCGTACGCCAGCGAGGGCATCCCGCTGAGCGGGACTCGGCCGACAGCGGCGGGTGTTTGCACCGCGAGGCCTCCATGACGTACGGTCTGTCCTGACACCGCGATGTATCGGCGCGATATAGTCACCAGATACATCGGAAGACACCCCACCAAGCAGTCAGGAGGTACGCCGTGCTCGAGCTCGCCGTCCTCGGTCTGCTGCACGAGAGCCCGCTCCACGGCTACGAGCTGCGCCAGCGCCTGAAGGCGACCCTCGGGAGCTTCCGGGCGTTCTCCTACGGCTCGCTCTACCCCACGCTCCGCCGGATGAAGGACGCCGGCTGGATCGCGGAGGACGAGGGCGACGCCGAGGTCGTGGCCGGCGCCCCGCCGCTGACCGGCAAGCGCGGCAAGGTCGTCTACAAGCTCACCGCCGAGGGCAAGGAGCGCTTCACCGAGCTCCTCGCCGAGGCGGGGCCGTCCTCCTGGGAGGACGAGCAGTTCGGCGTGCACTTCGCGTTCTTCGCGAAGACCGACCCCGAGGTCCGCGTGCGGATCCTCGAAGGACGTCGTGCCCGGCTCGAGGAGCGCCGTGAGGGAGTCCGCAGCTCCCTCGCCCGCACCCGCGAGCGGCTCGACAGCTACACCCTGCAGCTCCAGGAGCACGGCCTGGAGTCGGTCGACCGCGAGGTCCGCTGGTTGTCGGAGCTCATCGAGACCGAGCGCCGCAACCACCAGCCCCGCTCCCACTAGCCCCCTCTCAAGAAACCGAAGGAGACGCCCGTCATGGGTTCCGTCCGAGTAGCCATCGTCGGCGTCGGCAACTGCGCCGCGTCGCTCGTCCAGGGCGTCGAGTACTACCGCGACGCCGACCCCGCGGGCCGCGTCCCCGGCCTGATGCACGTCCAGCTCGGCGACTACCACGTCCGCGACATCGAGTTCGTCGCCGCGTTCGACGTGGACGCCAAGAAGGTCGGCCGCGACCTCTCCGAGGCGATCTTCGCCTCCGAGAACAACACCATCAAGATCGCCGACGTGCCCCCGATGGACATCACCGTCCAGCGCGGCCCCACCCTCGACGGCCTGGGCAAGTACTACCGCCTCACCATCGACGAGTCCGACGAGCAGCCGGTCGACGTCGTGCAGGCGCTCAAGGACTCCCGCGCCGACGTGCTCGTCTGCTACCTGCCCGTCGGGTCGGAGGACGCCGCGAAGTTCTACGCGCAGTGCGCCATCGACGCGAAGGTCGCCTTCGTCAACGCGCTGCCGGTCTTCATCGCCGGTACGCCGGAGTGGGCCGCGAAGTTCGAGGCCGCGGGCGTCCCGATCGTCGGCGACGACATCAAGAGCCAGGTCGGCGCGACCATCACGCACCGCGT
>CAMLIA010000074.1 GCA_946479905.1 uncultured Frankiales bacterium | reverse complement strand
GGCCGCGGTGCATCGACGCGTGCGGGCCACGCGTGTACGGGAACTCGCCCGGCAGGCCGATGTCAGTCCGCTCGTCGATGCCGGCCAGGTCGGCGCTGGTGTAGACGTCCTTGATCGGCAGTCCCGAGAGGGTCGTGAACTCCTTCTGGCGCGGGGGGATCCGCTCGTAGTCCTTCGCCAGCCGGCCGTTCTGCCAGGCCTGGACGTCGTCAGGTGTGAAGCTGCCCATGCGGCGACGCTAGGAAGCGCTGCTGTGCACGTCCAGCACAGATCTCCTGTCCTGCTGTTCGGCCTGTCCGTACAGTTGGCGACGTGCCCTTGAACCCCTGGCGGCTGCGTCTGCTCTGCCAGCTCGAGACGCTCGGGACCGTGCGCGCGGTCGCCGAGGCCGTGCACCAGAGCGCGTCGAGCGTCTCGCAGCAGCTCTCCGTCCTCGAGGCCGAGGTCGGCACCCCCCTCCTGGAGCGCACCGGCCGCAGCGTCCGCCTCACCGCCAACGGCCACCTGCTGGCCAGCCGGGCGCGCGTGATCCTCGACGCGATGACGGACGTGAAGGCCGAGCTCCAGGCTCTCGACCAGGAGCCGACGGGCGTCGTGCGCGTCGCCGCGTTCCAGAGCGCCATCCACTCGCTCGTCGTCCCGGCCGTGACCGCCCTCCGGCTGGAGCACCCGGACGTGGAGGTGCACGTCGTGGAGGTGGAGCCGGACGAGAGCTCGCAGGCGCTGCTGCGCGGTGACGCCGACGTCATCATCACCTCGACGGACAACGTCGATGCGCCGCTCCGCGCGGACTTCGACGTCCTGCCGCTGCTGACGGACTCCGTCGTGGTCGTGCTCCCCCAGGGTCACCGCGCCGTTCGTGACGAGCGCATCGACCTCGCGACCCTGGCCGACGAGCTGTGGACCTTCGAACCCGAGGGCAGGTACATGTCCAACCTCGGCCACCACCTCTGCCGGGGCGCCGGCTTCGAGCCCAAGGTGATCTGCCGTTTCAACAGCTACTCCATCGCGCTGCAGCACGTCGAGTCGGGCGGCTCGATCACGCTGCTGCCCGAGCTGGCCGTCGACCGCAGGTACGACGTCGTGACCCGGGGGCTGTCTCCGGCGCACCACCGCAGGATCGTCGGAGCGGTGCGTGGCACCTCTCGCTCGCGGGCCGCCGTCCGCGTGGTCCTCGAGCGCCTCCGCGAGGCGGCCGTCGCGATCGGTGGCGGCGGCACCGAGCCGTAGGTGGCCTGCCGCCGCGAGAAGGAGCTCCTCGCCGAGCTCGGCGAGAGGTAGACCGCAGGTGCAGGAGCTCACCGGCTTCATCCCTGCCCGCGACGGTGTGGGCCTGGCCTTCGACGCCTGGCTACCGGACGGTGCCGCGGCGGACAGCCCCGTGCCTGCGGTGGTGACCCGCACGCCGTACCCTCCCCGCGGGGCCTGACAGCCGCTCGCCCCGGGTCCTGGTTGTGCGCCTGTGCCGAACAGCGTGTGCACGACAGCGAGATGGACCTCGACCCCTCCGGGTTCCTACGTTCGGGCGCATGACTGGCTTCGGCACGTTCCCGTTGGGTCTCAGCGACGAGCAGGAGCAGCGGGCGGCGCGGCTGCACCGCGAGGCGGTCGTCATCGACCTCCTCTACTGGGGTCCGGCCAGCCACCAGGCCTACACGGCGGAGATGGAGCAGGAGCTCCGCGACTCCTACGCCGAGCACCGCAGCACGGAGACCTCGATCATGGAGGCCCTGCACCAGCCGCACCGCTGGGCCCTGGCCGGGAAGATGCCTGAGCTCCGCGACATCTGGGCGCAGTCGGGCGTCACGGCCGGGTCGCTGCAGCTCGCGGTCGGCGACCCCCGCGAGCTGCTCGCGAGCGCCGCCTACCTGACGGCCGTCACGGACAGCCTCGAGTGGATGCGCAAGGTCAACACGGCGGACGACGTCGTGCAGGCGAAGGAGCAGGGCCAGCTCGCGTGGATCGGCAACTGCCAGCCGATCGTCCCGGTGTCGCGCGACCTCTCGCTGCTCGACCACGCGCGCGACCTCGGCCTGCGCATGCTGATGCTCACCTACAACCAGCAGGACCACGTCGGCGCCGGCGGCACCGAGATCCACGACGCGGGACTGTCCGCCTTCGGCCGGCAGGTCGTGGCGCACTGCAACGCCAACCGGATCGTCGTCGACACCGCCCACTGCGGACCGCAGACGACGCTCGACGCCTGCCGCACCTCGCAGGCACCCGTCGTCGCCTCGCACACGTCCAGCAAGGCGGTCTTCGGCCACGACCGCGGCAAGTCCGACGACGTCCTCAAGGCCCTCGCGAGCACCGGCGGCGTCATCGGCATCGTCACGGTGCCGTTCTTCATCGCCACGCCGCGCACCGCCGACGTCGACACGTGGGCCGACCACGTCGAGCACGTCGCCGAGGTCGTCGGCGTCGAGCACGTCGCCATCGGCACCGACTGGCCGATGCCAGGACCGATGTGGAGCCTCGAGCAGGTCGCCGCCTTCGCCGCGCAGAACGGCTTCCGCGGCGAGGAGCACCAGATCGACGACACCGCCTACACGACGCGTGGCTTCGACGACTACCGGGACTTCGTCAACCTGACCCGGGTGCTCGTCGCCCGCGGCTGGTCCGACGAGGACGTCACCGCCGTGCTCGGCGGCAACGCCCTCCGCGTCCTGCGCGAGGTCCTCGGCTGACCTCAGGCGGTGCGGCTGCCGAGGTGCTCGCCGAAGAAGCGCTCGATGGTGCGGAACATGTCCATGACGTTCTCGGGGTTCTGGAACCCGTGGCCCTCGTCCTGCTTGAGGAGGTACTCGACGGGCACGCCACGGGCGCGCAGCGCCTCGACGAGCAGGTCGGCCTCCTCCTGCACCACGCGCACGTCCATGGCGCCGTGCACGACGAGCAGCGGCGTCACGATCTTGTCGACGTGCGTGATCGGGGACCGCTCGAGCAGGTCCGGCAGCTGCTCCGGGTTCTCGGGGTCGCCGATGTGCCGGTGGAAGCAGTTCTTCTGCCCCGGCCGGAAGACCGCCGGCTGCTTGCCCATGAAGTTCGCGAGGTTGGAGATCCCGACGTAGTCGACCGCCGCCGCGAAGCAGTCGGGGGTGAACGTGACCCCGACGAGCGCCGCGTAGCCGCCGTAGGAGCCGCCGAAGATGGCCAGCCGGGCCGGGTCGGCGATGCCCTCCTTGACCGCCCACTCGCAGGCGTCGATCAGGTCGTCGTGCATCTTGCCCGCCCACTCGCCGATGCCCGCGCGGAGGTGCGCCGCACCGGATCCGGTCGAACCGCGGAAGTTGACCTGCAGCGTCGCGATCCCGCGGTTGGCGAAGAACTGGGCGTCGCGGTCGAAGCACCAGGTGTCGTGCGACCACGGACCGCCGTGCACCTTGAGGACGAGCGGCACCGGGCCGTCCGCCCCCAGCGGCTCGGTGAGGAAGGCCGTGAGGGGCAGGCCGTCACGCGCCTCGAAGTGCACCGCCCGCATCGGCGCGAGCTGCGCAGGGTCGAGCTGCGGGTACGGGCGGAACAGCAGCCGGCTCGACCGGGTCGCGTGGTCGTAGAGGTAGGTCAGCCCGGGCTCGGTGTCGTGCACGAAGCTCACGACCCATCGGCGGCCCTGCTGGTCGGACGACAGCCCGCCGATGACGCCGTCGGAGAGCTTCGAGAGCTCGGCGAAGACCTCGGTGAAGGCGGGGGTGAGGGGCTTGACGATGGGACGGTCACCGACGAAGCGAGCAGCGATGAGCTCGCCCGTCGCGCGGTCGGTGTAGAGGCACGGCGCCCACCGGGGTCCGAAGTAGCCCATCGGGCACAGGTCGTGGCCCTCGATCGCCGCCACGACGGTCTTCTCGCCGGTCAGGCCGTCGATGCGCACGAGCGCCAGGTGGTCCGAGCCCTCGGGGAACAGCCCGAGCAGCAGCCCGGTGCCGTCAGGCGTCGTCTGCGCAGGCATGGTGCCCAGCGGGTGGTCCACACCGCTCGCGCCGTGCAGGAAGCGCCGCTCGTCGCCGTCCAGGGCGTAGAAGTTGTAGGTCCCCTCCTCGTCCATCTCCATGACGAAGCGGGGATCGCCGTCGTGGGCGAAGACCGCCGTGCTCATGTCCCCCGCCTCGACGACCAGCGTCGTCTCGCCCGTGGCCACGTCGATGCGGAAGGTGTCGACGTTGAGCGGGCGCTTGTTCATGGCGACGAGCACCGTGCCCGGCGAGCCCTTCGACGGCTCGACGCCCATGACCCGGGAACCCGGGTCCATCGGGGTGAGGTCGACGGCGGCCTCATCGGGCGCCGAGAGGTCGACGCGGTAGAGGTGCCAGTCCTCGTTGCCGTCGGTGTCCTGCAGGTAGAGCAGGTAGCGCGGGTCGTCGGTCCAGTAGTACGTCTTGATCCCGCGGCGCTGGTCGTGCGTGACGCACACCGCGTCCTCGTGCTCCTGGTCCACCCCACGGACCCAGACCTGGGTACGCCCGTGGTTCGGCGCCAGGTAGGCGATCCGCTCCCCGTCGGAGGAGATCGTGGCCCCGGAGAAGACCGGGTCGGCGAAGAGGTCCTCGATCGGGATGAGGTCAGACACGAGATCAGCTCTTCGCGCGGGCGAGCATGCGGAGGTACGCCTCGCCGGTGATGAGGTCGATGTCGCCCTGAGGGACACCGCGCTCGGCCAGGCCGGCGGCCAGCTTGCCCATCTCGCTCGGGAACTCCAGTCCCTCGGGGCCGTGCTCGTAGAGCTCGCGGCCACGGCCCTTGATGCCGTGCGCGCCCTCCGGGTCGACCCAGTCGAGGACCGGGACGAGCATCTCGACCGGCGACTCGCAGTAGTCGAGGCCGAGCGCCATGTGCTCCGGCCCCACCAGGTCGTAGAGGTAGAGGGCGTGGTCGAGGACGTGCGACAGCGTCGCCTTCATCGGGTCCGGGTGCACGTAGCCCTTGAAGCTGTTGAGCCCGATGACGCCGTTGCGCTCCGCGACCGCCTTGATCTGGTCGTCGGTGAGGTTGCGCGGGTGCGGGCAGAGCTTGTCGGCGTTGGAGTGCGAGACGAACAGGTCGCCGTCGTAGTACTTGAGCGCGTCCCAGAACGAGCCGCGAGACATGTGCACCAGGTCGACCATGAGGTCGGTCTGCTGGATCTCCTTGAGAGTCTGCTTGCCGAGGTAGGTGAAACCGCCGTCGAACGGCTCGTTGCTGCCGGTGCAGAGCAGGTTCTGCCGGTTGTGGCTGAAGGTGAAGCAGGTGACACCGATGTGGTCGAGCGTGTACAGGCCCTCGAAGTCACCGGCGTACCCGCCGTGGCCCTCCACCGACAGGAAGATGCCGAACGAGTCCTCGGGCATCGAGTCGAAGTCCTCGCGGGTGCGGCAGAACGTGAGCTTGCCCTCGCTGCGCTTGATCTCGGAGAAGTAGTTGCCGAGCTGCGACCACATGGCCACCTGCACGACGGCGCCGCGCAGGCCGCCCTTGCTCCACCGCGGGACGTAGGTGTCCAGCAACACGTTCGGGTGGACCCCGTCCGGGCTGATCCCGCCGTGCTGGGCCATCACGTCGTACCCGACGCCACCGACGTAGCTGTTGATCACTCTGGGTCTCCTTGGTTGGGGTCGTGCAGGGCTCGCTCGGCGTCGTCCCAACCGGCGAGCACGTGCAGCTCGCGCAGGTCGGCCAGGCCGCTGGTGAAGTCGGACGACTGCACCTCGCGGCTCGTGCGCACGTCCAGCAGGGCAGGCGCGTTCGCGATCGCGTCCGCGAGGGCTCCGGGGAGCCGGTCGATGTCGGTCACCCGCTCGGCCCACAGCCCGAGGGACTGCGCCAGCAGGTCGTAGCGGCAGCCCGGCAACGACGTGTTGTACCCGGGGTTGTCGGCGTAGTTGTGCACGTGGTCGTGCCGCTCGATGTTCCACGCCTCGTTGTTCGACACGACGATGACGGGGTTCGCCCCTGCACGCCGGATGCTGTCGAGCTCCAGGGCGTTGAACCCGAGGGCCCCGTCCCCGACGAGCGCGACGACGACCTTCTCGGGGTGTACGACGGACGCGGCCGCTGCGAACGGGACACCCACACCGAGGCAGCCGAACGTGCCGGTGTCGAGCCGGGCCGGCGGGTCCAGCCCCACCCGCGCGAACGACAGGACGTCGCCACCGTCGGCGATGGTGAGGCAGTCGGCGCCGGCCAGCGCGTCGTTGAGCGCGGCGATGAGCGCGTTCGGGTGGATCCGGTCGTCGGGCCCGTACGGCGTGGCCTGCGCCTTCTTGACCCAGGACGCTCGACGGTCGCGGTCCGCCGCCACGATGCTGCTCCGCCACGCCGCGTCGACGTCGACCCGGGCGTCGGTGAGCGCGTCCAGGACCAGCCCCGGGTCGCCCTTGACCTGGCACGTCCCGGGACGGTTCTCGGCAAGGGTCTCGAAGGAGGTGCCGATGCGGACCAGCTGGGTGGCCGAGCGGAAGGCGACCGGCGACCCGTAGGCCAGCGAGAAGTCGAGCCGCCGGCCCACCGTGATGACGGTGTCCGCCTCGGCCATCAGCCGGGCGCGCATCGCGGGGACGTAGGCCTCGTGGCCGACCGGCACGAGGCCGCGGCTCTCGGTCGTGTCGAGGTACAGCGCACCTGTCGCCTCGAGGAAGCGCTGCAGCGCCGGGCCGGCCGCAGCGGCGCCGCGTCCGGAGATGACGACCGGCCGCCGGGCGAGGGCCAGGGCGAGGCGGGCCTCCGCCAGCGAGTCGTCGGAGGCCGGCACGGGCACCGGGCGCAGCGGAGCGCCGGCGACCTCCCCCGACCAGGTGTCCTCGCGCCGCAGCAGGTCGGTCGGCAGGTCGAGGTACACCGGCCCGGGCAGCCCGTCGTCGCCGACCGCAGCGGAGAACGCCGCGTGCAGGAAGGGGAGCACCTGGCGCGGCGAGGTGATGGTGCGGGACAGCCGGGTGATCGAGCGGACCAGCTCGGCCTGGTCGAGCTCCTCCAGCGCCCCGAGCCCGAGCTGGGCAGCCGGCGGCAGGGCGCTGAGCACGAGCACGGGGATGCGGCCCGCGTGCGCGGCGGCGATACCGGTCACCGCGTTGGTGAGGCCGGGGCCCGTTGTCACGGTGGCCACCGCCAGCGAACCGGTGAGGTCGGCCTCGGCCTGCGCCATGTGCACGGCGGCGACCTCGTGCCGGACGTCGACGATGCGGATGCCGACCTTCGAGCACGCCTCCCAGATCGGCTTGATGTGGCTGCCTGTCAGGCCGTAGACGCGGCGGACCCCCGAGGCCGCGAGGAACCCGGCGATCGTGTCGGCGACGGTGCTCATGCGCGCACGAAGTCGTCGAGGTCGGCGTCCCAGGTCGCCTTGCCCGGCCCGCGCTCCCGCAGGGCGGGCTTGGAGATCTTCTCGGTAGGAGTGCGGGGAAGGCGCTCGGTGCCGATCTCGACGTAGCGCGGCACCATGAACTTCGGCAGGACCGCCCGGCAGTGCGCGAGCAGCGCGGCGGGGGTCAGCGTCGAGGACTCGGCGACGACGACGAACACCATGACGTCGTCCTCGGTGAGGTCGGAGCTGACCGCGACCGCGGCGCACTCCTCGACGTCCGGGTGCTCCCCCAGCACCGACTCCAGCTCGAAGGCGGAGATGTTCGACCCGCGGCGTCGGATGACGTCCTTGATGCGGTCGGAGAAGTAGAGCCAGCCGTCGTCGTCGAGGTAGCCCGCGTCCCCGCTGTGGAACCAGAGGTTGCGCCAGGTCGCCTGCGTCTGCTCGGGCATCGCGTGGTAGCCGCTCGAGATGGACCAGGGCTCGCGCGGGCGGACCACGATCTCGCCGATCGACCCGGCGGGCAGCGGCTCGTCGAGCTCGTCGACGATGCGCACCTCGAAGTGCTCGTCGGCGACCTTGCCGCACGAGCCGGGCCGCGAGACCGACGGCGTGTCGTAGGAGACCCAGTTGGTCTCGGTCTGGCCGTAGCCGGTGACCAGCCGCATGCCGAAGCGCTCCTCGAACTCCGACTTCATCGCCACCATCGGCAGGGCTTGCGCCACGCGCAACGGGTTGTCCGCGTCGTCGGGACGCGGCTGCTGCTTCCAGAGGATGTGCGCCATGGCCCCGAGCATGTTCGTGGCCGTCGCTCCGCTCGCCCGGACCTGGTGCCAGTAGCGGCTGGCGCTGAAGCGGTCGACGAAGGTGCCCTTGGTCCCGAACACCAGCGGGAAGTACGCGCCCCACAGCTGCCCGTCCGCGTGGAAGAGGGGCAGCGGGGTGAAGTAGCTGTCGTCGCTCGTCAGCTCGAGGCTGCGGGCGTACAGGTCGACCCAGACCCAGTACTGGTGGTGCGGCATGACGGCACCCTTGGCGGGCCCCGTCGTGCCGGACGTGTAGAGGATGGCCATGGGGTCTGCGTAGCCCACCGCCACGTCGAGCGCGGTCTGGTCGCCGGAGAGCAGCTCGTCCCAGGCGAGCACCGCGTCCGCCCGGATGCCCGCGGCCCGCGTCTCGGCGACGGAGCTGTCGACGGCGACCAGCACGCGGAGCTCGGTCAGCGCGTTGACGACCGGGGCGATCTCGACGAGGACGTCGCGGTGGCAGACGAGGACCTCCGCGCCGGAGTTCGCCAGCACGTGCCGGAGCAGCGACCCGCGGAGCTCGACGTTGACCGGGACCTCGACGGCGCCGATCTTGGCCGCGGCGAACCAGGTCGTCACGATCTCCTGGCAGTTCGGCAGGATCATCGCGACCCGGTCGCCGCGCTCGACCCCCAGCCGGCGCAGGCTGTTCGCGACCTGGGTGCTCTCGGCGTCGATCGCGCCGAACGTGACCGCGGGGCGCTCGCCGAACTGCAGGTACTCCGCATCGGGTCGCTCGGCCACCTGCCGGCGCAGGACGGCGGGCAGGCTCCGCAGCTCGAGCGGCACGGTCACGACGCGCGACGCTACGAGCGGGTCCACGGCAGCGTCTAGGTTCTGTTGTTTCATTCACTGTTAAGCAGATCCGGACAGGACGGGAGCGCAGATGGCCGGCGAGGCGTTCCTGCCCGACCGGGTGGAGCTGGAGCTCGCCGGGGCGCACAAGACAGCGGCCCAGGTCAGTGCCTACCTGCGCAAGGTCGTCCACCGGGGTGAGCTGGGTCCTGGCGACCGGCTGCCCGCGGAGCGCCAGCTCGCCCTGACGCTGGGAGTCAGCCGGGACACGCTGCGCGAGGCGCTCCTGGACCTGGAGCAGGCGGGCTACCTGGTCCGCCGGCGAGGGGTGACGGGCGGCGCCTTCATCACGGACCTCGACGAGCCGTTCGCCGCCTGGCGCGCCGAGGTCCGGGGCGACCGCGCGAGGTTCCACGACATGTGGGACCTGCGCGAGGCGGTCGAGGTGCAGATCGCGCGCCTCGCAGCCGCGCGTCGGACCGCGGCCGAGCTCGCCGGCCTCAAGGAGACCGATGCGGCGCTGCGTGCGTCCGGTTCGCGTGCCGAGTTCCGCCGCACCGACCTGATGTTCCACGGGCGGCTGGCTGAGGCCGCGCGCAGCCCGCGGCTCGCCGCGCTCATGTACGCCGCACGGGGGGAGCTCTTCTCCCCCGTCGAGCCCGAGGTGGTGGCCAACCGGGTCCGCCGCGCAGCGGACGGCCACGCCTCGGTCATCGCCGCGATCGGCGACAAGGACCCGGACACTGCCGAGCGCGACATGCGCGAGCACCTGCACGCCGCCCGCGCCGAGATGAAGAAGGCCCTAGGCATGCGGTGACCGTCAATGGTATGGTTTCCAGGCCATAACAGACCTGGAGGATGACCGTGTTCGAAGGCGTGCACGTCGCCGTCACCACCCCGTTCAGCGCGGACGGAGAGGTGCTGCTCGACCGCTTCGAGGAGCACTGCGCCTTCCTCCTCGAAGCAGGCTGCCAGGGCGTCGTCGTCTGCGGGTCTCTCGGTGAGTACGCGAGCCTCACAGCGGACGAGCGGCAGCAGCTGGTGACCGCCGCCGTGCGCACGGTCGGCGATCGCGCGCTCGTCACCGTGGGCACGGGGGCCTACAACGGGGTCCAGGCCCGCGCTCACGCGGAGGCTGCCCGCACGGCCGGTGCCGGCGCCGTGATGTCACTGCCCCCCACGGGCTACAAGGCCGCGACGCCCGACGAGCTGCTGGCCCACTACCGCCAGGTCGCCGCGGCCGGCCTCCCGATGGTCGTCTACAACAACCCCGCCGACACCGGCATCGACATGCCGCCGGCCTTCCTCGCCCGGCTGGCCGACGAGCTGCCCGAGGTGCGCGCGGTGAAGGACTTCTCCGCCGACGTCCCGCGCGTCTACGAGCTCCGTCGCACGGCGCCGGACCTCGAGCTCATGGTCGGCGCCGACACGGTGGCCCTCGAGTCCTTCCTCGCCGGAGCCGTCGGCTGGATCGCCGGCTTCGCCAACGCGCTGCCCGAGTCGTCCGTGGCCCTGCTCGAGGCGGCACGGTCCGGAGACGTCGCGACCGCTGTGCGGCTCAACGGCGCGCTGCTGCCGCTCTTCGACTGGGACGTGCGCCCCGTCTTCGTCCAGGCGGTGAAGGCAGCGATGGACGAGTGCGGTCGCTACGGCGGCCCGACCCGCCTGCCGCGGCTCCCTCTCCCCGACGAGCGGCTGCTGCAGCTGAAGCGCGATCTCGAGCTCGCCCGTAGCGTCTGAGCCGTGACCGTCCTGCGCGTCGTCGACACCCACACCGAGGGCATGCCCACCCGGGTCGTCCTCGACGGCCTGCCGGAGCTCGCGGGGAGCACGGTCTCCGAGCGGATGGCCTCCTTCGTCCGTGACCACGAGGCCCTGCGCCGGCTGCTGGTCTGGGAACCGCGCGGCGCCCCGGTGTCCTACGCAGCACTGCTGGTCCCACCGGACGCGCCCGAGGCGCAGTTCGGCGTGTTCTTCGCCGAGCGCAACGGCGTCCTGCCGGGCTGCGGCCACGGCACGATCGGCGTCGTGCGCGCGCTGCTCGACGAGGGCCTCGTGACGCCCGAGGGCGGCGAGGCCGAGGTGGTCGTGCAGACGCCCTCCGGGCTGGTGCGCGCGAGGGCCCGGCACGACGGCGAGAGCTGGAGCGTCGAGCTGCGCAACGTCCCGTCGTTCCTGCACCGCCGCGACCTGTCGGTCGACGTGCCCGGCTTCGGCACCGTCGTCGTGGACGTCGCCTTCGGGGGCAACTTCTACGCGATCGTTCCCGCCGCCGACCTGGGGCTCTCGCTCGAGACCGACCGCGCGAAGGAGATCGCCTCGGCCGGGCTCGCGGTGATGCACGCCGTCGACGCCGTCGACCTGCCCGTCCACCCCGGCGACCCGTCGATCCGCGGCTGCCTTCACACGCTGTTCACCGCCCCGGGGACCGAGGGCGTGACGAGCGGCGGAAGCGTCGTCATCTACACCGGCGTCATCGACCGCAGCCCCTGCGGCACGGGCACCTCGGCGCGCATGGCGCAGCTGCACGGCCGTGGCCTGCTGGGCCTGAAGGAGGACTTCGTGCACAGCAGCCTCATCGGCAGCCGCTTCGTGGGCCGGCTCGTCGAGGAGACGACCGTCGGCGGCACGGTCGCCGTCATCCCGACGATCCGCGGCCGGGCCTGGGTGACCGGGCGCGGCGAGCTGGTCCTCGAGGACTCCGACCCGTTCCCCTCCGGTTTCGTGGTGGCCGACCGATGATCACGAGCAGCAACCCGCTCGACCCGTCCGACGTCCTCGCGGAGCTCCTCGCCGACAGCCCCGAGGACGTGGCGCGCAAGGCCGCCGACGCCCGGCGCGCGCAGGCCGAGTGGGCCGGCAACCCCGCGGCCCGCGCGGCCGCCCTCGCCCGCGCCGCCGCCGACGTCGAGCAGCACGCGCCGGAGCTCGTCGACCTCGTCGTGCGCGAGGTGGGCAAGCCCGTCGTGGAGGCCGAGGGCGAGGTGGCGCGCACCGCCGCCGTGCTGCGCTACCACTCCCAGGCCGCGCTCGCCGCGACCGGTGAGGTCTTCCCGCCCGCCGACGGGCAGGGGCTGCTGCTCAGCCGGCGCAGCCCGCGCGGGACGGTCGGGCTCATCACGCCGTACAACTTCCCCCTCGCCATCCCCGCCTGGAAGGCCGCCCCCGCGCTCGCCCTGGGCAACGCGGTGCTGCTCAAGCCGAGCCCGCTGGCGCTGGCGTGCGCCGCGCGGCTCGTCGAGCTGCTCGCGGCGCACCTGCCCACCGGGCTGCTGCAGCTCGTCCCCGGCGGCGCCGAGACGGGCCAGGCGCTGCTCTCCGAGGTGGACGCCCTGTCCTTCACGGGTTCCACTGCGGCCGGGCGCGCCGTCGCGGTCGCTGCCGCGGGCCGGTCGCTTCCGGTGCAGACCGAGAACGGCGGCCACAACAGCACCCTCGTGCTCCCCGACGCGGACGTGCAGGCCGTGGCGCGCATCGTCGCGCGCGACGTCGTCGGCTACGCGGGGCAGAAGTGCACGAGCACCCGACGCGTCCTCGTCGTCGGGGACGCCGGCCCGTTCCGCGAGGCGCTGGCCGAGGCACTGGCCGCACTCCCGGTCGGCGACCCTGCACAGCGCGACGTGGTCGCCGGGCCGGTCATCACGGCGGCTGCCGCCGCCTCCCTCAACGCTGCCGTGCTCGAGGGCGGCGACGTGCTGCGTGTCCCCGCACCCGACGGGGACGCCTTCGTGGCGCCCACCCTCGTCGCGGACGACGCAGGCGTCTCGCGGGCTGCCCGCGAGGAGCTCTTCGGGCCGGTCGTCGTCGTCTCGTCCGTGGCCGACGTCGACCAGGCCGTCGCGGTGGCGAACGCGGGCTCGGCCAGGCTCGTCGCGGCCGTGCACACCCGCGACCTCGACCAGGCGCTGTCGGTCGCGGACCGGCTGCGCGCCGGGATGGTCCGCATCAACGCTCCCTCGACGGGGGTCGACCTGCACGCACCGTTCGGCGGCGAGGGCGACAGCGGGTACGGGCCGCGCGAGCAGGGCCGTGCGGCGGACGCGCTGTTCTCGGTCGAGCGGACGATCACCGTGCGGCCGTCGGCGTGAAGGTCGTCGTCCTCGGCGGCGGCGTGGTCGGGCTGTCCAGCGCCCTGGCGCTGCTGCACGAGGGGCACGACGTCGTCGTCGTCGACCGCGCCGAGCTCGGCGGCGGGGCGACACCCGGCAACGCCGGGTGGGTGTGCCCGAGCCAGGTCGCGCCGCTGGCCGCTCCGGGCATGCTGCGGCACTCGGCGGGTCTGCTGCTGAAGCCGACCAGCCCGCTCTGGATCGCGCCGAGCACCGACGCGGTCATGCTGCGGTTCCTGCTCGCCTTCGCCCGCCGCTGCAACCGCCGCGCGTTCGCCGACGCCACCGCCGCCCTGGTCGCGCTGGCCGCGACGGTCGAGGAGGACTACGCCGAGCTCGAGGCGCGGCTGGGCCCCCTCACCCGCGAGCACGCGGGGGTCCTCTGCTGCTTCACCGACGCCGGCCACGCCCGGACCGCGCACCAGCGCTGGCACGACGTGGCGCGGGTGCCCGGCACCGGACCCGGTGAGCTGCTGGACGCGGACGCCGTCGCGGCGGAGGAGCCCGCCCTGTCGCGCCACGTCCTCGCCGGCTTCGTGCTGCCCCAGGACTCCCACGTCGACCCAGCGGCCCTGGCTGCCTCCCTCCGCGCAGCGGTCGAGCGCGCCGGCGCCAAGGTGCTGGAGCACGTCGGGGACACCTCGCTGCTGCGCACAGGCCGCCGCGTGCAGGGGGTGCGCACCGCGACGGCGGGCGACGTGGACGCCGACGAGGTCGTGCTGGCGGCGGGCGCAGGGTCCGCGCCGCTGCTCCGCTCGCTCGGCATCCGCGTGCCGATGGTCGCGGGCACCGGCTACAGCTTCACGGTCCGGCCGCCCGTCGTACCCCGCCGGCCTCTGCACCTCGAGGAGGCGCACGTGGCGTGCACGCCGCTCGGCGGCGCCCTGCGCGTCGCCGGGACCATGGAGATCTCGGCCCGGCAGTCCGGCATCAACGCCCGCCGCGTGGACGCGATCGCACGCGCGGCCGGCAGCTACCTGCGCGACGTGCGCTGGGGCGACCGCACCGACGTGTGGGGCGGCCCGCGCCCCGTCACCTCCGACGGGCTCCCCCTCCTCGGCCGCCCGGCCGCCGTCGACGGCTGTGTCGTCGCGACCGGCCACGGCATGTACGGCGTCACGCTGGCCCCCACCACGGGCCGGCTCGTCGCGCGCCTGGTCGCCGGTGCCCCCTCCCCTGCTGCCCTGTCCCCCTCTCGCTAGGAGCCCGACATGACCGACTGGCGCTACGACCTCGTCCCCGTCGCCGACGACCGGGTGGTCGAGGTCCTCGTGCGCGAGGGCGACACCGGCTCCCGCGGTGTCCTGTGGTTCACCGGGACGCCGGGCGGCGCCATCCCGGACGAGGACCTCGCCGAGCAGGCCGACCGCTACGGCCTGCAGCTCCTCCAGCCCCTCCGGCCCGGCTACGGCCAGAGCTCGCCCCGCCCCGGTCGCCGGGTCGTCGACTTCGCCGAGGACGTCGACCGGGTGCTCCGGCACTACGGGGTCGACGAGGTCATCACCATGGGTGCCTCCGGCGGCGGGCCGCACTCGCTGGCCATGGCCGCCGAGCTCCCGCAGTGCCGCGCGGCAGGAGTGCTCGTCACCGTCGCGCCCAGGGAGGCCGAGGGGCTCGACTTCTACGACGGCATGAGCCTGTCCAACCAGGAGGAGTGGCGGCTCGCCGACCAGGGCGAGGCGGCGGTGCGGCCCTGGCTCGAGAAGGCGGCCGCCGACATGCACCCCGAGGAAGGCACCGACGGGATCCTCGACCTCTTCGACGACTCCGTCTCCGAGGTCGACCGCCAGGCGATGGCGTCCCCGGCCGGCGCGAACCTGTCGGCCCGCTTCGCCAAGGCGATCGAGGCCGGCGTCGAGGGCTGGCTCGAGGACGACCTGGCGCTCACGACCCCGTGGGGCTTCGACCCCGCGGCCGTGACCCGCCCCGTCACCTTCTGGACCGGCAAGCAGGACCGCTTCGTGTCGTACCGGCACAGCGTCTGGCTCGCCGAGCGCGTGCCCGGGGCCGACCTGCACGTGTTCGCCGAGCACGGTCACCTCAGCCTG
This sequence comes from uncultured Frankiales bacterium, assembly GCA_946479905.1. The sequence goes on along the minus strand of CAMLIA010000074.1, from coordinate 2,779 downwards.
CGACCCGCGCACCTCACGCAGATCGTCGACGACCTCGTCCGCCGCGCCGGCTGGCTCTGACGACCGTTGACGCGTCCGCCCTCCTAGGACAAAGTGGGAGGAATCGAGTAGGCCAGCGGCTGTCCTACGCCCTTACCCAGCGAGTGGGCCGCACGACAGTGACGAGGTGCGATGACAGGCAAGCGACGAGGCTCGTGGTCCGTCCCGGCGCTGAACGGCGCCGTCGCCGGCACGGTGCTCGTCCTCGTCGCTGTGCTGGCGCTCGTCGTGAAGCCGCCCGCACCCCCGGGCATCGCAGCGTTCGCGCCGCAGGCAAACAAGCCCATCACCAAGGCACCCACCAACCAGTCCGCCCGGTTCGGCAACGGGGCGGGCCAGTGCGCGACAGGACAGGTGTGCACGGGGCCGTCCGCACGACCGACCGCGAACAGCGGCGGACCTCGCGCCCTGCCGACCGTGTCACCGCCGGCGCTCACCGGAGCGCTGCCGCCCGGCCTGCAGTGCTACCAGTGGCCGGACGGGTCCATCACGCAGACGTTCGACCCGCAGTCGCCGCCGTGCGTCTCCCGCTGGGACGACGCCAAGGGCAACGGCGGCGCCACGTCGCCGGGCGTCACCGGCACCGAGATCAAGGTCGCCCTCCCGGTGCCCACCGCCAACTCCAACTGGCCCTCCCTCAAGCCGATCGTCGACTTCTTCAACACCCGCTTCCAGCTCTACGGCCGCAAGATCACCATCGTCCCGGTCCGCTCGCAGCAGGCCGACGGCAACACGAGCGGGAAGTGGAACGACCCCGCCGCGCAGAAGGCGGACGCGGCGCAGATCGCGGCCTCGAAGGTCTTCGCGACCCTGGACTTCCTCGACCCGATCCAGGAGGCCGGCACCCTGCCCGTCTTCCTGGACGCCATGGAGCGCGCCAGGATCGTCTCCGTCAACGGCGGCGAGGTGACGCCCTTCACCGACGCGAAGGGCCTCCAGCAGCACGCTCCCTACGCCTGGTCGTACTACCCGACGATCGATGACGTCCTGCGCAACGTCGGGACCATGACCTGCCGACAGCTTGTCGGCAAGCCCGCCAGCCACGCGCCCGACCCCGCCCTGCGCAGCAAGACCCGCAAGTTCGCGATCTGGATCCCGGCGGAGGAGCGCCTCGGCGGTGCGCTGCCGGGCCTGAGCGGGCTGCTGCAGATCCTGGACAGCTGTGGCGTCCACTCGCCCAAGGTGGTGCGCCAGGTCGGCGGCCGGGACGGCACCGCCGCCATGCCGGCGCAGATGACCCAGCTCAAGAACGACGGCGTCACCACCCTGGTCTTCTACCCCTTCGGCGGCAACGGGCTGCCGGGGTCGCCCCTGCTCGCGGCCTCCCAGGTGGGGTACCAGCCGGAGTGGGACACGATCGGCTGGAGCAACTACAACGCGGCCTTCATGCTCAACGACCCGGACACGGAGACGGCCGGCGTCTTCGGCGTCGGCTCCTGGAACAAGCAGCCGGTCGGCGTCGAGCTGGAGCCCTGGGCGCAGGCCTACGGCGCGTCCGGCCAGGGGCAGCCCGCCCTGACCGACGGTCGCGCCTTCTACCAGGAGATGATGCTGCTGGCGTCCGGCATCCAGATGGCCGGGCCGCACCTCACTCCGGAGTCCTTCGCCTCCGGGCTGCACGCCACGACCTTCCCCAACCCTGGGGCAGGTGGAGCGCCGTTCTACCAGGCCGGCGTGGGGTTCCCGGGTGACGACGCCGCGATGGTGAGCGACTACACCGCCTTCTGGCTGGACACGAGGACGAGCGGCCAGCAGGTGCAGAACGTCGGCACCAACGAGGGGGCGGCCTTCTGCGAGGTGGGACGGGGTCGCCGGTGGGTCGATGACTCCTGGCCGTCGATGGACCGCTACTACACACCCGGGGCCTGCCGCTGACAGGTTGGCAATAAGGACTGCCTGCCATACCATTGCCGGGATGATCCGCCGACGTGGGCGGCCGTGAGAGCAGACGAGGTGCCATGGCGACGCGACGGCGGGGCGCGTGGTCCGTCACAGCTCTCAACGGCGTCGTCGCGAGCGTCGTGCTCGTCCTCGTCGCCGTGCTGGCCCTGGTCGTCAAACCGCCTGCCCCGCCAGGGATCGCCGCGTTCGCTCCGCAGGCGAACAAGCCCATCACCAAGGCCCCCAACAGTCAGTCCGCCCAGTTCGGCAACGGTGCGGGTCAGTGCGCGACGGGGCAGGTGTGCACCGGACCGTCGGCGCGACCGACCGCGAGTGACGGCGGCCCAAGCGCACTGCCGACCGTGTCACCGCCGGCGCTCACCGGCGCCCTGCCGCCCGGCCTGCAGTGCTACCAGTGGCCGGACGGCTCGATCACCCAGACCTTCGACCCGCAATCGCCGCCGTGCATCTCGCGCTGGGACGACGCCAAGGGCAACGGCGGGGCCACCTCGCCGGGTGTCACGGACAAGCAGATCAACGTCGCGCTCCCCGTCACGACGGCAAACTCGAACTGGCCGGGCATCAAGCCGATCCTGGACTTCTTCAACACCCGCTTCCAGCTCTACGGCCGCAAGATCAACATCGTGCCCGTCGCCTCCAAGCAGGCGGACACGACCATGTCGGGCGGCTGGAACGACCCGAGCCTGCAGCGCGCCGACGCCGCGCAGATCCAGGCCTCCAAGGTCTTCGCCACCCTCGACTTCATCGACCCCATCCACACGAGCGCCACCCTCCCGGTCTTCCTCGACGCCATGGCGAAAGCCAAGATCGTGTCGGTCAACGGCGGGGAGGTCACCCC
>CAMLIA010000073.1 GCA_946479905.1 uncultured Frankiales bacterium | reverse complement strand
GCGATCGGTGCGGAGCTGGTGCCCATGGGGTCCGCCGGCGCCAAGGTGCTCGCCGTCGTGAAGGGCGAGGTGGACGCGTACGTGCACGCCGGCGGGCAGTACGAGTGGGACTCGGCCGCCCCGGTCGGCGTGGCCCTCGCCGCCGGCCTGCACTGCACCCGGATCGACGGCTCGCCCCTGGTCTACAACCAGCCGGACGTGCTGCTGCCCGACCTGCTGGTGTGCCGGCCCGAGCTCGCCCCGAAGCTGCTCGAGGCCTGCGCCTCAGGCTGAGAAGTCGGGCGTGCCGGCCATCAGCTCGATGCGGACGCCATCGGGGTCGGTCACGTAGACCAGCTCCACGCCACCGGGCAGCGACGAGCGGGTCGCCGGGTGCGCGGTGCCACCTGCCCGCTGCACGACGTCGAAGAGCTCCTCGACCGACGTCACCCGGAACGCCAGGTGCGTGAGGCCGAGACCGCGCATGTCCCGCCGCTCGCCGTCACCGGTCGGCTCCAGGCTGGTCCACTGCAGCAGCTCGAGGCGCATGTCGCCGCGCTTCAGCATCCGGGACAGGAAGCGGCCCTCGACCTCCATGGTCGCGGCGACCTCGTCGCCCAGCTCCACCGTGAACACCTTCTCGAACCCGAGCACCTGCTCGTAGAAGGCGGTCGACCGCTCCAGGTCGGAGCAGCAGACACCGACGTGGGACCAGGACAGCAGCGGCATCGGCACATTCTGCTGCCCGCTAGCGTCGAGGACGTGACCACCTCGATCCTGTGGTTCCGTCGTGACCTGCGCCTCCACGACCACCCTGCCCTGCTGGCTGCCCGCGACGCCGGGGACGAGGTGGTCCCGGTCTTCGTCCTCGACGACGTCCTGCGCCGACCCAGCGGTCCCAACCGGCTGGCGTTCCTCTACCGCAACCTGCGCGACCTGCAGGAGCGGACCGGCGGCGCGCTGCGGGTCGTGCACGGCAAGCCGGAGACGACCCTCCCGCGGCTGGCCCGGGAGTGCGGCGCGGAGTCGGTGCACATCAGCAGCGACCACGGCCCCTACGGCCGGCAGCGCGACGACCGCGTGCGGGAGGCGCTGCGCGACGTGCCGCTCGTCGCGACCGGCAGCCCCTACGGCGTCACCCCCGGCACGCTGACCAAGGCCGACGGCACGCCGTACAAGGTCTACACGCCGTATCTGCGGGCCTGGCGCGCCCGCGGCCTGCACTCCCCCGCACTGGCGCCCCGCAGCGTCCCCTGGTCCGACGGCGGGCTCAAGGCCACCGGCGTGCCGAAGGACCCGGAGCCGACCGCCGCCCTCCCGGACGCCGGGGAGGACGCGGCCCGGGCCCAGTGGAAGCGGTTCCTGGGCCGGGTGCACGAGTACGCCGAGACCCGCGACGATCCCGGGGCGGACCGCACCAGCCGGGTGTCGGCGTACCTGAAGTACGGCCTGCTCCACCCGCGGACCCTGCACGCCGACCTGGGCAGCAGCGCCGGCGAGACGGTCTACGCCCAGGAGCTCGTGTGGCGCGACTTCTACGCCGACGTGCTGCACCACCACCCCTCGAGCGCCCGGGAGGACCTCAACCGGCTGCCCCTGGAGTACGACGACGCCGGCCGCCTCGTCGCGGCCTGGAAGCAGGGCCGGACCGGCTACCCCATCGTCGACGCCGGCATGCGGCAGCTGCGCGCCGAGGGGTGGATGCACAACCGGGTGCGGATGATCACCGCGAGCTTCCTGACCAAGGACCTGCACGTGTACTGGACCGAGGGCGCGCGGCACTTCCTGGAGCACCTGGTGGACGGCGACCTGGCGAGCAACAACCACGGCTGGCAGTGGGTCGCCGGCACCGGCACGGACGCCTCGCCGTACTTCCGCGTGTTCAACCCGGTGACGCAGGGCCAGAAGTTCGACCCGGACGGCGCCTACATCCGCCGCTGGGTCCCCGAGCTGGCCGAGCTGACCGGCAAGGCCATCCACGAGCCCTGGACGTGCGAACGCCTCCCGAAGGGCTACCCCGAGCGGGTCGTGGATCACGCGGCCGAGCGGCAGGAGGCCCTGGACCGCTACGCCCGAGCCCGGAGCTGACATGGCACACCAGGCGGCCGTCGACGTGCACGAAGCCGTCGGCCCCACCCGAGCGGTCGTCGTCGTGCTGCACGGCGGCAAGGCCGAGAGCTTCGAGCAGTCCGAGCCGACCCACCTTTCCAGCCGGCGGATGAACCCGTTCGTGCGGGCGCTGCACCGGCAGGGCAAGCAGCACGGGGTCGCGGTGTGGAAGGTCCGGTACCGGGTGCGCGGCTGGAACGGGCACGAGCAGTCGCCCGTGGCCGACGCACGGTGGGCGCTCGACGAGGTGCGCCGCCGGCACGGAGACGTGCCCGTCGTGCTGGTCGGCCACTCGATGGGCGGCCGCACGGCCGTGCACGTGCTCGGCGACCGGTCGGTGATCGGGGCCGTGCTGCTGTGCCCCTGGCTGCCCCACGAGCCGACCTCCGGCGCCCGTGGCCGGCGGGTCCTGCTGGCCCACGGCGTCGTCGACCGCTGGACGAGCCCGCGGGAGACCCGGCGCTGGGCGGACGCCGCCCGGCCCGAGGCGTCGGCGCTCACCTACGTCCGGGTCCGCGGGACCGGCCACTTCATGCTCCGCCGCGCCGGGCTGTGGACCGACCTGGTCGTGGGCCCGGCACTGACCTGGCTCGGGCTGGACCCATCCGTCGGGCGGACTGCGACGAAGGTCTTGCAGCAGGCGGCCACCGGAGCGCCTGACCTGACCGTCTGAGAGGGGCCCCGGCCGTGACTTCCGCCCCCCGTCGCGTCGCCGTCGTCGGGGCCGGGGTCGCCGGCCTCACCGCGGCCTACGTGCTCGAGCGCTCCGGCGCGCAGGTGACGCTGTTCGAGAAGGACGACCGGCTCGGCGGCCACGCCGACACCCACGAGGTCGTCGACGGCCGCGGCATGACCCAGCGCGTCGACACCGGCTTCATCGTGCACAACGAGCGCACCTACCCCGTGCTGCTCCGGCTGTTCGCCGAGCTCGGCGTCGAGACGCAGGACTCCGACATGAGCATGTCGGTCCGCTGCGACGGCTGCGGCCTGGAGTACGCCGGCGCGAGAGGCGCGCGGGGGCTGTTCGCCGTCCGGCAGGCCGGCAACCCGCGCTACCTCCGGATGCTCACCGAGGTGCTGCGGTTCCACCGGCAGGCGCGGGCGTTCCTGGCCGGACCGGAGGACGACCGGACCCTCGACGCCTTCCTGGACGAAGGGCGCTTCTCGGCGTACTTCCGCAACCACTTCATGACGCCGGTCGTGTCGTGCGTCTGGTCCTGCCCGCCCCAGACGGCCGGCCAGTACCCGGCCCGCTACCTGTTCGCGTTCCTGGCCCACCACGGGATGCTGGCGGTGACCGGCTCGCCGCAGTGGCGCACGGTCGTGGGCGGCTCCCGCAGCTACGTCGACCGGCTGGCCAAGGAGATCACCGCGACGTGCACGTCCTCGCCGGTGACCTCGCTGCGGCGGACGGCCGACGGCGTCGAGGTCGTCGTGGACGGCGAGCCGCACCGCTTCGACGGCGCGGTCGTGGCGACGCACCCCCACCAGGCACTGGCCCTGCTCGCCGACCCGCGCCCCGAGCAGGTCGAGGTCCTGGGCGCCCTCGCCTACACCGCCAACCCGACGGTCCTGCACACCGACCGGTCGCTGCTGCCGCGCAGCCGCGGCGCCCAGGCCTCCTGGAACTACGTGATGGCCGACTGCGCCAGCGATGCCTCCACCGTGCTCGTGTCCTACGACATGAACCGGCTGCAGCGGCTCGACGCTCCCGAGACGTACGTCGTCACCCTCAACGGCGCGGACCGCGTCGACCCGACGAGGGTCGTCGACCGGATGGACTACGAGCACCCGTCGTACACGCCCGCCTCGGTGGCGGCGCAGCGCCGGCTGCCGGAGCTCAGCGACGACCGGATCGCCTTCGCCGGTGCCTACCACGGATGGGGCTTCCACGAGGACGGCGCCCGCTCGGGCGTCGAGGCAGCCCGCGCCCTCGGTGCCACGTGGTGACGCCGGCGATCTACCGGACGACGGTCCGCCACGTGCGGCAGTCGCCCTTCCGGCACGCCTTCGACTACGCCGGCTACTGGTGGCTCGTCGACCTCGACGCGCTGCCGTCGTACTGGCCGCTGGCGACGTTCCGCGCTGCCGACCACGTCGGCGAGTCCGACTCGATCCGCGCCAACGTCGACGCGCTGCTGGCCGAGCACGGGCTGGCGTGCGACCGCGTCCTCATGCTGGGCAGCGCGCGGGTGCTCGGTCACGTCTTCAACCCGCTCACGCTGCACTACTGCCTCAGGTCCGACGGCAGCGTCGTCGCGGTGGTCGCGGAGGTGCACAACACCTACGGCGGCCGGCACGCGTACGTGCTCGCGACCGACGACGAGGGGCGCGCCCGCGCCGGCAAGCAGTTCTACGTCTCGCCCTTCCACCCCGTGGACGGGGAGTACGACATGAGGCTGCCGCTCCCGGACGACCAGCTGCGCGTCGACCTCACCTACCACCGCCCCGGAGCCCGGCCGTTCGTCGCCACGGTCCGCGGCACCCGGGTCCCGGCGACACGGCGGACCGTCCTGCACGCGGCCCTCCGGTACCCGCTCGCCACCCGCGCCGTCGCCCTCCGCATCCGGGTGCAGGGCATCCGCCTGTGGCTGCGCCGGCTGCCCGTCGTCGCGCGGTCGACCACCGACTCGCTCACCACCTCGTCGTCGAACCGGACCAAGGAGCACGCAGCATGACCGTCCTCGACAGCCGGACCGGCACCCCGACCCGGGTCGATCCCCACCTGTGGCCGGCCATCGCGACCGTGCCGACCGGCGCCTTCCGGGCGCGGGTCGCGCAGGGCCTTTTCGAGCGGGTCGTCGCCAAGCTCCCGCTGCACGTGCTGCTGCCGGACGGCAGGGTGCTCGGAGCCGGTGGCCTGACCGGCCCCGTCATGCGGCTGCGCCGGCCGGAGGCCTTCTACCTGCGCGTCGGAGCCAGCGGACTCGTCGGCTTCGGCGAGGCCTTCATGGCCGGCGACTGGGAGACCGAGGACCTGACCGGCGTCCTCACGGTCTTCGCGGCCCGCGTCGGCGAGCTCGTCCCCCCTGCGCTGCAGCGGCTGCGCGACGTCGCGCTGCTCCGCCACCCGTCGAGCGACAGCCAGGCCAAGCACAACCAGAAGCGCAACATCGAGCGGCACTACGACCTGTCCAACGACCTGTTCGCGCTGTTCCTCGACGAGACGCTCACCTACTCCAGTGCGCTGTTCGACGGCCCTGACCCGGTCTTCGCGCAGCTGCCTGCGGCGCAGCACCGCAAGATCGACCGGCTGCTCGACGGGGCCGGCGTGACGGCGGGCACGACGGTGCTCGAGATCGGCACCGGCTGGGGCGAGCTCGCGATCCGGGCGGCCCGGCGCGGCGCCACCGTCCGCTCCATCACGCTGTCCGTCGAGCAGCGCGAGCTGGCCCAGCGCCGGGTCCTCGAGGCCGGCCTCGAGGACCTCGTGACGGTCGACCTGTGCGACTACCGCGACGTCGAGGGCCGCTACGACGCCGTGGTCTCCGTCGAGATGATCGAGGCCGTCGGGTACCGGTACTGGCCGGAGTACTTCACGGTGCTCGACCGGCACGTGCTGCCTGGTGGGCGGGTGGGCCTGCAGGCGATCACCATGCCGCACGACCGGATGATGGCCTCACGTGACACCTTCACGTGGATCCACAAGTACATCTTCCCGGGCGGGCTGATCCCGTCGCTCACGGCGATCGAGGACTCCGTGCGGGCGCACACCTCGCTGCAGGTCGTGGACACGTTCGCCTTCGGCGCCCACTACGCGCAGACGCTGCGGCTGTGGCGCGAGCGGTTCGAGGCGCAGCCGGAGCAGGTCGCGGCGCTGGGCTTCGACGAGACGTTCCGCCGGATGTGGTCGCTGTACCTGGCCTACTCCGAGGCCGGCTTCGCCTCGGGCTACCTCGACGTCCACCAGATCGTCCTCGAGAAGGGCCGCTAGCCGTGCTGCTCCGGACCGCCCCTGCCGGCAAGGGCGCCGCGCCGGCCCTCGCGGCGCTCGTGGCGCCGCTGTTCGGCGGCACCCTGCCCGTGCGGCTGCGCGCCTGGGACGGCAGCGAGACCGGGCCCGCAGACGCTCCCGTCGTCGTGCTCCGGTCCCGGCGGGCGCTGCGCCGGATGCTGTGGTCGCCCGGTGAGCTCGGGCTGGCGCAGGCCTACGTGACCGGCGAGCTGGACGTCGAGGGCGACCTGGCGGAGGGCTTCCGGCGGGTCTGGAGGACCGTGCGCGCCAACGCGCTCACGGCTGCCCGGCCGGAGCTCCTCCCTGCCCTCCGGACAGCGCTGCGGTACGGCGTCGTCGGGCTGCCCCCGAAGCCGCCTGCCTCCCAGGCCCGGCTCGACGGCCCGCTGCACAGCCTGCGCCGCGACCGCGCGGCGATCAGCCACCACTACGACCTGTCCAACGACTTCTACAGCCTCATCCTCGACCCGAGCATGGCCTACTCCTGCGCCTACTTCCGCTCCGAGGACGAGACGCTCGCGCAGGCCCAGACCAACAAGCTGGAGCTGGTCGCGCAGAAGCTCGGCGTCGTCGCCGGCGGGCGGCACCTCGACATCGGGTGCGGCTGGGGCTCGCTGTCACTGCACCTCGCGGCGGTGCACGGGGTCCGCGTCCTGGGCGTGACGATCTCGAAGGAGCAGAAGGCGTTCATCGACGCGCGCATCCAGGAGCGCGGGCTGGGCGACCTCGTCGAGATCCGGCTGCAGGACTACCGCGAGGTCCCGGAGACCGACTTCGACTCCGTCTCCTCCATCGAGATGGGCGAGCACGTCGGCGCCGAGAACTACCCCACCTTCGTCCAGCTCATCGCGTCCCGGCTCCGGCCCGGGGGTCGCGTCCTCATCCAGCAGATGTCGCGCCGCGACCGCCCCGGCGGCGGCGACTTCATCGAGGCCTACATCGCGCCGGACATGCACATGCGCCCGGTCGGCGAGACCGTCGCGCTGATCGAGGACGCCGGCCTGGAGGTGCGCGACGTCCACGCGCTGCGCGAGCACTACGTGCGTACCATCCGGGCCTGGTACGACACCTTCGAGACCAACTGGGACACCGCGGTCGCGATGGTCGGCGAGGAGGTCGCGAGGGTGTGGCGGCTCTACCTCGTCGGAGGTGGGCTGGTGTTCGAGGAGGGACGGATGGGCGTCGACCAGGTCCTCGCGGTCAAGCGGGACGCCGACGGCCACAGCGGCCTGCCTCGGGTGCGCAGCTGGTGAGGGACCGGGTCTACGGCTGGATCGTCCGACTGGGGACGCTCTTCCTGCGTGTCATGGACGTCCGCCGCACGGTGCACGGCACCGAGCACCTCCCGACCGAGGGCGGTGCGGTGATCGCGATCAGCCACTTCAGCTACCTCGACTTCGTGCTGTCGGAGTGGGCGATCTGGCGGGACCACCGCCGCTGCACCCGCTTCCTCGCCACCGCTGCGTCCTTCGAGCACCGGATCGCCGGGCCGCTGATGTCGGCCATGGGGCACATCCCCGTCGACCGCAGCGCCGGCGCCTCGGCGTACCGGTTCGCCGTCGGCGCGCTGCGGCGCGGGGAGCTCGTCGGGGTCTTCCCCGAGACGCGGGTCTCCCGCTCGTTCACCCTGCTGCCCTTCAAGAACGGCGCCGCGCGGATGGCCGCCCAGTCCGGCTGCCCGATCGTGCCCTGCGTCGTCTGGGGCAGCCACCGCATCATGACCCGCACCCGGCGGACGCCGCTGCTGAAGGCGAGGCACGTCCCGGTGCAGGTGGTCTTCGGGCCACCGATCCACGTCGGTCCCGACGAGGACCCCACGCTCGTCACTGACAGACTCCGGCAGACCATGACCGACATGCTCGAAGCCGCGATGGACGCGGACGAGCTCGAACCCGGTGCCTGGTGGGTGCCCGCCCACCGCGGCGGCGGTGCCCCCACGCCGGAGACGGCGACCCAGATGGACGAGCGGAAGGCCTCCTAGATGACCCTCACAGCCGGCGACAAGGCCCCTGACTTCACCCTCCCGGACGACACCGGGACGCCGCGGTCGCTGTCGTCGTACCTGGAGAGGGGCCCGGTCGTGCTGTTCTTCTACCCGGCGGCGAACACCAGCGGCTGCACCGCCGAGGCCTGCCACTTCCGCGACCTGGCCGCGGAGTTCGAGGCGGCCGGGGCGCAGCGGTTGGGCATCAGCGTCGACAGCGTCGACAAGCAGCGCGACTTCTCCAGCAAGCACGGGTTCGACTACCCGCTGCTCGCCGACGTGGGCGGAGCCGTGGCGACGGCCTACGGCGTGAAGCGCGGCGCCCTGCTCGGCAGGCTCACGCCCGTGAAGCGGGCCACGTTCGTCATCGGGGCCGACGGGCTGGTCAAGGACGTCATCACCTCCGAGGTGAAGATGGACGTGCACGCCGACGAGGCGCTGAAGGCGCTCGCCCGCTGAGAGCTCGCTGAGAGCGGTCCCGCCGGGTCGGGACCAAAGGCCTTTGTGCTGCTTCGCCGGCAGGATCAGCGTGGGTGGACCGTCGGAGGAGCCCACCCATGATGACCACCCCGCAGGCCGCGGCCGTCGACCTCAACCACCCTGGGCACTACCTGCACTGGGGCGTCCTGTCGATCTCGGTGGCCAACGCCGTCGTGATCCTGCTCATGCTCGCGCTGTTCGTGCTGGCGCTCGTGCTGCCGTTCCCCCGCGGCAAGGACCGGCCATGACCGCCCCGACCTGGACGGGTCGGCTCCGTCAGCGCGGCCTCGACGCCTTTCCGCCCGACCAGCTCCTGCCGGACCGCCAGCCCGTCTACGTGACCTCGTGGATCTACGTCTTCGGCGTGCTGACGCTGGCCGCCTTCCTCGTCGTCCTCGCGTCGGGTGCCGTACTGGCGGTCGAGGGCCCGCAGTGGTGGCACCGCAGCGGCACCGGCCACTACGTGAACAGCCTGCACCTGTGGAGCGTCGAGCTGTTCATGGCCTTCATGGTGGTCCACCTGTGGGGCAAGTTCTGGATGGCCGCCTGGCGCGGCCGGCGCGCGATGACGTGGATCACGGGAGCGCTCTGCTTCTTCGGGAGCATCGGGACCGCCTTCACCGGCTACCTGTCGCAGTCGAACTTCGACAGCCAGTGGATCAGCACGCAGGCCAAGGACGGGCTGAACTCGGCCGGCATCGGCGCCCGCTTCAACGTGCTCGACTTCGGCCAGATGCTGATGTGGCACATCGTGCTGCTGCCGGCGGTCGTCGGCGCGGTCATCGGCATCCACATCCTGCAGGTGCGGCGACGCGGCGTCGTCCCGCCCTTCGAGGTGCACCCCGTCGACGAGGGCGGTGCGGCATGACCGCCGTCGCCACCCACCGCCGCCCGGCCGGTGCCGTGGACCAGGGGAAGGCTGCCGAGAAGTGGTCGGGGCGGACCCGCGAGTACGACCTCGTCAAGGAGTTCGTCATCGCCCTGGTGGTCGTCTCCCTGCTGACGGTCGGGCTGGCCGCCGTCTTCTCCTCACCCGACGAGAAGCAGGTCACCATCGGCACCTGGAGCACGAGCGCGCCCCACGACTTCACCCTCACGGCGGCCGCCGAGCTCGACGGCACCAGCGGAACGGCCACCTACGGTGCGCCCTACACGCACGACAAGTCCGCCGCCCAGAAGCTCGGGCCGCTGTCGCTGCAGAACCTCGGCGGCGTCACGCACCCCGTCGACACCGCGCAGGACTTCGTCGTCGGCCCGCTGCAGGCGACCGTGGGCGACGCGCCGATCACCGCGGCGCTGAGCACCTGGGGGGCCGCAGCCGCCGCACAGCGACAGGCGTGGGCGACGGCGTACGACACCGCCCTGCAGGCCGCGAAGGACAACGACCCCGCGGCCGTGGCCCCGGGCGACTACGGGCCGGTGCCGGTGATGCTCGCCGGCCTGCTGCGACTGGCCCAGGCAGGCGGCCTCGACGGCGCTCTGCTCGTGCAGCACTCGTTCTACGCGACCGACTACACGGCCCCGCTGCTGTTCATCGCGGACGGCGCCTTCCTCGAGGAGAAGGCGCGCGCGCAGCACCTCGGCGGGGACCAGTGGGGGATGATGAACGAGACCGGCAACTACCCGGGCCAGGCCTGGCTCTGGCTCTACACGTTCTGGTACCAGGTCAAGCCGTTCTCCACCTCGGGCAACGGCGACGTCCTGGTCTGGGGGCTGATGTCCCTGCTCAGCATCGGCTTCCTCCTCATCCCGTTCCTCCCCGGCATCAGGTCGATCCCTCGCTGGGTGCCGGTGCACCGGCTGATCTGGCGCGACTACTACCGCAACGGTGGGTGACCCCGGGCGCTGGGTAGGTTCGGTCCGTGCCCTCGACCGACTGGCCCACCGCCGCGGCGTTCCTGCCCGAGGACCGCTCGCTGGAGTCGCTCCGCGCGGCAGCGGCAGCCTGCCAGGGCTGCCCGCTGTGGGAGCCGGCGACGCAGACGGTGTTCAGCCGGGGACCGGCGAGCGCCCGGCTCGTCCTCGTCGGTGAGCAGCCGGGTGACCAGGAGGACCAGCAGGGCAAGCCCTTCGTCGGACCGGCCGGCCGGGTCCTCGTGCAGGCGCTCGACGAGGCCGGCGTCGACCGGTCCGGGGTCTACGTCACCAACGCCGTGAAGCACTTCAAGTTCACGGTCCGCGGCAAGCGCAGGATCCACGCGACCCCCGACGCCGCCGAGGTCGCCGCCTGCCGGCCGTGGCTGCGTGCCGAGCTCGACGTGGTCGCACCGGACCTCGTGGTGCTGCTGGGCGCGACAGCGGCGAAGACCGTCTACGGCAGCGCCTTCCGGGTCACCAGGAGCCGCGGCGTCGTCATGGACTGGCCGGTCGAGGGCGGCCCCGCGGCGCTCGCGACCATCCACCCCTCGGCGGTGCTGCGCGCCGACGACCGCGACGCCGCCCTGGCCGGGCTCGTCTCCGACCTGCGGGTCGCCGCGAAGCAGCTCGCATGATCATCGACCGGCGCTACAACGGGCCGCCCGACTCCGGCAACGGCGGCATCACCTGCGGGCTGCTCGCCGCCACCACGGACTTCCCCGTGGCGGAGGTGACACTGCGCAAGCCGCCCCCGCTCGCCGTCGAGATGACGGTCCGGGACGGCTCGCTGCTGCACGGCGACGAGGTGATCGCGACCGTCGAGCCGGGCGAGCTCACGGTGCAGCCACCGGCGGCGGTGCCGCGCGCCCAGGCCGCGGCCGCGCCGTCCGCCCTCGGCGACCACCCGCACCCCTTCCCGACCTGCTTCGTCTGCGGGCCCGCCCGCACCGACGGGCTCGGCCTGCTGCCGCACCGCATCTCCGACGAGCTCGTGGCGGTCCCGTGGACGCCGGTCGAGTCCTCGGACGTGTCCCCGGATGTGATGGTGTGGGCCGCCCTCGACTGCCCGGGGGGCTGGTCCGCGGACATCCCCGGACGGCCGATGGTGCTCGGCCGGATGGCCTGCGCCATCGACACGCGGCCCGCCGTCGGCGTACCCCACCTGGTGCAGGGCTGGCTGCTCGGCAGCGAGGGCCGCAAGGTGTTCACCGGCAGCGCGCTCTACGACGAGGGCGGGACGGTCCTGGCAGTGGCGCAGGCCACCTGGATCACGCTGGCCTGACGCTCACCAGAGCGGCTTGTCCCGCCCGGCCTTGCCCAGCGCGATCGACTCCTCCAGGGACAGCCCGGGGATCTGGTCGGCGAGCACCACGTCCATCGGCGTCAGCTCGGCCGGGTCGGTGTACGACGCCGGGTCCCAGATCCGGGAGCGGCGCAGCGCCCGCGGGCACTGCATCAGCACCTCCGACGGCGTGACGACCAGCACGGTGGCGGGCTCGGACCCCTCGACGGCGCACCGCGACAGCAGCGCGGGGTCGGCCGACACGACCGCGGTGCCGTTGACGCGCAGCGACTCCTCGACACCGGGGATGAGGAAGATCAGGGCCACCCGCGGGTCCTGGACGACGTTGAGCAGCGAGTCGACCCGGTTGTTGCCCTTGCGGTCGGGGAGCAGCAGCCGGCCGTCGTCGAGCACCTGCACGAAGCCCGGCAGGTCACCGCGCGGGCTGACGTCGAGCAGGTCGCCCGCCGTGGCCAGCACGAGGAACGGCGAGCGGGCGATGAAGTCGCGGTCGTGGCCGTCCACCTGGGCGTGCACCTTGCGCGCCGCGCGGAACGACACCTCCCCGTAGTGCTGCAGCAGGTCCTCGGCCGTCGTGATCTCGTGCGCCCCCATGACGGGAGCGTGCCGCAGTCCGCGGCACGAAGGCAACGGAGATGCCCGGCGGCCGGGCTCCGCACGCTCACGGGACGGCCGTGGGCGTCACCTCTGCTGCTTCCGCGCCCTCAGGCGACGGGGTGGCGGGAGTCGTAGGCGAGGAACCGCGGGACCGCCAGCACGACCAGCAGGGTCAGCACGACGACGAGGACACCGCCGAGCACGACCGCCTCCTGCAGCCCGAACCACGAGGCGAAGGAGCCGGCCCGCCCGTCGC
This sequence comes from uncultured Frankiales bacterium, assembly GCA_946479905.1. The sequence continues at coordinate 5,365 of CAMLIA010000073.1, read as the reverse complement.
CGAGCCGTGGTCCGCCGGCGACCACGACGATGAACACCCCGCCGAGCCGGCCGCGCATCTCGTCAGGCGCCGCGGTCTGCAGGATCGCGGTGCGGAAGACCGCACTGATCATGTCCGACAGCCCGGCGCCGGCCAGCAGCGCCACGGCCAGCCACAGGTGCGAGGTGAGCCCGAAGCCGATGACGCACGCCCCCCAGGCCAGGATCGCGAGCACCACGGCGACGCCCTGCTTGTGGACGTGCCCGAGCCAGCCCCCGAACAGCGCGCCCAGCAGCGCCCCGGCGGGGATCGCGGCGTACAGCACACCGGCCGCGGCCTCCCCACCCCCGAACACGTGGTCGGCGAGCGGCGCGAACAGCGTGCGCGGCATCCCGAACACCATCGCGATGATGTCGACGACGAAGGTCAGGAGCAGCACCCGACGGGTCCGCAGGAACGCCAGCCCCTCCAGGACGGACGCGAGCCCGGCCGCCCGGCCGCCTCCCGAGGGCGCCATCGGCGGCAGCGAGGCCACCGCCCACAGCGAGGCGGTGAAGGACACGGCGTCGAGGGCGTACGCCGGGGCGAACCCGGCGCTCGCGACGATCGCCCCGGCGAGCAGCGGACCGCCCGCCATGCCCACGTTGAACTCGACCTGGCGCAGGGCGTTGCCGGCCGGCAGCAGCTCGACGGGCAGCAGCCGCGGGACGAACGCCTGCCGCGCCGGCGAGTCCAGCGCGAACAGCGCCGACTGCGCCGCGACGACGGCGTAGAGCAGCCAGGTCCAGTGCACGCCGGCCAGCGCCTGGGCGAGCAGCACCGCCGACAGTCCCGCCTGGCAGGTGGTCGTGAGCAGCACGAGGCGGCGCCGGTCGACGGCGTCGGCCACGGCCCCGCCGTACAGACCGAACACGATGAGCGGGACGAGGCCGACGATGCCCACCAGGCCGACGGCGGCGGCCGAGCGGGTCTGGGCGTAGACCTGCAGCGGGACCGCGACGGCCGTCACCTGGGTGCCGACGACGGAGACGGCGTCGCCGATCAGCAGGTTGCGGAAGGGCCGCGAGACCCGCGTCGGCGACAGGTCGAGGGTGAGTCGCCGGCGCGGCTCGACGGTCACGGGGACAGTCTCTCGACCAGCCACTCGTCGCCGGACAGCCGGTACCGCAGCCGGTCGTGCAGCCGCGACGGCCGCCCCTGCCAGAACTCCACGGAGACCGGCGCGACCCGCAGGCCGCCCCAGAACTCCGGGAGGGGTACGTCGACCGGGAACCGCTCCTCGGCGGCCGCCATCCGCGCCGCCAGCTCCCCCCGCGTCACGACGGTGGACTGCCGCGACGCCCAGGCGCCGAGCTGCGAGCCCCGCGGCCGGGTCGACCAGTAGGCCTCCGACTCCGCCCGGGTGACCTCGCTGACCGTGCCCTCCACCAGCACCTGGCGCTCGAGGTCGACCCAGGGCAGGCACAGCGCCACCCACGGCTGCCCGAGCGCCTCGGTGGCCTTGCGGGAGCGCAGGTTGGTGAAGAAGACCAGGCCGTGCTCGTCGACGCCCTTCAGCAGCACGTTGCGGGAGCTGGGCCGACCCTCCGCCGAGACCGTGGAGACGACCATCGCGTTGAACTCGCGGACCGGCGCCGCGTCCGCGATCCAGCGCTCGAGCTGCTCGTGCCAGCTGGGGGCCAGGTCCTCCTCGGACAGGCCGGCACGGCTGTACTCCCGGCGCAGGGCCGCAAGATCTGTCATGGGACCACCCTGGCAGAATGAGGAGGACCGAGACACTCACGGCATGAGCGCGTGCCGCACACGAGGAGCCGCCACCGATGGCTGACGACACCGCCTTCAAGCCCGGGCTGGAAGGCGTTGTCGCCTTCGAGTCGGAGATCGCCGAGCCCGACAAGGAGGGCAGCGCGCTCCGGTACCGCGGCGTCGACATCGAGGACCTCGTCGGCAACGTCAGCTTCGGCAACGTCTGGGGGCTGCTCGTCGACGGCAAGTTCAACCCGGGACTGCCGCCCGCGGAGCCGTTCCCGCTCCCCGTCCACTCCGGCGACATCAGGGTCGACGTGCAGTCCGCCGTCGCGATGCTCGCCCCCGCGTGGGGCCTGAAGCAGATGCTGGACATCGACGAGGCGCAGATCCGCGACGACCTGGCCCGGGTCTCGGTCATGGCGCTGGCCTTCGTCGCGCAGAGCGCCCGTGGCCTCGGCAAGCCGATGATCCCGCAGAGCGAGGTCGACAAGGCCGAGACGATCGTCGAGCGGTTCATGATCCGCTGGAAGGGCGAGCCCGACCCGCTGCACACCAAGGCCGTCGACGCCTACTTCGTGAGCGCCGCCGAGCACGGCATGAACGCCTCGACGTTCACGGCGCGCGTGATCGCCTCCACCGGCGCGGACTCCGCCGCCGCCATCTCCGGTGCGATCGGTGCGCTCTCCGGCCCGCTGCACGGCGGTGCCCCGTCCCGCGTCCTCACCATGCTCGACGAGGTGGAGAAGAGCGACGACCCGCGTGCCTACGTCAAGGCCGAGCTCGACGCCGGTCGCCGCCTGATGGGCTTCGGCCACCGCGTCTACCGGGCCGAGGACCCCCGCGCCCGCGTGCTGCGGCGCACCGCGAAGGAGCTGGGCTCGACCCGGTACGAGGTGGCCGACGCGCTGGAGAAGGCGGCCATCGAGGAGCTCACCGAGCGCTACCCGGACCGGCCGCTGCGCACCAACGTGGAGTTCTGGAGCGCCGTCGTGCTCGACTACGCCGAGGTCCCGGCGCACATGTTCACGTCGATGTTCACGTGCGCCCGCACGGCAGGCTGGTCGGCGCACATCCTCGAGCAGAAGAAGCTCAACAAGCTCATCCGCCCGTCCGCCAAGTACGTCGGCCCCGGGCCTCGGCCGGTGTCCGCCGTCGAGTCCGGCACGCTGCCCGCAGGGAACCAGGTCTAAGTGAGCATCTCCATCCCCACCTCGCTGCTTCCGGCTGACGGCCGCTTCGGCTCCGGCCCCTCCAAGGTGCGGCCCGAGCAGCTCGCGGCCCTCACCGCGGCGGCCAAGGTCATGGGCACCTCGCACCGGCAGAAGCCGGTCAAGGACGTCGTGGCCCGCGTGCGCGCCGGCATCGCCGACCTGCTCTCGCTGCCCGAGGGGTACGAGGTGGTGCTCGGCAACGGCGGCTCCACCTGCTTCTGGGACATCGCGACCTTCAACCTCGTCCGGGACCGGGCGCAGTTCCTCGCGTTCGGCGAGTTCGGGGCGAAGTTCGCCGAGGGCGTCAAGGCCGCGCCGTTCACGGGCGAGCCGACGATCATCAAGGCCGACCCGGGGAGCGCGCCCGACTGGGCACCGGAGCCCGGGATCGACCTGTACGCGACGCCGCACAACGAGACCTCGACCGGTGTGGCCCGGCCGGTCCGCCGCCCGGTCGGGACGGACGCCGGGGCGCTGCACGTCGTGGACGCCACCTCGGGCGCCGGCGGCCTGCCCGTCGACGTCCGCGAGACCGATGTGTACTACTTCGCGCCGCAGAAGAGCTTCGCCTCCGACGGCGGCCTCTGGATCGCCGTCATGTCGCCCGCCGCGATCGAGCGCGTCGGGCAGCTGCGGGACCGGTGGATCCCGCCCTTCCTCGACCTGCAGACGGCGATCGACAACAGCCGCCTCGACCAGACCTACAACACACCCGCCGTCGCCACCCTGCTGATGCTGGCCGACCAGCTCGACTGGATGAACCGCCAGGGCGGTCTGCCGTGGTGCGTGCAGCGCACCGCCGACTCCTCGCAGCGGCTCTACACGTGGGCCGAGAAGACGACGTACACCTCGCCGTTCGTCACCGACGAGAGCCTGCGCTCGCAGGTCGTCGGCACCATCGACTTCGAGGGCGTGGACGCGGCCGAGGTCGCGAAGGTGCTGCGCGCCAACGGGATCGTCGACGTCGAGCCCTACCGCAAGCTGGGGCGCAACCAGCTGCGGGTCGCCATGTTCCCCGCGGTCGACCCGGCCGACGTCGAGGCCCTGACCGCCTGCATCGACCACGTGGTGGAGCAGCTGTCCTGAACGGCGCCCCCGACCAGGCCTGGGTCCCACGGGTCGTCAACCTGGCGTTCGCGCTGTTCCTGCTGCTCTTCCTCGTCCCGCTGGTGCGGCACCTGCCCGGTCTGGCCCTTTCCGTGCAGATCCTGCTGGTCTTCCTGGCCGTCCCGCTCGGGCTGCTCTGCCTGGGCTGCCTGGCGTCCGCTGTCCACCCGGGCAGCGTCGGAAGGCTCGTCCGCCGCCGGCGCTGACCTGCCCTTTCCGCACCAATGCGGTGCACTTGCGACAATGTCGCGAGGAAAGTCACCCGGTCCTCTGACCACAAGTGACTAGTCCCTTTTGACCTCCGATCCGTGACCGCAAATCGGGCGAGTCCTGATTTGGCCGGATCCCTCTGATTACCAAGCGAAGTCATGGGCGGCAGCCCGTTACTTACCGTGCCGGTTCTCGTTTCCTCAAGGAATGTGCTGGTCATGACGAACTAGTCAATGACCAGCCCAGTCACGAGGGAGCAACAAGTGCGACTCAGCCGCTCGATTCTCACCGCCACCGTCGTCGTCGCCGTGCCCGTGGCCGTCGCCGCCGGTGTCATGGGGAGCGGCTCCTCGGTCGCCGCCGCGCCTGCCGCTCCGGTGAGCACGCCGGTCGCGCACGCCCCCGAGGTCGTCGCCCACGCGGTGGTCGCCCCCAAGAGGGCCATCGCCGCCGTCAAGGCCACCGCGCCCAAGCCGGCCGCCACGCACCGCGCCACCACCGTCCACAAGGCGGTCACCCGCACGGTCGCCGCGAAGAGCACCGAGAGCACCGCGCCGAAGCCCGTCGTGAAGGCTGCCGCCCCCAAGCCGGCCACCACGACGACGGCCGTCAGGACCGGCAACGACTACCCGTACGCCAACGCCACCACGAACACCGCCGACAAGTGGGGCTTCACCGAGCGCCAGTGCGTGAGCTTCGCGGCGTGGCGCCTGGCCCGCAACGGGCACCCGATCGACAACAACACCCAGCACTGGGGCAGCGCCTACCAGTGGGACGAGGCGGCCCGTGCGAACGGTGTGCGCGTGTCCACCACCCCGCACGTCGGCGCGATCGCCCAGTGGAACGTCGGCGAGGGCGGCACGGTCTGGATGAACGGCGGCAAGGGCCACTTCACCGCCGGTTCGTACGGCCACGTCGGCTACGTCGCGGCGGTGTACTCCGACGGCTCCGCGCTGATCGAGCAGTACAACGTGCAGGGCAACCGCGAGTACTCGGTGCTGCGGATGACCGCCCCCCGCTACCTCTTCTAGGAGCCGACCTCGCAGGACCGCCCCTAGGAGCTGGTCACAGGTCGTGAGCGCGGTGCCGACTGGGGGACGGTCAGCGCC
>CAMLIA010000072.1 GCA_946479905.1 uncultured Frankiales bacterium | reverse complement strand
GGTGCCCTCGAAGATCGTGTAGATCTTCGCGTCGCGGTGCCACCGCTCGACCGGGTACTCACGGGTGTAGCCGTTGCCGCCGAGGATCTGGATCGCCTTCTCGGTCACCTCGACGGCGGTCTCGCCCGCGTAGAGCTTCGACATCGAGCCCTCGCCGCTGGTGAACGGGACGCCGTTGCGGCCCATCCACGCGGCCCGCCACACCAGCAGCCGGGAGGCGTCGATCTTGGTCTTCATGTCGGCGAGCTGGAACGCCACGCCCTGGTTCTGCACGATCGGCCGCCCGAACTGCTCGCGGGTGCCGGCGTACTCCAGGGCGTACTCGTAGGCAGCGCGCGCGATGCCGACCGCCTGCGCACCCACCGACGGCCGGGACGCCTCGAAGGTGGCCATGGCGGCCTGGCCGCCCTTCTCGCGGGAGCTCGCGAGGGTCTCGCCGCGCTCGATCGCGGCCTGCCGCTCGCGGGCCTTGGCGAGCCGGGCGTCGAGCTTGTCCTTGCCGCCGAGCAGCGCCGTGCCCGGGATGCGGCAGTTGTCCAGGATCACCTCGGAGGTGTGCGAGGCGCGGATCCCGTGCTTCTTGAACTTCTGCCCCTGCGACAGCCCCTTGCCCTTGAAGTCCGGGCCGACGACGAACGACGCCTGGCCACGGGCCTTCAGCGCCGGGTCGACCGAGGCGACGACGACGTGCACGTCGGCGATGCCGCCGTTGGTGATCCAGGTCTTCACACCGTTGAGGACCCACTCGTCGGTCTTCTCGTCGTACACCGCCGTGGTCTTCATGCTCGAGACGTCGGACCCGGCGTTCGGCTCGGAGACGGCGAGCGCGCACAGCCGCGGGTCCTCGGGAGTCCCGAAGCACTGCGGGGCCCACTCGGCCAGCTGCTCGGGGGTGCCGTTGGCGAGGATCCCCGCCAGTCCCAGGGTGCTGCCGACGATCGACAGGCCGATGCCCGCATCGCCCCAGAACAGCTCCTCCATGGTGATCGGCAGGCTGATGCCGGTCTCGTCGCCCCAGGTGCTGGCGAAGAAGTCGAGGGAGTAGATCCCCGCCTTCGCGGCCTCCTGGATGATCGGCCAGGGCGTCTCCTCCCGCTCGTCCCACTCCGAGGCCGCCGGCCGGATCACGTTGACGGCGAACTCGTGGAGCCACTTCTGGAGGGTCTGCTGGTCCTCGTTGAGCTCGAGGCTGAAGCCGGGCATGTCAGGTGCTCCTGTGTGTGATCGAACCGGTCGTGAAGGTGGGCCTGGTGCCCGGGAAGTACGGCGAGGGCGTGAGCTCCGACGAGGGCAGGAACTGCGGGAAGCGCCCGTCCCGCTGCGAACGGTCCACCAGGGCCTTCTCCTTGATGACGGAGTTGTACTGGTCGGCCAGCGCCTCGGGGGTGTTGGTGTTGAGCACCACCTCGCGGCCCCAGGTGCGGGCCCCCCGGGCCATCCCTGGGATCTTCGAGTGCTCGGGAGCCATCGCCTCGACGGCGATGACGTTCTCGCTCACCGCCCAGACGCCGTCACCGGTCGCCAGCACCAGGGTCTGGTTGCCGACGGCGTGGCCGGGGGTCGCGAGCAACGCGACGCCGGGGGCGAGCAGCACGTCGCCGTCGATGGCGGCGATCGCGTCGACGCGCAGGTCGGTGTAGGTGTCGGGCTGGTACCACTGCCGCTGCAGCGGGTGCAGGTCCGCCATCGCCTCGAGCTCGCTGCGCTGGACGACGAGCTTCGCGTTCGGGAAGGCCGGCGCCTCCGTGGACGTCCCGATCCAGCGGCGCACGTCCTGGGTGTGCAGGTGGTCGAAGGCCAGGTGGGTGACCTCCTCGGGGGTGATGCCGAGGGTCGCGAGGTTCTCCAGCACGGTGGCGTGCCGGGTCACGACCCGCTTCTGCACCAGCGCCGGCGTCTGCTCGTTGAGCCGGGCGAAGTACGGCGTGTACTCCCCGCGCTCGTGGTCGCTCGGCTCGAACACCAGCACGCCCCCGTCCCAGCGGACGACCAGCATCCGGTTGGTGATGGAGACGTACGGCGAGGGGGTGACGGCCGCCATCCAGAGCCCGAACCGGGTCGGGTAGGGCAGCGTCACGAGGTCGCAGGTGTCGACGCTGCTCGGCTGCCCCGTGCTGAGGAAGTCCCGGCGGAAGGCCTCGGCGGCCGTCCGGACCTGGCGCAGCTGCACGCCGTACGGCGCGCTGCGGTCGACGGCGGAGAACGCGTCGAGCGGCGTGCCGACCGGGTCGGCCTGCCGCAGGTCGGCGAGGGTCACAGCTGCTCCTCCGAAGGTTGTTACCGCCGGTAACACTGACGGCTGCCACGGGGTTGTGTCAAGCGTCTCTTGACTTCTGTTACCCGCGGTAACAGCCTGGGAGGCATGGCTGAGGTCACCCTGCACCACCACGTCGTGCACGGTCACGACGTCCGCTACGCCCAGGCCGGCAGCACCGGGCCGGTGGTCGTGCTGGTGCACGGCATCGCGTCCCGCGCCGCCCAGTGGGAGCGGGTGATGAGCGTGCTGGGCGACCGGTACCGGGTGATCGCACCCGACCTGCTCGGCCACGGGCTGTCGGCCAAGCCGCGTGGCGACTACTCGCTCGGTGCGCAGGCCTGCGGCATCCGGGACCTGCTGGCCGCCCTCGGCCACGACCGCGTCACGCTCGTCGGCCACTCGCTCGGCGGCGGCATCGCCATGCAGTTCGCCTACCAGTTCCCGGAGCGGGTCGAGCGCCTCGCGCTGGTCAGCTCCGGCGGGCTCGGCCGCGAGGTGTCGGTCTTCCTGCGGGCGGCGACGCTGCCCGGCTCGGAGCTCGTGCTGCCCGTCATCGCCGGCCGCTGGGTCCGCGCCGCGGGCCGCCGCCTGGACCGGGCGGTCGGCCGCGTCGTACCCGCCGGTCTGCACGAGGCCCTCGTCGGGTTCGGCTCCCTCGGCGACCCGGCCACCCGGTCCGCCTTCGTGCACACCGCCCGCTCGGTGATCGACATCAGCGGCCAGCGGGTCGACGGCCGCGACCGCCTCTACCTCGCTGCCGACCTGCCGATGCTGGTCGTCTGGGGCGCGAAGGACGCGATCCTGCCGGTGTCGCACGGCCGGACCCTGGCCGAGCAGCTGCCGTCAGCGCGCTACGTCGAGTTCCCCGGGTGCGGCCACTTCCCGCACCTCACGGAGCCGCGCCGGCTGGCCGACCTGCTCGACGACTGGCTCACGACGACCGAGCCGGCCCACCTCGACCCGGCGACGCTGACGGACCGACTGCGGACCGCTACTGCTGCTGGGAGTCGTAGCTGAGCGCCTGCTCGAGCGTCGCGCCGGACGAGGCGCACGTCACGCCGCTCTCCGGGCCGCTGCCCGCGTAGGCGCGGACGAACTCGAGGATGCGCGGGTCGGTCGGCGTCGAGACCTTCAGCTGCGCGCCCCACGCCGTCAGGACGATCGGGCTGTCCTGCCCTGCGTAGGGGCTGACCAGGACGTACTCCTTGTTGAGACCGACCAGCTGCGCGAGCTGCGCGACGACCGCCGGCGTCGCCGTGGGCAGGTAGGTGATCCAGACGCCCCCGTGCTCGAGGGAGTGCACGACGTTCACCTTCGGCAGCTCCGCCGTGTAGACCTGGCACTTGAGCCAGACCTGGCTGTGCGCGCCGCCGACCGGCGGCGACTGCGGGTAGCTGATGCCGTACTCGCCCTTGCCGAGGTGCCGCTGGCTGAGGTCCTTGTACGTCACCACCCCGTCGATGCTGGGCTTCGGCGTCGGGGTCGCCTTCGCCTTCTTGTCGTTGCTGCAGCCGACGAGGGCGAGCAGGCAGACGGCTGCGGTCAGCGTTCGGCGCACCCGACGACCTTACGCTGGCCGGATGAGAGCCCCCCTCGCCCTCGGCGCCCTGCTGCTGGCCGCAGCGTGCGGCGGTGGCAGCACCCCGGCAGCCGCCCCGTCGCCGTCGGTGCCCCCCTCGCTGTCCCCGTCGCCCTCGCCCTCCCCGTCGCCGTCCCCGTCGCCCTCCCCCGTCGCCGTGCCGACGCCGCGGCCGTCGCCCGCCCTGGTGGTGAAGCCGACGCACCCGCCGTCGGAGATGGTGACCCGCGCGCCGGCCGTCCGGTACGTGTTCCCGATCCGTGGGTGCTCGGTGAGCTACGGCCGCAGCCACCACGACTACCCCGCGACGGACATGTTCGCGGCACGGGGCTGCGCGATCGTCGCCACGACGTCCGGCCGGATCGACGAGGTCTCGGCCACCGACCGCTGGTCGAGCGCGACCAACCGGGGCGCCGACCGCGGCGGCCTGTCCTACTCCCTGGTGGGCGACGACGGCGTCCGCTACTACGGGTCGCACCTGTCGGCGCTCTACGTGCGCGCCGGGCAGCGGGTCGCGGCGGGCGCGCTCATCGGCCGGGTCGGGAACTCCGGCGACGCGCGCGGCATCGCGACGCACATGCACTACGGCATCTCCTGGCCCACCCGCCCCGGCATCTGGTGGGTACGACGCGGCGAGCTCTACCCGTGGCCGTACCTCGACTCGTGGCGCGCCGGCGGGCAGAAGTCACCGGCTGCTGCGGTGGCGGCGCTGCACCGCCAGAAGGGTGACGTCCCACCGTGCTCGGTGGACTGCTAGACCTGTGCCACTCTGCAGCGTCGACTGCTGAGTCGACTGCCGATCGAGGAGGCTTCGCGTGGTGGACGTCCTGTACACGGCTGTGGCGACGGCGCGCGGTGGCCGCGAGGGCGAGGTCGTCAGCGACGACGGCGTCCTCGACCTGATGCTCGCGCACCCGAAGGAGCTCGGCGGCCCGGGTGGCGACACCACGAACCCGGAGCAGCTGTTCGCCGCTGGGTACTCGGCGTGCTTCCACTCGGCGCTCAAGCGGATCGCCGGCAAGGAGAAGGTCGACGTCGCGGGCTCCTCCATCACGGCGCACGTCGGCCTCGGGATCGACGGTGAGGTGTTCGGCCTGGCGGTCACCCTCGAGGGACGGTTCCCGACCCTGGACGAGGCGACCGGCCACGACCTGATGGAGAAGGCGCACCAGGTCTGCCCCTACTCGCGGGCCACCCGCGGCAACATCGAGGTCACCCTCACCGTCGCCTCCTCGCCAGGCTCCTAGGCGAGCACCTGCTCGCCCTTGCCGAGCACCACGATGCCGGAGTCGGTCACGGTGAAGCCGCGTGCGCGGTCCTCCTCGGGGTCGACGCCCACCTTGGCGCCCGGCCAGACGACGACGTTCTTGTCGAGGATCGCGTTGCGCACGACGGCGCCCTGACCGACGTCGACGCCGTGCATCAGCACGGACGCCTCGACCTCGGCCCTGCTGTGCAGCCGCACGCCGGGACTCAGGATGGACTTGCGCACGTTCGCCCCGGAGACGATGACGCCCTGGCTGACGAGCGAGTCGATCGCCATCCCGACCCGCCCTGGCTCGCTGTGCACGAACTTGGCCGGCGGCAGCGCCGGCACGCTCGACAGGATCGGCCACTTCCGGTTGTAGAGGTTGAAGACCGGGTGCACCGACACCAGGTCCATGTGCGCGTCGTAGTAGGCGTCGAGCGTCCCGACGTCGCGCCAGTAGTGCTGGTCGCGCTCGGTCGAGCCGGGGACGTCGTTGTCGTTGAAGTCGTAGACCTCGGCGATGCCCTTCCCGACCAGCATCGGGATGATGTTGCCGCCCATGTCGTGGACGGAGCCCTCGTCGCCGGCGTCGATCTTGACCGCCTCGAGCAGCGCCTCGGTGCTGAACACGTAGTTGCCCATCGACGCGTAGACCGTGTCCGGGTCGTCCGGCAGTCCGGGCGGGTCGGCGGGCTTCTCGAGGAACGCGTCGATGGTGCGCCCGTCCGCCGTCTTGATGACACCGAAGCCGTGTGCGTCGGACTTCGGGATCCGGATGCCCGCCACCGTCACGCCCGCGCCGCTGGCGACGTGCTGGTCGACCATCTGCCGTGGGTCCATGCGGTACACGTGGTCAGCGCCGAAGACGACGATGTGGTCCGGCTGCTCGTCGTACACGAGGTTGAGGCTCTGGTGGATGGCGTCGGCGCTGCCGCTGAACCACCGCGGTCCCAGCCGCTGCTGCGCCGGCACCGGCGTGACGTAGTTGCCGAGCAGCGTCGACATCCGCCAGGTCGTCGTGATGTGCCGGTCGAGGGAGTGGCTCTTGTACTGGGTCAGCACCACGATCCGCAGGTAGCCGGCGTTGACGAGGTTGCTGAGCACGAAGTCGACGAGCCGGTAGATGCCGCCGAACGGCACCGCCGGCTTGGCCCGGTCCGCCGTCAGCGGGCTCAGGCGCTTGCCCTCGCCGCCTGCCAGCACGATGCCGAGCACCCGGGGATCCGCCATGGTCCACATCCTGTCCCGATAGTTTCGTCCTCATGCGCATCGGGATCCTGACACGCGAGTGGCCGCCTGAGGTCTACGGCGGGGCGGGTGTTCACGTGGAGTACCTCACGGCTGCCCTTGCCGGCCTGGTCGACGTGTCGGTGCACGCCTTCGGCGGCGAGGGCGCGACGGTCCACTCCCCCGACCCCGGGCTGGCTGACGCCAACGCCGCCCTGCGCACGCTCTCGGTCGACCTGCGGATGGCCGCGGCGGTCGGCGACTGCGACGTGCTGCACTCCCACACCTGGTACGCCGACCTGGCCGGTCACCTCGGCTCGCTGCTGTACGACGTGCCGCACGTCGTCACGACGCACTCCCTGGAGCCGCACCGGCCGTGGAAGGCCGAGCAGCTGGGCGGCGGGTACCGGGTCTCGTCCTGGGCGGAGAAGGCCGCCCTCCACGACGCCGCCGCGATCATCGCCGTCTCGGCCGGCATGGCCGAGTCGGTCCTCGACGCCTACCCCTCGCTGGACCCCGCGCGGCTGCACGTCGTGCACAACGGCATCGACACCGACGAGTACCGCCCCGTCCCGTCCACGGGCGTCCTCGAGCGGCTCGGCATCGACGAGTCCCAGCCGTACGCCCTGTTCGTCGGCCGGGTCACCCGTCAGAAGGGCGTCGAGGCGCTGCTGCGGTCGGCCGTCGACTGGCCGGGCCAGCTGCTCGTCTGCGCCTCCTCCCCTGACACCCCGGAGATCGCCGCCTCCGTCGACGAGCTCATGAAGGAGCTGCAGGCGGCTCGGCCCGGCGTCGTCTGGGTCTCCTCGATGCTCCCCCGCGCCGAGCTCATCGAGGTGCTGGCGCTCGCCACCGTCTTCGTCTGCCCGTCGATCTACGAGCCGCTCGGCATCGTCAACCTCGAGGCGATGGCCTGCGGCACCGCCGTCGTCGCCTCCCGCGTCGGTGGCATCCCGGAGGTCGTCGACGACGGCGTCTCCGGCACCCTCGTCGATCTCGGCGAGGGGTACGAGGAGCGGCTGTCCGCCGCGGTCGTCCCCCTGCTGGCCGACCCCGCCCGCGCCGCCGCCCTTGGTGAGGCCGGCCGCAAGCGGGCGGTCGCCGACTTCGGCTGGTCCGCCATCGCCGCGCGCACCGTCGACGTCTACCGCTCGGTGCTCTGACCCTGCCCTCGAGGGTCGCGATCGAGTGGTTCTCCGGCCGTCTTCACCACTCTTCCGCGACCCTCGACCTCAGCTGACGAGCTCCGCCCGGGCTTCCTTCACCTGCAGCGGTGTGCCGTCTCCTGTCGTCGTCGCCGTCCCGATCACGTCCAGCGGCGCGCCCCCGTCGACGCTGAACGTCCCGGACCAGGTGATCACGACGTACGGCTTGACCAGTCCCTTGTGCGCGTAGGTGTGCTCCACGTCCAGGGCCCCCGGCCGTCCCGGCCCCGCGTCCGGCGCCGAGTGCCCGTCCCCGAAGTACCAGTCGAACCGCTCCGGCTTCGCCGTGACCACCACCTGGTGGCCCAGGATCTGCACCGCCGGCAGCGCGTAGGTCTTCGCGTCGGTCCAGAAGCCGTTGTCGAAGTTGACGAGCGTCGACCCGTGCGGGTCGACGTGCGCGACGCCCTTCACCACGACCAGGTCCTGGAACTCGCTCGCCAGCACGCCCCCGACCGCCGCCTTCGCCGGCAGCCCCGGCCGGTCAGGTCCGATGCACTCGGTCGCTCCCTGCAGCACCCACCCGGGCGGGTCCAGGATGTTCCCGGTCGTCCGGTCGACCTCCGCCACCCACACCCAGTAGCGGATGTACCCCTGCCCGGTGGGCCGGCAGCTGTTCACCGCCGCCCCGCACAGCGCGTCCGCGTCCTCCCGCCCGTTCCCGGTGCACGTCGGCGCGTACTCGTAGATCTTCACCGTCCCCGGCAAACTCACCGGCTGCCCGCCGCCTGACCCATGCCCGTCGCTGGTGCCGTCGTTGCCGCCTTTACCGCCGACATGGAAGCTGCCATCTCCGGACTGATCGCAGTCGTGCGTGGCGTCGTGGGAACACCCCGTGACGACCGGATCTGCCGAAGGGTTCGGGCTTGCCTGCGCAATCTGGCCCACCGCCGCCAGGACAAGGAGACAGATCAATCGGACGAACGCGGCCCTCACTTCGCGTCCTGCACGGCTCGGACCACCCATCCCCCAGGTACGTGCTTAACAAAGACGGTCTTGTGAACCTGCGTTCCGCGCGGTAGCGATTCAAGAACCTTGCCCGCGCCGTCCACCACACGCCTGGGCGGCGCATACAGGAAGACGTCGACCGCAACGAACCCGCCTTGCTCTGGCGGCGCTTCCGCGGAAACCACTGCGACAGAATCTCCGGAGATTCGTTGTCCCTTGGAACGGAGATCAGCTGCGGCACGAACGTAGCTCTTGCAGGTTCCGCAAGCAGGATCCGTCAGGCCGGCGAGCGCGGCCACGTCGGCCGTACTAAATGCCGCATTCAGTTGTTTGAAGAAGAAGCGCACGAATGCGGCCGCGCCGAAGGAGCTGTGGACTGTCGCATCGCTCGGGACTGCCACCGGCGAGTCGGACGTGCTGGGCGTGGGGCTCAGGGTGGGGAGGACGGTGGGGGTGGAGCTGCCGCTGCAGGCGGTCACCAGGGCGAGCCCGGCCAGGGCAGTCGCGGCGGGCAGTCTCACGGGAGAGAACGCTACGACAAACGCGACATTCGCCGCGACCGAGGTCTGTGGACAACAACTGCACCGAGGCGCCATGGGGGTGAGCGGGACCACGGATTCTGCTCGGTGAGCGCGAGCAGAATGTGTAGGCGTGGGCGACCCCACGACGGGGTCAGCCGTAGTGCATGAAGTCCTGGACGCCGTAGACGAAGCCGTCCGAGCCACGGACGGCACCCACGCCGATGTAGTTGTAGCGGGTGCTCAGGATGTTGGCCCGGTGCCCGCTGGACGCCATCCACATCTCGACCATCCGGCCGGGCGAGACGTTGGCGCGAGCGATGTTCTCGGCGGCGGCGGTGCCGTGGCAGGTCGTCATGATGGGCATGAGCGACTGGTGGCTGAGCGTTCGGGTGCCGGCGAGGTGCCGCGCCCACGGGTCGGCGTAGTGGCCCTTGACGCAGAACGACACCTTGAGCGGCGGCAGCCCGTAATGGGCGCGCTGCGCGTTGGTGTACCGCACGATCTCGGAGTCGTACGTCGTGGTCGCCGAGGCCGGGACGGTCAGGAACCCGGCGACGACGAGCAGCGGCATCAGCAGCAGGGCGAGGCGGGTCACCCGCACATCATCGGCAAGAAACCATGATCAGGTGAGCGGATCGGCATCTGCGTCCCCGGCCTCGAGCAGCGACAGCAGCTCGGCCACGACGCCAGGACCTGCCGCGACGACCAGGTCGTAGCCGGCGGGACGCCCGCGGAGGCCCGTGACGACCGCGCCGGCCTCGACGGCGATCAGGCCGCCGGCCGACAGGTCCCAGGGTGACAGCCCCTGCTCGAAGTAGCCGTCCAGCCGACCCGCGGCCACCGCGCAGAGGTCGAGCGAACCCGCTCCCAGCCGGCGGATGTCGCGGACGGCCGGCAGCAGGGTCGGGAGCAGCCTGGCCTGGGCGGAGCGGCGGCGGGCGTCGTACCCGAAACCGGTGCCGACGAGCGCGGCGGACAGGGAGGTCACCGAGGAGCAGGACAGCGGTACGCCGTTGAGCGCCGCACCCGATCCCCGGACCGCCTGCCACAGCTCGTCCTTGGCGGGGTCGTAGACGACCCCCACGACGGCACCGGAGGCGTCCTCGACGCCGAGCGACACCGCCCACTGCGGGATGCCGTAGAGGTAGTTGACCGTCCCGTCGATCGGGTCGACCACCCAGCGGTAGCCGGAGGTCCCGGGAGAGCCGGCACCCTCCTCGCCGAGCAGCCCGTCGTCGGGACGGGCGGCGGTGATGCCCTCCACCAGCAGGGCCTCCACGGCCTTGTCGGCGGCGGTGACGACGTCGGTCGGGGAGGACTTCGTCTCGAGAACCCCGATGCCGGAGCGCATGGACAGCGCGAGCGCACCCGCCTCCCGGGCCAGGTCGGTGGCGAGGGCAAGGGTCGCGTCGAGGTCCACCCATGGATTGTGGCAAAGTAGAACGCGATTCGGTTTCGGCGTGACGGAGGACACAGTGGACCTGACCTTCAGCAAGGAGGACGAGGACTTCCGGTCCGAGTTCCGGAGCTGGCTCGACGCGAACCTCCCGGCCGAGATGCGCACCCGCGAGTGGTGGCGGCCCAAGAGCGGCGACGAGAAGTTCCAGATCCGCCGCGACTGGGAGGCGAAGAAGGCCGCCGCCGGGTTCTGCGGGATCCAGTGGCCCACCGAGTACGGCGGCCGCGGCGGGACGCCCACGATGAAGGCGATCTACGACGAGGAGATGGCCAAGGCGCACGCCCCCAGCACGGTCAACCCGCTGGGCCTGGCCTTCCTCGGGCCGACCGTCATGGCGATCGGCACCGACGAGCAGAAGCGCGAGATCATCAAGCCGCTGCTGCACACCGAGACCATCTGGTGCCAGGGCTTCTCCGAGCCGGGCGCCGGGAGCGACCTCGCAGCCCTGCAGATGAAGGCAGAGCCGCAGGGCGAGGACTACGTGATCAACGGGCAGAAGATCTGGACGACCAACGCCATGCACGGCGACAAGATCTTCACGCTGGCCCGGACCAGCGCCGGCACCAAGCGGCACGAGGGCATCAGCATGCTGCTCGTCGACATGCACCAGCCCGGCGTCGAGGCCCGCCCGCTCAAGCAGATCACCGGTGAGAGCGAGTTCGGCGAGGTCTTCTTCACCGACGCCCTTTGCCCGCAGACCGAAGTCCTCGGCGGCGAGGGCAACGGCTGGATGACCGCGATGCTGCTGCTGTCGTTCGAGCGCGGCTCATCGGCGATCGGCCAGTACACCGAGTTCAAGGGCCAGTGGGACGCGGTGGTCGACATCGCGAAGCAGGTCGACCGCGGCGGCGGCAAGGCCGTGGACGACCCGGTCATCCGGCAGCAGCTCGCGAACAGCCTCGTCGAGCTCGAGTGCCTGAAGTACCACTCGTGGCACGTCCTCACCCAGACCAGCCAGGGCAAGGACCTCGGCTACGAGGCCTCGATGACGAAGATCATGTGGAGCGAGACGTTCCGCAAGGTCAGCGACACCTACGAGGCCGTCCTCGGAGCCGCCTTCCAGGTGCCGGACCCGCAGCCGGGCCTGTCCCTGGAGGAGCTCACCACCCTCGCGCTCTGGTCGCGCAGCTGCACCATCTGGGGCGGCTCGCAGCAGGTCCAGCGCTCCATCGTCGCCGAGCGCGTGCTCGGCCTCCCCCGCTAGGAGATCGCGTTGAAGTTCCAGCTCACCGACGAGCAGCGCGCCCTCCAGGAGGCCGTCCGCGACTACCTGGGTGACCGCTTCGGCCCGCAGCAGGTCCGGGCCTTCTACGACGGCAACGACGAGACCGGCATCCCTGCCGAGCTCTGGAAGGCCGTCGGGGAGCACGGCTGGCTCGCCGTCATGGTCCCCGAGGAGCACGACGGCATCGGCCTCGGGCTGCTCGACGCGGCGGTCATCGCCCGGGCGTTCGGCGCCGCCACCGTTCCGGGCCCGTGGCTCGGCACCGTCCTCACCGGCGAGGCCATCAGGCTGGCCGGATCGCCTGACCAGCAGGCGAAGTGGCTCCCTCGCATCGCTGCAGGCGAGGTCAAGGGCGCGGTTGCCCTTCTCAGGCCCGGTACGCCGGACCAGCCCGCCGCGACCAGCAGCGCGGGATCCCTGTCCGGTGACCTCGGCCTCGTCGAGTACGCCGCCCAGGCGGACGTGCTCGTCGTGTCGGCAGCCGACGGCCTGTACCTCGTCGACCCCGCAGCCGCGGACATCACCCCGCACCAGGCGCTCGACCGCACGACCCGGCTCGCGACGGTGAGACTCACCGATGCGGCAGCCGAGAAGCTGGCGAACGGCAACCCGCTCGCGGACCTCGTCGACCGGGCCGCCGTCCTCGCCGCCAACGACCTCGCCGGCATCGCGCGCAAGGCGCTGACCGACACCGTGGAGTACGACAAGACCCGCGTGCAGTTCGGCAAGCCGGTCGGGTCGTTCCAGGCCATCAAGCACGACCTCGCCGACATCCACCTCGCCGTGACGATGGCCGAGCACGCCGCCCTGTACGCCGCCCACGCCCAGGACGTCGACGCCCCCGACAAGAGGCTCGCCGCCAGCATCGCCAAGGCGAAGGCGGGCGACACCGCGAGCGCCGCGACCGGCGCGATGATCCAGTACCACGGCGGCATCGGCTACACGTGGGAGCACGACGCGCACTTCTACCTCAAGCGCGCCAAGCGGCTGGAGTACGCGTTCGGCGACGCCGCCCAGCATCGTGAGCGGATCGCGACGCTGGCCATCGCATGACGACGACGCTCATCACCGGAGCCGCGTCCGGCTTCGGCAGGGAGGTCGCGCGCCAGCTGGTCCGTCGCGGGGAGCAGGTCGTCCTGCTCGACGTCAACGACGCCGACGGGAAGGCGGTGGCCGACGAGCTCGGCGCGCCGTACCTGCACTGCGACGTCAGCGACTTCGACGAGGTCCTGGCCACGACCGCGAAGGCGGAGGAGCTGAGCGGCGGGATCGACGCGTTCTTCCTGAACGCCGGCATCAGCAGCCCCTGCGGCGTGGGCCCCGACTTCGACCTGGCGGCCTACCGGCGCGCGATGGGCATCAACCTCGACGGCGTGGTGTTCGGAGTGCACGCTGCCCTGCCCGTGCTGCAGCGACGTGGCGGCGGCTCGATCGTCTGCACCGCGAGCATGGCCGGTCTGACAGGTACCCCGTTCGACCCGCTGTACGGCGCCAACAAGCACGCCGTGGTCGGGCTGGTCCGTGCGCTCGGACCGGCCCTGCAGCCGGAGGGGGTCCGCATCAACGCCTTCTGCCCGGGGTTCGCCGAGACCAAGATCATCACGGACATCCGCGAGCACCTGACCGGCGTCGGCGTGCCGATCATCCCTGTCGAGAAGGCCGGCGCCGCGGTGCTCGAGATCTTCGACAGCAGCACGACCGGTGAGGCCTGGCTGCTGCAAGCCGGTCGGGACGTGGTGCCCTACCGGTTCCGCGGCATCCCCGGCCCGTTGTCGGAGCAGGGCGACCCGGCCGGCGCCCTCGACCCCGCCACGCTCCCCGGCCACTGACCCCGGACAAGCAAGAGACCCGGCCACCCAGCTGGCCGGGCCTCCTGCTCCCCCTCAGCTGACGGTCGCCTTCACGGTGTAGGACTGGCCGCTCGAGCCGCTGTAGACGTAGACGCCCACGTACACGTACCCGGCAGGCGCGTTGGTGATCGTGCAGGACTCGTTGCTCGAACCGGTGGCCGCGGCGCAGGTGTACGTCGCGGTCGTCGGCTTCGCGCCGTTGCGGCCGTAGAGGTCGATGTCGGCCGGGCAGGACAGCAGCCCGCACGACGGGCCCGTCGTCGTCAGGGCGACCGTGCGGCCGGCGGTGACGGCGATCTTGTAGTACTTCCACGTCCCGGCAGCACCGGTCGTGTCGGAGCGCGCCACGCCGCTGGTCAGGTTCGGCGTCGCCGGGTCGGGGTCGCCCCCACCGGCCACGGTCACCGAGACCGTACCCGTCTTGGTCGCCGTCGCCCCTCCGTTGTCCGTCACCGTCAGCGTCACCGTGTAGGTGCCGGACGCGGTGTAGGTGTGCGACACCGGCGTGCCGGTCCCGGTGGTGCCGTCACCGAAGCTCCACGACCGCGACGCGATGGTGCCGTCGCTGTCCGTGGACGTGTCGGTGAAGGTCGCCGTGGCGCCGCTGACCGAGGACGTGAAGCTCGCCGTCGGAGCCACGTTGCCCGGCGTGCCGCCGGCCGTGATGCCACCGATGTAGAGCAGCTTGTTGGGCGAGCCGGAGCCGGGGCTCTTCACCGCCCCCGTGGTCGCCTGCGACGTGAGGAAGGACGCGACCTGCGCGGGCGTCGCGCTCGGGTTGGCCTGCAGGTACAGCGCTGCGGCACCGGTGACGTGCGGCGCCGACATGGAGGTGCCGTCGTCGGACGAGGTGGCCGTGTTCGAGGTGTACCAGTCGCTCACGACCCCGACGCCCGGGGCGAACAGGTCGACGCAGGAGCCGATGTTGGCCCAGATCGGCTTGGTGTCGGTGTTGTCGGTCGCGGAGACCGTGATGGCGTTGGGGACGTCGGCGGGGCTGGTGCTGCAGGCGTTCTGGGCGTAGAGCCCGTTGCCGTACCCGTTGCCGGCCGCAACCGCCACGGTCACGCCGCTGTTGATGAGGCCGTTGACGGCCGCGTCGATGGCGGAGTCGGTGCCGAGCGAGGAGCCGAGGCTCATGTTGGCGACCGCCGGGTGGATCGCGTGCCCGGCGACCCAGTCGACGCCGGCGACGATGCCTGAGCTGGACCCGCTGCCGCCGCAGTCGAGCACCCGGACGGCGACGATCTGGACCTGCTTGGCGACGCCGTGCACGGTGCCGCCGATGGTGCCCGCGGTGTGGGTGCCGTGCCCGGCGCAGTCGACGCCGTTCTGGCCGTCACCGACGCTGTCGTACCCGATCGAGGCCCGGCCGCCGAAGTCGGTGTGGTTGGGCGTGATGCCCGTGTCGATGTCGTACGCGTGCACCCCCGCGCCGGTGGCGCCGTAGGTGTAGCTCCCGTCCAGGCCGGAACGCTGGTCGATCCGGTCGAGGTCGTACTGCGCACCCGACTGGACGGCAGCCACGGTGACGACCTGGTCGGGCGTGACCGCGGTGACGAGCGGGTCGTGCGCCAGCGCCCGGGCGGCCGCCGACGGCAGCGTCACCGAGAAGCCGCGCAGCGCGTGGGTGTAGGTGAATCCGACCCGGCCGCCGTAGCGCGCCGTGAGGGTGCTGACGACAGCCGACACCGGCGACGCGGAAGGCGCCAGCTGGACGACGTACGACGACGTGGCTGGGGCGTCCGTGACGGCCAGGGCCGGGCTGGCGGACAGGGTGGCGGCGCCGAGGGCGCCGACTCCGGCGAGGAGCGCGCGAGTGCGCACGGGCAGACCTCCGTGAGGGGGGTGGAAGGGTGCTGTCCCTTGATCAACGAGCCAGTGTGCGCTTCCTCGCGTCAGGTACGGACCAGTGACGCCGGGGACAGGTCCGCCACGGACCCGTGGCCGGAGAGCCCGAGCTGGAGGTCGAGGTCGGCCAGGAAGCAGCGCAGCACGTGCTCGACCCCGGCCTGACCGGCCAGGCCCAGCCCGTAGACCCACGGGCGGGCGAGCAGCACGGCACGAGCGCCGAGCGCGAGCGCCTTGACCGCGTCCGCGCCGGTCCGGATCCCGCTGTCGAAGAGCACCGGCAGGTCACCGGCGGACTCCACGACGGCGGGCAGCGCGTCGAGCGAGCCGACCGCACCGTCCACCTGGCGGCCGCCGTGGTTGCTGCAGACGATGCCCTGGACCCCCGCGTCCACCGCCCGGTGCGCGTCGTCGGGGTGCTGCACGCCCTTGAGCACGATCGGCAGTGTGGTGTGCGACCGCAGCCACTCGAGGTCCTGCCAGGTCAGCGCCGGGTGGTTGAACATGCCGAGGAAGTGCAGCACCGCCGCGTTCGGGTCCTCCTCGGGCGTCTTCTCCAGGCCGGCGCGGAAGGCGGGGTCGCTCGTGTAGTTGGCGATCCCCTCGCCCTGCAGGAACGGCAGGTAGGCGGTCTCGAGGTCCCGGGGCCGCCAGCCGAGCTGCCAGGTGTCGAGGGTGACGACCAGCGCCGAGTAGCCGGCGCGCTCGGCCCGGCTGACCAGTGACTCCGCGACGGAGGGGTCGCTGGGCCAGTAGAGCTGGTACCAGCCCGGCGAGCCGGCGAGCTCGTCCGCGACGTCCTCGAGGCAGGTGCTCGCCGCCGTCGACAGCACCATCGGCAGGCCGAGCGCCGCCGCCGCGCGCGCCACCGCCCGCTCGGCCTCGGCGTGCACGATGGACAGCACCCCCACGGGACCGAGGAGGACGGGCGCGGGCGACGCGGTTCCCAGCACCTCCACGGAGAGGTCGCGCTCGGCGGGGATGCCGCGCAGCATCCGGGGCACGATGCGCCAGCGGTCGAACGCTTCCCGGTTGGCCCGCACGGTGTCCTCGGCGCCGGCTCCCCCGGTCACGTAGCCGACGGCGCCCGGCGTCATGACCTGCTCGGCGGCGGCCTGCAGGGCGCGGTGGTCGAACGGCAGCGTCGGCTGCTCCCCGAACAGGCCCTTCAGGTACACGTCGTTCTGGTAGCCGGCGAAGCTCATCCCCGGACCCTAGCCAGGCGTCGGGCAGGAGAACACGCGGCGAACGTCGAACGGAGTGGGACCCAGCAGCACCCAGGAGCTCACCCCATGCGTCTCGCCCCCCTGCTCGCCGTCGCCGCCCTCGGGCTCGGCGCCGTCGCCGTGCACCCCGCGTCCGCCGACAACCCGGGGAAGGGCCGCGGGCACGCCTACGCGTACGGCCACGAGAAGCCCAGGCACGTGCCGGACCTGCCCGGTCCCGATGGCTGCGTCGGCGACCCGTCGACGTACTCGCTGCTCGAGTACCCCTCCGGCGGGCAGACCGCCAAGGCCCTGGTCGTGCTGCCCCGCAGCACGCCGCGCGGCATCGTGGTCTTCGACCACGGCTACAGCCACACCATGTACAGCTGGGTCCGGCACATGGAGCGCACGGCCGCGAGTCTCGGCGCCATCGCCGTCACGCCGGACTACCGCGGCCAGGTCGACGACCTGACGACGCAACCGCTGCCCACCAGCCGCGGCTGGCGCGTCGCCGAGGGGGCCGTCGACACCGACGCCGTCGCGCAGCTGCTCGACCGGGCGTGCTTCTCCCGCAGTGCCTCCGCGCGGGCCCACAACGTGCTCTACAGCGTCAGCATGGGCGGCAACACGGCCGGCCTCGCGCTGGCCGCCAAGCCCACGCGGCAGGGCGGCCGGTCGATGTTCGACGAGTGGGTCGACGTCGAGGGCGCGGCGAACGTCATCGAGACCTACCAGGGCGCGCGGGTGCTCGCCCCGGCCAACACCTTCGCCGCCCACGCGACCGCCGACATCGAGGCGGAGATGGGCGGTCCCTTCGAGCAGCGGTCGTCGGTCTTCGCCGAGCGCACCGTGGTCAACCGCACCCGGGACATCGCCGCGAGCGGCATCAAGGGCGTCGTCATGGTCCACGGGTACGCCGACGGGCTCGTCACCCACGACATCAGCCGCCAGCTCCAGGCGCTGCTGCGCGCCCAGGGCGTGCCCGTCGACTTCCGGTCCTACCTGACCCACAGCAAGGGCTCCGAGGCGGGGACGACCATCGACGGCTACCTCCCGACCGGCCTGGCGTCGCCGTTCGCCGGTCACGCCAGCGAGGCCAGCGAGACCCACGACGTCGGCCTGGCGGGCTTCCAGGCCCTCGCGGAGCTCTACGCCGGCCAGCACGTGAGCTGCCGCGACTCCGTCACCGACGGCGCGACCGGCCAGACCGCGACCCTGTCGGACGGCTGCGCCTGACGGAGCGGCCGGGCCTCGGAACACCTGATGGTGCTGGTGTCCCGAGGCCCGGCCGGCGGTCAGAGCCGCCTCGTCGTGGCCGTCACTCCGTGCGCTAGATG
>CAMLIA010000071.1 GCA_946479905.1 uncultured Frankiales bacterium | reverse complement strand
CCCGCGCAACGTCATCGCAGGTGGCCCTGGGTCAGGCTCAGCAGGTATGACGCAAGCGGGGTGGGCCCTCTACTGGTGGGTGGGGTCCTGCCAGGGGCCGATGGAGCGGGAGCGGACCGGCTCGATGAAGCGGGGAGCCGCCGAGTGCGGGTAGCCGTCGCCCCAGTTCTGCGGGGTGCCGCTCATGGTGACGGTCGCGTCGTCGGTGTACCAGTCGACGAGGTCGCTGTCCGAGCGCACGATCCAGGTGCAGCCGAGCTCGGCGTCCGCGGTGAAGTCACCGTGCCGGATCAGTGCCGGGCGCCAGAAGTAGGTGCCGGGCCACATCTTCCCGTAGTTGTAGTCGAAGCCGCCCTCGAGGCAGTACGCCTCCTCCGAGCACGGGTGGTGCGCCAGCGGCTCCTCGCGCCAGCCCGGCTTGGCCTTGATGAGGCGGCTGTAGAACCCGGTCTTGGAGTCGCGGTGCAGCATCTTGATGTAGAGGCCCGGCACCGGCGTGCCGCCGAGGTCGAAGCGCATCGGGCTGCCGTCCTTGACGTCGATCCACGGCATGCTCGCGGTGTCGAGGACGATCAGCTCCTGGTCCTGACGCACGGACTCGAGCGACTCCTCGGCCGGCGTGAAGCCCCAGTCGCCGAACTCGCGGAACAGCAGCACCTCGGTGCCGGCGGTCACCGTGAGCGCGGGCGTCCACACGCCGATGGGCGCGTGCCAGTACCCCTCCGGGCCCAGCACGGTGTCGCCGATCGTCACCTGGCCGGACAGCACGAGCCACTCGGTCTCGGCGACGTGGACCCCGGCGGGTCGTGACCAGTCGCTGGTGAAGCGGACCTTGAGCGACGCGGAGCCGTCCTCCTCGTCGTAGGAGAGGTTGCGCTGCTCGGCCGTGCCGGTCGCGTGCGCGAACTCGGCGAGGTGCCAGATGAGGTCGCGCTCGTCGACGAGCTCCACGTGCGGTCGCATGAGGTCCTCCTCAGGAAGGGTTTCCGATGCAAACCGTATCGCTTACGCGAATCCGAGACAAGATGTACCGTCAACGGCTGTGAGCAGACCCGCTGGCCCCACCGCCGACACCGAGGCCGTCGTCCTCACCGCCGCCCTCGAGCTGCTGCTGACCGAGGGGGCGGGCGCGCTCACCCCGCAGCGCCTGCACACGGTGACCGGGGTGTCGCGCTCGACCGTCTACCGGCACTGGCCGACCGCGCACGACGTGCTCGAGGCCCTCATCGCCGTCGCCCCGCCGAAGGACCAGGAGCCCACCGGCGACCCGGCGGCCGACCTGCACGCCGCCGTCGACCAGCTGTGCAACCGCCTGCGCGACAAGCCGGTCGCCGCGTTCCTGCAGGCGCTGGTGGCCGCGGGGGAGCCGGACCTCCGGCACCGCTACGTGGAGGACCTGCTCGCGCCGTTCCGCGCGGCACTCGCCGGTACGACGAAGGCCGACCGCGACGACGCCGTGGCCGCGATCGTGTCGCCGCTGCTGCTCGACGCCCTCCTGCTCGACAAGCCGACGGCGCGCACGCGGGCGCACCGCACCGTGGACGAGGTCGTCGCGAGGGTCACGGCATGACGAACCGGGTGGGGCCGCGGGCCGTCTTCGGCGTCATCGTGCCCAGCACCAACACGGTGGTGGAGCACGACTACTGGCGGGCGGGGATCGAGGGCGTCGCCTTCCGTGCCGGGTCGATGCACATCCCCAACCCCGTCATGGGCGACGACGAGGGCTTCGAGGCGCTGCTCGGGCAGATCCGCGCGTCCATCGACACCGCCGTGCGCGACGTCCTCACCGCCGAGCCGGACCGGATGGTGATGGGGATGTCGGCGGAGACCTTCTGGGGCGGGGTCGAGGGCAACGCGGCGTTCGAGCAGCGGCTCAAGGACCGCACCGGCTTGCCCGTCACGACCGGCGCGAGCTCCTGCCGGGCGGCGCTCGAGGAGCTCGGTTGCCGCAGGATCGCGGTCTTCTCGCCGTACCAGCCTGTCGCCGACCGCGAGGTGGGCCGGTTCTTCACCGAGGCGGGGTTCGACGTCGCGGCGATCACGGGCCTGCGCTGCCCCACGGCGATGGACATCGCCAAGGTCCCGGACGAGCGGCTGCTGGCGACCGTCGCGGAGCTCGACGGCCCCGACGTCGAGGCGATCGTCCAGGTCGGCACGAACCTGTCGTTCGTCGCGCTGGCCGACTCCCTGGAGCGGGAGCTCGGCAAGCCGGTCATCGCCATCAACGCCGCGACGCTCTGGCGCGCCCTGCGCGAGCACGGGTTCGACGACCAGGTCACGGGCGCGGGGCGGCTGCTCAGGGAGCATTGACCCGGAAGGCCTGTTCCGCTTAGCGTGACGCCGTTCCGCTACCCGGGGAGAGCGCGCGTGGCTGTCAGCCAGCAGGTCAAGACCATCACCGAGATGCTCGACGAGGCGCCGGACGTCGACGTCCGCGCCTCCTGGGAGGCCCTCTGGGGGATCCTCACCGAGATCAAGGACCGGCTGATGGCCGAGTTCGACGTGACGCGGCACCCCTCCTGCGAGGGTTTCGAGTACTACGAGGCCGGCGGCTTCGAGGGCTCTCTCAACACGTACACGGGCCCGGAGGCCGAGTGGCTGGTGCACTCGTGGATCGGCAACCGCAGCGCGTCCATCCTCGACATGAACATCACCGTCTGGCTCGGGCCGCACATCGACGCCCCCCACCTGTGCATCGTCTTCGGGACCGTCCCGCACCTGTTCCACTACAGCGACTTCATCGCGCGCCGGGACATCGGGGTCGACGCCGACTACGTCAACCGCTACTACGAGCCGGAGAACGCCGACTACCTGGCCTTCCGCGGGGACGAGCGCTTCACCTGGAACGTCAGCCACGGCAGCTACATGCGGGCGATCATCTCGCCGGTCGCGCACTCCTACATGGCGGAGCGCAACCCCGAGAACATCGAGGCCCTCAAGGGCTACGTCATGAAGCGCTTCGAGCGCTGGCTGGACTACGTCCGCAGCGCCCCTCCGGTCCCGGAGGAGGAGCGCGCCGCGCTGCAGGAGCGCGACCACCGACTGCGCACCCAGTGCTACACGCTCGACCCGATGAACGCCCTCGCCGTCCGGGCCATGGGTGCCGAGACCGCCAACGCGATGGTCGAGCGCCGCTACGGCAAGCAGCAGCTCGAGGAGGCCGGGCGATGAGGGTCCTCGTCGTCGGCGCCGGGCTCGTCGGGCGCGAGCTCGCCGCCCGGCTGACCGCCGAGGGGCACGACGTCGTCGCGACCACCACGACCGAGGCGAAGGTCGACGACCTCAAGCAGGTCGCGTCGGAGGTGCATGTGCTGCGTGGCTCCGACACCGACAAGGTCGCGAAGGCTGCCGCCGGGGCCGACGCCGTCGTCGTGTGCGCCGGACCGGACGCGCGCCGGGCCATGACGGCGGAGGAGCGGGCGGCGACCTACGACGACGTGCTCGTGCAGACCGCGCGGTCGGTCGCTCAGGCCGCCCCGGACACCGCACGGATCGTGGCGCTGTCGAGCCTGTCCGTCTACGGCGACGCCGCCGACGCGCTCGACGAGGTCACCGAGGACGCGCCGCTCACGACGGCCGACGACGCCAGCCCGCAGAAGTTCCAGGAGATGGAGCGCGTCTACCTCGACCGCGGCAACGCCACGGTCTTCCGCTGCGCCGACATCTTCGGCGGCACCGACCTGCCGATCGCCGACAAGGTCGCCTTCGCGCACAACGTGCTGAAGGGCAGCGTCCCCTTCACCGGGGACGCGCTCTTCTACCGGGTGCACGTCGACGACGTCATCGGCGCGATCGAGCACGCACTCGCCCACGACCTGCCCGGCGTCTTCAACCTCACCCACGCCGAGGTGCCGGCGACGAACCGCGCCCGCTTCGACGCCATCAGCGCCGAAATCGGCTTCGGCCCGCTGACCTACCGCGACGAGCTGAAGAGCCCGGCAGCCCCGATCAGCGTCGACCGGCTCGCGGACGCCGGCTTCGTCACGACCCGCACCCCGGTCGAGCGATGAAGACGGCCGTCGTCACCGGCAGCAGCCGCGGCATCGGCTTCGGCCTGGCCCGCGAGCTGCTGGCCCGCGGCTGCAACGTCGTCGTCACCGGCCGCAGCCAGGACGCGGTCGACAAGGCCGTCGCCGAGCTGGGGGAGGCGGACCGCACCCTCGGCTTCTCCTCGGACGTCACCGATCCCGCCTCGGTCCAGGCGCTGTGGGACGCGGCCGTCGCGCGCTTCGGCCGCGTCGACATCTGGGTCAACAACGCTGGGACGACGACCAACCCCGTCCCGCTGTGGGAGGTCGGCAGCGACGAGGTGCGCCAGACCGTCGAGACCAACCTGCTCGGCACGATCTACGGCATGCAGGTCGCGACCCGCGGGATGCGGGCGCAGGGCGGCGGCCAGATCTTCAACGTCGAGGGCATGGGCTCCAAGGGCGAGGTCCAGGTCGGCCTGCTGCCCTACGCCTGCACCAAGGCGGCCGTGGGCTACCTCGACAAGGCGTTCCTCAAGGAGCTCAAGGGGTCGTCGGTGCAGGTCTGCAGCATCCGTCCCGGCATCAACGTCACCGAGCACCTGCTGCACGGCAGCGAGCACCTCGACCCGGCTCGCTGGGAGAAGACGAAGAAGGTCTTCAACATCCTCGGCGACAAGCCCGAGACGACGACGCCCTGGATCGCCGACCGGATCCTCGCCACGACCAAGACAGGCACCCGCATCGCATGGCTCACGACCCCGAAGATCGCCTGGCGCTTCACGGCGGCGCCGTTCCGGAAGCGGGACCTGTTCGCGGACCTCTGACCCGCGCAGCCGCCTACTTCGCGGTCTGCCTGCTGGTCGCTGCCGTCGTACGGCCCTCGCTGTCGCTCGACGCGCCGCTGCTCCCGGTGCTCGGCTGCCTCGCCCTCGAGGTCGTCGCCTACGGCGTCATCTGGCCGCGCGGCACCTATGTCCTGGACCGCCCTCGCGACTGGTTCTCGCCGGCCTTCGGCCTGGTCTGGGGACTGACCGAGGGGCTGCTGCTGCTCAGCCTCGCGACCGCCGTCGGCAACCCGTGGATCGCCTTCGTCGTGCTGAGCGCCTTCCAGGGGATGTGGCACGCCCTCTACTGGGACGTGAAGGTGGCCCCGGAGCACAATGACCCCCGTTGGAACCTCCCGAAGGTCCTGCTCTGCCACGTGCCCAACCTCGGCTTCGCGCTGTGGTTCCTGCGCAGCACCGGCGCCGGCGGCTGGTTCGTGCTCTTCCAGACGGTCAGCCTGGTGCTGTCCGCGACCGCGATGCGCTTCCCGCGTCCCGTCAGAGGCTGAGCCGGTCGGCGGTCGCGACCACCCGGCGGGCCAGCCGGACCACCGCCTCGTCCACCATCCGGCCGCGCTCGTCGACGGCCACTCCCGTCCCTGCGGCGACGGCCTCGTCCCAGGCCTGCACGGCGGTGCGTGCGCGGGCCACCTCGTCCGCCGTCGGCGTGAAGACGTCCTCGATGACGGCGACCTGGTCGGGGTGGATCGCCGAGCGGGCGCCGAAGCCCGCCCGGCGCAGCGCCTCGGTCGAGGCCCGCAGGTCCGCCAGGTCGCGGACGTCGAGGTGCACCGGGCCGGTCGGGGCGTTGATCCCCGCGGCAGCGGACGCGATGACCAGCTGAGCGCGCACGGGGCCGAGCACGCTGAGCTCGCCGGCCGCGATCCCGAGCTCCGCCGCGAGATCGGCCTCCCCGACGCCGAGCTGCGTGACGAGCCGGGCCAGCTCCGCGAGCTCGAGCAGCGCGCCCGCGGTCTCCACGAGGCCGGCCACGGCCACACCCTCCGGCAGCAGCGTGCGGGCGGCCCGGACGGAAGCGACGGTCGCCTTCGCGACGACGACGCCGTCCAGGCGGGACACCGCTCCGAGCGCCGCGAGGTCGTCCGCCGTGCGCGGCGCGTCGCCCACCCGTACCCACACCTCGACTCCCGCAGGCACCTCGGGGAGCCAGGCGAGCACGGCGGCCAGGGCCGCCTCCTTGCGGCTCGGGGCGACCGCGTCCTCGAGGTCGGCGATGACGGCGTCGCCGGCCCGCGCCACGGCCTTCTCGAGCCGGTCCGGCCGGTCACCCGGCACGTACAGGTAGGACCGTGCTGCCACGTCGTGCGCCCTCTCCACCACCGAGACAGGATTGAAACACCGTTCCGCTCAGTGGACTCTACGCGACGCACCACCGTTGACAGTGCCGAGTCGCAGCCCTAGCGTTCCGCCACAGGAACGCTGTTCCGTTCAGCGGCACAGCGTTCCTCCCAGCACCACTCACCCAGCAGCCCTGCGGTTGGAGCACCTCGAGCGATGTCGACCCGCACGCCGGCAGCCCGGCGCCCTGACCGTCGTCGGCCGTTCCCGCTCGCCCTCGCCGCCGCCGGCCTGCTCCTCAGCGCGGCGTGCGGCCTGCAGCAGGCCGGGCTCGACGGTGCCGTCGCGGTCGACGGCGCGGGCGGCGGCACCGGAGGCACCGGCGCCGCGGGGGGCGTGGTCGCGGGCGGCCCCGGCTCGACGGGCACGTCCGGGGCAGTGCTCGGCGGGTCGACCGGCACGGCTGTCGGGACCACCGGCGGCTCCAGCGGCAGCACCACCGGGTGGACGAGCGGCGGTACGGCGGGAGTGACCGCACCGGGCACGGCGACCAGCGGCGTCACCTCGGGAGCGACGACCGGGCTGCAGGAGTCGCCCGGCCTGAAGGGCTCCCTGACCGTCTCCTTCGTCAACGTCACCGGCTTCGACCAGCTCGGCAAGATCGTCGTCGTCAACACGGCGACCACCGGCGACGCAGGCGCCCAGGCCAACGCCATGGCGGCCTACGTCAACGCGCACGGTGGCATCGCCGGCCGCAAGATGATCGCGAAGGTGCACGACTACAACGCGCAGCAGGCGAGCGAGGTCAACGACAACAACCTCTGCCAGGCGATCGCCGGCACCGACCACGCCTTCATGGCCGTGCTGCAGGGCCAGATCCACGCGAGCGCTCGAGACTGCTACGCGGCGAAGAAGGTCCTGGCGTTCGAGGGCGCCGCCTACGGCTTCGGCAAGCCGTTCTACGACAGCCACGCGCCCTACCTCTGGTCGCCGAGCTACGCCGACTACGACCAGGCGAGCCGGGCGCTGGTCGACGACATCAAGGCGAAGTCCTGGCTGAAGGGCGAGAGCAAGGTCGGCATCGTCCTCTGGGACGACAAGCCCTACCACGACGTCGCGGACAAGACCCTCGCGCCTCGGCTGAAGGCACTGGGCGTCTCGGTCGTGCAGGCGAGCGTCTCGAACAGCGACATCGGCTCCATCGAGAACGGCATCCACGCCGCCGCGCAGACGATGATCGTCAACCAGGTGGACCACATCCTGTTCGTCGGATCGGCGCCGCTGCAGCCGTTCTTCGTCCAGCAGAACCAGCAGTACAGCCAGTTCGTCTACGCCCTCACCAGCTTCGACGTGCCGCGCTACATGGAGCTCAACTTCCCGAAGAACATGGCTGGCGCGATCGGCATCGGCTTCTCGCCGGTCGACGACGTGCTGGACAAGCAGTACGCCTTCCCCCAGCCGGGGCTGGAGACCACCTGCCGCGGCATCTACAAGTCGGCCGGGATCTCGGTGCCAGGTCGCTACGTGGACGGCGTCTTCAACTCCAAGCAGGCCATGTCCTACTGCGAGAGCACCCTGCTGCTCAAGACGGCCGCCGACAAGGTCAGCGGCACGTTGACCGCGGCCAGCTGGGCGAAGGTGGCGGAGGGCCTCGGCACGTCCTTCCAGGCCGCGCAGACGTTCGCCACGTCGTACTCGCCCGACAAGCACACCGGAGCAGCGGTCTACCGCGAGATCACGTTCAGCTCCGGCTGCGGCTGCATGGCCTACACGTCAGGCCGGAAGACGCTGCCATGACCGCAGCGACCGTCGGGCGCAGCCGGGCGCTGCTGCTCGTCGGAGCGCCCGTCCTGGTGGGCGCTGTGCTCTACGCCGTGCAGGGCCCCGACCTGACCGTCGACACCCGCTTCCGCATCACCACGCCCTCCGACGGGGCGGCCGTGGACGAGGCCATGACGATCGGCTGGACGTCGGCCCGTGGCGCCACCGGGTACGCCGTGGTGGTCGACCACGCGCTGCCGGAGCCTGGAGCGGTCGTGGTCCCCGGCCCGCACGTCATCACCCTGAGCGGTCGGCAGCTGGCACTGCGGCTGGGGCCGGCCTCGAGCGGTTCGCCGAGCGCACGTCGCGTCCACACCGTGACGGTGGTCCCGGTCGACGACCGCGGTCGGCGCAGCGGCGAGCACGTCGCGCGCGTCCGCGTCCGCACCCGGCCATGACGACGCCGAGCCCACGTCGTGCGCACGGCGTCCACGGCGACTGGGTCGAGGGCAGCCTCGCCGAGGCCGTCGCCGCCGGCCCGGGCTGGCGCCCGCTCGTCGGGCTCGCCGCCCTCTGCGGCGGGATGCTCGCGCTCGGCACCGCACTGCTGCTGGCGCCTGACATCGCCGACGGGCTCGGCCGCTCGACGGCTGAGGTCGGGCACCTGCTCGGCCTGTGGAGCCTCGGAGTCGTCCTCGGCATCCCCTTCGCCCTCCGTGCGGTGCGGTCGGGCGGTCGGGTGCGGTGGTGCGCGGCGTCCGGTTCGGCCGTCGCCATCGGCGTCGTCGTGGTCGCCCTGTCGACCACGCCTGCCGAGGTGGGTGTCGGCGCGGTCCTGACCGGTGCTGCTGCAGCGGTGTGCTGCGCGACGCAACGCGGGCTGCTCGTCGATCTCTACCCGCCGCTGTCCC
Source organism: uncultured Frankiales bacterium (assembly GCA_946479905.1). The sequence continues at coordinate 9,204 of CAMLIA010000071.1, read as the reverse complement.
TCAGCCACGTGCTGGCCGCCTTCCGCGCGACCGCTCTCGTCGTCGCCTCGGCCACCCTCGTCCTCGCCGCCCCCGTCAGCACCGCGCTCGGGCTCAGCTGGCGGGCGGGGCTGCTCGTCGTCGCCGTGGTCCTCGTCCTCGGCTCGGTGGTCGTCAGCACCACCACCGAGCCGGTCGAGGGCGGCTTCGAGGTCGGCCTCACGCGGCGGGTGGCGGGCGCGTCCCCGCAGGACGACGAGGCGCAGGCCCCGAGCTTCTCCGAGTCGGTGCGCAGGCTGCTCGCCATCCCGAGCGCCCGACCGATCCTCTCGCTGTACGCCCTGGCCGCGAGCCTCGGTCTCGCGGCCGTCCTGTACGGCGGGTACGCCGCGACGGAGCGCACCGGGCTGCCTGCGTCCGCGCTCCCCGGCGTCCTCGCGGCTGCGGGTGCCCTCGCGGCGGTGGTGGTGCTCGACCGCGCCTCCGCGCTGGCCACGGCGGCGCGGCGCGCCCCGGTCGTGCTCGCGGGGCAGGGTGCCGTCGGCTTCGCGGTCGCAGGAGTCGGCCTGGGCGTCGCGGGCGTGGTCACGTGGACACCGGGCTGCCTCGCGGGCATCGCGCTGACCGCCGCGGGGCTGGCCGTCGGTGTCGCCTCGCTGGACCGGCTGGTCGCGCTCGTCGTCCCGGTGCGGCTGCGGGGCTCCGCGGCCGCCGTGGCCTGTGGTTACGAGGGGCTGCTCGGCATCGTGCTCGGCGGCGCCATCCTGTCCGGGCTCGACAGCAGCCGAGGGCTGGCCGTCGCCCTCGGCGTGGCGGGCGGCGCGGGAGTGGTCGGGGCGCTGGTGCTGCGCGCGGTCGGCCGGCAGGCGGAGCAGGACCTGGACGCCTCCGTGAGCGCGCTCGTCGAGGCGGCGGAGTTCAGTGCCGAGCGGGCGCGCGGGGTCAAGGCGCCGCTGCTGTCCTGCCGCGGCGTCAACTTCTCCTACGGGCCGCTGCAGATCCTCTTCGACGTGGACTTCAGCGTCGACGAGGGGGAGATGGTCGCGCTGCTCGGCACGAACGGCGCAGGCAAGTCGACCCTGCTCAGGGTCATCGCGGGGCTCGGGACCCCGAGCTCCGGCACGGTCCGCGTCGCCGGCCGGGACGTCACCTTCGCCGAGCCCGGTGAACGGGTCCGGGCGGGGGTCAGCCAGATCCCGGGCGGCAAGGCGGTGTTCGGTCCGCTGTCGGTCGCGGAGAACCTGCGGCTCTACGGCTACGCGCTCGGGCGCGACCGCAAGGCGGTCGACCGCGGGATCGAGGAGGCGTTCGCGACCTTCCCCCGACTGCACGAGCGTCGCAACTCACCCGCCAGCACCATGTCCGGCGGCGAGCAGCAGATGCTCGCGCTCTCCAAGGCGCTGATCCTCCAGCCCAAGCTGCTGCTGATCGACGAGCTGTCCCTCGGGCTCTCACCACGGATCGTCGGTGAGCTGCTCGTGCTGGTGCGCAGCATCAACGCGTCCGGGACGGCCGTCGTCCTCGTCGAGCAGTCCGTCAACGTGGCGCTCTCGCTCGCCGAGCACGCCTACTTCATGGAGAAGGGACAGGTGCGCTTCGACGGCCGGACCGCCGACCTGCTCGAGCGCCCCGACATCCTCCGCTCGGTGTTCCTCAGCGGCGCTGCCGGTCACGGGCAGGCGTCGTGATCCTCACCGTGCCCTGGGGCATCGTCGTCGCGGGCCTGGCTTCCGGCATCGCCTACGGGTTGCTCGGCGTCGGTCTGGTGCTGGTGCACCGGTCGAGCCGGTTCGTGAACTTCGCGCACAGCCAGGTGGGAGCCTTCGGCGCCGCCGTGATGGCGATCCTCGTCCTCGACGCCCACGTCCCCTACTGGCTCGCGCTGCCCGGCGGCATGCTGGTGGCGGCGGCGATCAGCTCGAGCATCGAGCTGACCGTGGTGCGACGACTTGCCCGCGCGCCGCGGCTGATGAGCATGGTGGCGACCCTCGGCGTCGGGCAGTTCCTGCTCTTCATGTCGTTGCTGCTGAACGCGAAGGCGACGTCCTCGGACTTCTTCCCGCTCCCGACGGGCATGCCGACCTTCACGATCAACAACCTGCCCATCGGGCAGGACGCCACCGGCGCGCTGATCCTGGGCCCGTTGTCGGTCGTCGCCCTGTCGCTGTTCTTCACCCGCAGCCGCTTCGGACTCGCGATCCGAGGCGCCGCCGCCAACCCGGACGCCGCCGCGATGGCGGGGATGTCCCCGCAGCGGCTCACCAACCTCAGCTGGGCGATCGCCGGTGGCCTCGCCTGCCTGACCGCCAGCCTGCTCATCCCCAGCCTCGGGGCGCTCGCGGGCGCCGCGCTCGGACCGACGCTGCTGCTCCGCGCCCTGGCGGCAGCTGTCGTCGGCCGGATGCGCAGCCTGCCCGTGACGTTCGCCGCCGGCGCGGCCTTCGGGCTGCTCGACCGGATCACCCTCTTCAAGCTGCCCGACCAGGCGGGTCTCGCCGACGTGATCCTGCTCGGCGTCATCCTGCTGAGCCTGCTGCTGCAAGGACGTCCGGGCCGGCGCGAGGAGGAGAAGGGCGCCTGGCTCGCGGTCAAGCCGTGGCCGGCGCTGCCCGAGGAGCTGCGACGGGTGTGGCTGCTCCGGCACACGGGCGTGCTGCTCGCCGTTCCGGCCTTCCTCGCGGCCGCTGTCCTGCCGCGACTGATGAACCACGCCCACTCGTCGGTGATGGCGCAGCTGATCGCCCTCGTCGTGGTCGGGCTGTCCCTGTCGGTGCTGACGGGCCTGGGCGGCCAGCTCTCACTGGGTCAGTTCGCGATCGCTGCTGCGGGTGCGGTCGTCGCCGTGGCGATCGCTCACGACGGCGGCAACGTGCTCGTGGCGCTGGCCGCCGCGGTCGGCGTCGGCGCGGTCACGAGCGTGGTGATCGGCATCCCGGCGCTGCGGGTGAGCGGTCTGCTCTTCGCCGTGGCGACGCTCGCGTTCGCACTCGCGATGCGGGGCTTCGTCCTCAAGCAGGACCGGCCGCTCGGCTTCGGTGCCAGCACCAGCACCAGCGAGGCGAAGGTCCTCGGATGGAGCATCGACTCCGGCCGGACCCAGGCCTACGTCGCGCTCGTCGTCCTGGCGCTGGTCATGGTGGTGGTCGGCAACCTGCACCGCAGCTCGTTCGGCCGGCTGCTCGTCGCGCTCCGCGACAACGAGGACGCTGCCCGGGCGTTCGGTGTCGCCGCTCCGCGGCGCAAGCTTCAGGCGTACGCCGTCGCGGGTGCCGTCGCGGGGCTCGGCGGTGGGTTGTTCGCGTTCACGCAGACGATCGTCACCGCAGGCACGTTCCCGGCCGACACGTCCATCGTGGTGACGGTCATGGTGGTCGTGGGTGGAGCCGGGCTCGTCGTCGGTCCGCTGCTCGGCGCCGTCGTCGCCATGCCGACGCTGGTGAGCATGGGGCCGGCATCCTCCGGCACCCTCACCCTGGCCTGGCTGCTGCTCGTCCTCTACTACCCGAACGGCGTCGCAGGCGTCCTGCGGCCGGTCCGGGCCTGGGTCGTGGACCGTGTCGGCAGGGCGGCGGGCGTCGACCCGGCAGCGGCCTGGGCCGGGGCCGACCCGGCCAGGGCCACCACGGCGGCGCCCCGCACGAGCCTGACCGAGAGAGAGCCGCGCGAGCCGACGGACGTGCCCCTCCTCCAGGCCCGTGGCCTGATGAAGAGGTACGGCGGGCTGCAGGCCGTGGGCGGTGTCGACCTCACCGTGCACCGTGGCGAGGTGCTCGGCCTGATCGGGCCGAACGGGGCTGGGAAGACGACGCTGTTCGAGTGCCTGTCCGGCTTCGTGCGGGTCGACGCGGGTGAGATCCTGCTCGCCGGCACGGACATCACGCGCTGGAGCCCGGAGCGCCGGGCGCACGCCGGCCTCATCAGGTCGTTCCAGGACAGCGCGCTGTTCGCGACGATGACGGTCCTCGACACCCTCCTGGTCGCGGGGGAGCGCGCTCGGCCGACGCACCTGGCGGCGAGCCTGGTCGGCCACACCCGCGCCGAGCGGGGCAGGGAGGAGCAGGCCCGTGCGCTGCTGGACCTCTTCGGCCTCGACAGGTACCGGCACACGGAGGTGGGTGCGCTGTCCACCGGTACCCGCCGGATCGCGGAGCTGGCCTGCCTGGTGGCGCTCGAGCCCGAGCTGATGCTGCTCGACGAGCCCTCGTCCGGCGTCGCCCAGGCGGAGGTCGAGGCGCTCGGAGACGTGCTGCTCTCGGTCCGGCGTCACCTCGACGCGACGATGATCATCATCGAGCACGACATCCCGCTCGTCTCGTCGCTGTCGGACCGCCTGGTGGCGCTCGAGACCGGGACCGTCCTGGCGCTCGGCACGCCCGACGACGTCCTCGCCGACCCCGCGGTCGTCGAGTCCTACCTCGGTGGCGACCCCACCGCTGTGCACCGCACCACGCAGCCGTCCCGTACCGCCGCACCGCTGGGAGCCTGACCCGCCATGTTGAAGAACTTCTGGTACGCCATCGCCTTCAGCGAGGAGATCACCGACAAGCCGACCAAGCACCAGGTGCTGGGTCAGCAGCTCGTGGTGTTCCGCCAGAAGCGCAGCGGCAAGGTCGTCGTGATGAGCGACCTGTGCGTGCACCGCGGAGGTGCGCTGTCCGGTGGGTGGCAGGACGACAAGGGCTGCCTGGTCTGCCCGTACCACGGCTGGGAGTACGAGGCCGACGGCAAGGCCGTGAAGATCCCGGCCAACCAGCCCGGCCGGCCCATCCCGAAGAAGGCCCGGGTCGACAGCTACCCGGTGCAGGAGAAGTACCACTTCGTGTGGGTCTTCCTCGGCGACCTGCCGGAGGCCGAGCGACCGCCCCTCCCCGACTGGGACGAGCACTTCAACGACGACAAGCTCGCCTACGTCCACGGCGAGTTCCTCTGGAAGGCCAACTACGAGCGGGTGCTCGAGAACGGTGTCGACATCGCGCACACCCCGTGGGTGCACGGCACGGCGTTCGGCAACCGGGAGAGGCCGGAGATCGAGGAGTACGAGCCGGTCATCACCCCCTGGTCGGCGGAAGCGACGGTGGCGCTCAACCCGCCGCGCAAGAACGTCAAGGGCATCAAGAAGGTGCTCTTCCGCAAGGAGCCGAAGGACGTCATCACCTCGACGGCCTGGTTCATGCCGAGCCTCATCCGGCTGCACGTCCGGCTGCCGTTCGGCGACATGATCATCTACGACACGAACATCCCCATTGACGAGGAGACGACCCTCACCAAGTTCGTCGCCTTCCGCTCGTTCTTCCGCGGCAAGTGGGCCGATCGCGACGCGCTGAAGCGGACGCTGGAGATCTTCGTCCAGGACCAGGTGGTCGTGGAGGGCCAGCGCCCGGAGCTGCTCCCGCACGACATCTCCGGCGAGCTCCACATGCGCAGCGACGCCATGTCCATCGCCTACCGGAGGCGACGGCAGGAGCTGCTCGACATGGGCTGGGGGATCGAGGCCGACCGCGTCGTCGGCAGCGGGCCCCGCACCGAGGCCACCGTCATCCCGAGCCCGGCCCGGCGGGAAGGCGAGTACGAGAAGGCCTGGGTCATGAAGGAAGTCCCGACGAGGAAGACAGAGGTAGGCACGTGACTCTCGCCAGCGACCTGTGCCACGGCACCGTCGACGCCATCGTGGCCCGCACCGGGCTCGAGGAGGCCCTGTCGGTCGACCTCGTCTCGGCGATGTCGCCTCAGCCCGTCGGGGTCCTCCGCACCTGGACCGGTGGGAAGGGCGTGGCCAAGGCGGTCTACTGCGGACTGGCGGTGGAGGCGATCGGCCTGGACAGCCACATGGTCTTCGCCTTCACCGACAGCGACAGCCTGGTGCCGCACTTCACCCTGGACTCGGTCTTCGGCCAGGGCTCGCACGCCTTCCACCTGGACCTGATCCCACGCGCCGAGCTGGCGAGCAACCTCGGCTACATCGACCGCGTCTTCACCCCCCTGACCCCGGTCTTCGAGGACGTGCAGTCGCGCGCCGGGCTCAGCGCCGCGGCCATCGGGCCCCGGCAGCGCGCCATGATGAGCCCCTGGATGTGCGTCAACCGTGCGACCGACGAGGCCTTCCTCGGGATGACCGAGGTCGTGGCGGCCTACCGCGACCACTGGTTCGCCCTGCTGGACGAGGGCGTTGCGGCAGAGCTCGCCGCACCCGTCGACCTCAAGAGCCGCGACGAGCGCAACCGCGCGGCGCTGTTCAGCCGCGACGTCGACCCGGTCTGGAACACCATCGAGCGCCTCATCGGCGAGCAGTCCGAGCTGATCCGCCTGCAGCTGGTGTCCAATGACTGACGACGTCAGCGAGTGGCAGAAGAAGATCGAGGGCCGCTGGTACGGCCGGCCCTCGCTGTTCGACGCCCAGGGCAACCACGTCGGCTACGAGTACGTCGACCGCGCCTCGGTCGTGAAGGACGGCGTCACGACCTACTACATGGACACCCAGCTCGAGGGCTCCGGCCCGCTGCGCAACCGCTTCGAGCTCGGTGCCCAGTTCGCGTTCGGCGTCGTCGACTCCGACGACAACCGCATCTACACCGGACCGGACTTCTACGGCACCGGCCAGCCCTACGGCACCTTCGTGCAGGCCAACTACTACTCGCCCGGCTGGCAGGCCGACCTGCTCACCTGGAACCAGATCCTCCCCGACGGCGTGACCCAGGTGTACAGCTCCGTGCTGCACGACGGCTGGGCGGTGTGCGCCGTCTTCAACGGCGTCTACAAGTGCACGAGCGACTACGACACCGACCCCGAGGTCAAGGCCTACATCGACGACTGGATCGCAGCGGAGACCGAGCGCGGCCCGCGGCCCCAGGTGCTGCCGACCAAGCAGGCCGGCCGCTGGACCGGCGAGTGCGAGGTCGTCGCCGCCGACCGCACCGTCCTCGGCAAGGACCTGGTGACCATCGAGCACCAGCCGCTGACGCTGCGGCGCGCGCGGCAGACCGTCACCTGGGACGGGCCGGTCGCGAAGACCTACACCTACGAGCGGACCCGCGACGGCGCCCGCACCCAGTACGAGGGCCCCGACGTGTGGGGCAACGCCACGTCGTACGGGCGGGCGCTGTTCACCACCCAGCACAGCGACGGCGGCACCTGGAAGGTCCGCGGCCGTGAGGTGCTCATGAACGACGAGCTCGAGCTCGCCGTCGTCTGGGAGCTCTTCGAGGGCGACACCCTCAGCCACGTCGTGCACGGCCTGCTCACCTGGCAGCCGACGTGACCGGCAAGGTGGTCGTCGTCACCGGCGGCACCCGCGGCATCGGCAAGGGACTGGTGGCGGCCTTCCTCGAGCGCGGCTGCCAGGTCGCCACGTGCGGGCGCACCGACGTGCCGTCCGACGCCCTGAGCATCGTCGCCGACGTCACCGACGAGGCCGGCATGCAGAAGCTCTGGGACGAGGCCGTGGCCGCCTACGGCCGGGTCGACGTCTGGATCAACAACGCCGGCATCAGCGCGCCGCGCAAGCCCTTCGCCGAGCTCGACCTCGACGTCGCGCGCCGGGTCGTCGACGTCAACCTCGTCGGTGCCATGACCGGCAGCTCGGTGGCGCTGCGCGGTTTCCTCGCGCAGGGCTCCGGCCAGCTCTGGAACATGGAGGGCTTCGGCAGCGGTGGTCAGAAGGCGCCGGGCATGGCCGTCTACGGCGCGAGCAAGCGCGCGGTCACCTACTTCACGCAGGCGCTGCAGAAGGACGTCAAGGGCACCCCTGTCCAGGTGGGGCTGCTCAGTCCCGGGATCGTCCTCACCGACCTGCTCGTGCGCGACTACGACGACGACCCCGAGGGCTTCGAGAAGGCGAAGAAGGTCTTCAACATCCTGGGCGACAAGGTCGAGACCGTCACGCCGTGGCTGGCCGACCAGGTGCTGAGGACCGACCGCACCGGCGCGCACGTGCAGTGGCTGACGAAGCCCAAGGCGTTCGCCCGGTTCGCGACCGCGTTCCGCAAGCGGGACCTCTTCGCCTGATGGAGGTCGCGTCCGTCCCGCTCGCCCTCGACGACTACCTGCCGGTCGTCCTCGCAGGGCTCGGCGCGATCTGGCTCGCCCGCGTCACCGGTCGTCAGCCGGCCGTGGTCGGCGCCGTCCTCGTCCTGGCCGCCGGGCTCTGCAAGGCGACCTGGAAGCTGCTGCTCGCCGTCACCGGTGACGACGTGCCCTACGTCGACGACCTGCTCTTCGCCCTGCTGGCCCCCGGCTTCGCCCTGCTCACCTGGGGCCTCGTACGGCGGGAGCTGCCGCTCTCTGTCCCGCTCGGGCTCGCGGGCGCGGCCGGCGTCGCGGCGGTCGTGCTGCAGTCCACGGCACCGCTGCTCGTCCTCGCCGTCCTCGGCGCGACCGCCACCGGCGTGCTGGCGCTGCTGCGGGCCCGCGAGCTCGGTGACCTGACCGCGGCGGCGCTGTTCGCCGTACAGCTCGTCATGGCCTACGCCCTCGTGCCCTTCGCCGGGTCGGGGCAGTCGATCGCCCACCAGTGGTGGGAGCAGTCCCTCAACACCCTCGGCCAGGGAGCTCTGGCGCTCGGCGCCTGGCGGCTCCTGCACCCCTCTCGAGTCAGGATCCCCGCATGACCGACGCCCTCGGCTGGCGCAGGAAGTTCGGCGTCATCGCGCCGAGCACCAACACGATCGTGGAGCCGGAGTTCTACGCGATGACGGTGCCGGGAGTGACCGCGCACTTCAGCCGCATCCACATCCGCAACCAGAACATGGACAGCGACGACGGCATGGAGCGGCTGCTCGAGCAGATCCGCGCCGAGATCGGCGGCGCCTGCGAGCGGGTGCTGACCTGCGAGCCCGACTACATGGTCATGGGCATGAGCGCCGAGACCTTCTGGGACGGCGTCGAGGGCAACCGCGCCTTCAAGAAGCAGATCACCGACATCACCGGGCTCGAGGTCGCGACCGGCGCCGAGGCCTGCGAGCGGGCGCTCCAGCTCTACGGCGTGAAGAAGATCGGCGTCGTGACGCCGTACCAGCCCGTCGGTGACGCCAACGTCGTGAAGTTCTTCGGCGAGCTCGGCTTCGAGGTCACCGCCATCAAGGGGCTCAAGTGCCCGACGGCGGTCTCCATCGCGCACGTCACCCAGGACGAGCTGCGCGACGCGATCCTCGAGGTGCAGGGCGAGGCTGACGCCGTCGTCCAGTGCGGCACCAACCTGTCGATGGTGACGCTGGCCGACGAGGCGGAGCG
>CAMLIA010000070.1 GCA_946479905.1 uncultured Frankiales bacterium | reverse complement strand
CCGTGCAGCCCGACGAGGTGCTCTTCGTCGTCGACGCGATGATCGGCCAGGACGCCGTCACCACGGCTCAGGCCTTCCAGGAGGGCGTCGGCTTCAGCGGCGTCGTCCTCACCAAGCTCGACGGCGACGCCCGCGGTGGCGCGGCGCTGTCGGTGCGGCACCTCACCGGCCAGCCGATCCTGTTCGCCTCCAAGGGCGAGAAGCTCGACGACTTCGACGTCTTCCACCCCGAGCGGATGGCCTCGCGCATCCTCGGCATGGGCGACGTCCTGACGCTCATCGAGACGGCCGAGAAGCACTTCGACCAGGCCGAGGCCGAGAAGGCAGCGGCCAAGCTGCAGTCCGGCGAGGACTTCGACCTCGAGGACTTCCTGCAGCAGATGCAGCAGATCAAGAAGATGGGCTCGCTCACCTCGCTGCTCGGGATGCTCCCCGGCATCGGCGGGCAGATGAAGGAGGCGATGGCTCAGGTCGACGACAAGGACCTCGACCGCATCACCGCCATCATCCGCTCCATGACGCCGCAGGAGCGCCGCGACCCGAAGGTGCTGAACGGCTCGCGCCGGATGCGCATCGCGAAGGGATCCGGCACCAGCGTTCCCGAGGTCAACAACCTCGTGAACCGCTTCGGTGAGGCCCAGAAGATGATGAAGCAGATGGCCGGCATGGGTGGCATCCCCGGCATGCCGGGACTGGGCCGCAAGGCCAAGCGCCAGCAGGCCGTGGGTGGCAAGAAGAAGGGCCCCGGCCGTGCCGGTGGCGGCCCGTCCGCCGTGAAGCCCACGAACCCGCTCGGCCTGCCCGAGCCGCCGCCCGACCCGCTGGGCCTCTACCGGAACCGGTGACCCTGAGGTCCCTTCCCGCGTGCACGGGATGGCGCGCCGGGCTGTCTGGTCTGAGCGTGCGCGGGGCCGGTTGCCGGCCGGTTGCGTGCACGAGGGAAGGCACCCCTCGAGAGGTCAGCGGAAGCGGTGCCGGAAGGCGGGCCAGCCGAGGGCGACGGCTCCGGCGAGCACCCCGAGCACCTGGCAGCCGGCCACGAACCACATCCCCGCGCGCCCACCGGACGTCGCGACCACGTGGCCGCCGACCGCCGCGCCCAGCGCGTACGCGCCGAACTTGATGGACGCCGCCGTCGTCACGACCTGGGTGCGCATCGACGCGGGGGAGTGCTGCTCGCGGACGGTCAGCGTCGACGACAGCACCGGCCCCTCGAAGGCCCCGGCGACGACGACGAGCACCAGCGCCAGGCCCAGGGACGGTACGACGGAGAGGCCGGCGAACACGACCACGAGACCGCTGATCCCCAGCATCGCCAGGCGAAGTGGTCCTGTCCGGGGTGACCGGGCAGCCATCACGAGCGAGCCGAGCAGGGCCCCGATGGCGAAGCCGCTGAACAGGGCGCCGCTCGCGGCCCGTCGGGCACCGACCTCGACGGCGAGTGCGGGGAACACGACCGGGAAGGCCCCCATCCCCAGGAACGACAGCGTGGTGGCGACCGTGACCGACCGCAGTGGCGGCGTCGTCGCGAGGTGCCTGATGCCGGCGCGCACCGAGCGCAGCAACCCGCCGGTCACTCCTGACGGAGCCGGCATCGGCACCCGGAGCACCGCTGCGAGCGCGACGGTCGACAGCCCGATGCAGACGAGCGCGGACGCGAGAGTCGACCACGCCGCGACCGCCCCGGCCAGCGCCGGGCCGGCGACCCCCGCCACGTTGTAGGACGTCGACTCCGCGCCGTACGCCCGGCGCAGCAGCTCGGCAGGGACCAGCGGCGCGATGAGGCCCGTGAAGCCGCCGGTCAGGACGGGCAGCGTCAGGCCGGCGAGTCCCCCCAGCAGCACGACGCTCCACGAGGGGCCGTGGCCGGCGACGAGCGTCACGCCGACCAGGGCGCTGACCAGCAGCAGCTCGTTGGCGACGAAAGCCGCCCGCCGGTGGACGGTCCGGTCCAGCCACGCTCCGAGGAGCGGACCGGTGACCAGAGCAGGCAGCGTGAGCGCCGCGACCAGCGCACCCGCCAGGGCCGGCGACCCGGTGCGGTCGAGAACGAGCAGGACCAGGGCGATCCGGGACGCCTCGTTGGCGAGGCGTGCCGTCGTGCTCGCGGTGAAGAGCACCGCCAGCCCGGGTGTGCGCCACAGCGGCGGCTCCGGATGGCGCGCCAGGTCCTCGAGCGCGGTGGAGGTCACCCGCGGCAGTCTCGCCTACGCGTCCAGCCGCGGGTCTGGCACACTTGTCACCGAGTTCCCGCCGGACGACGGCCCTCTACCCGTCCCCGGCGTGTCCGCACAGAGCCGACCGCGACGCATCCCCACGCGTGCGCGGGTCGCTCACCCCGTCTGTCCTCCAGGAGAACCACGAACGTGGCCGTCAAGATCAAGCTCATGCGCCTCGGCAAGATGCGCGCCCCGTACTACCGCATCGTCGTCGCCGACGCCCGCACCAAGCGGGACGGGCGCGTCATCGAGACGATCGGCAAGTACCACCCGAAGGAGGAGCCCTCCTTCATCGAGGTCGACGCCGAGCGCGCCGCCTACTGGCTGGGCGTCGGCGCGCAGCCGACCGAGCCCGTGCAGAAGATCCTCAGCAAGACCGGCGACTGGCAGAAGTTCAAGGGCGAGGCGGCTCCCGAGCCGCTGAAGGTCGCCGCCCCCAAGACCGACAAGCGCGTGGTCTTCGAGGCCGCGGCCAAGGAGGGCCTCGAGGCCGCCGGCGCCGCGACGACCCCGAAGAAGAAGGCGGCCCCCAAGAAGGCTGCCGAGGCGCCCGCGGCCGAGGAGACCCCGGCTGCTGCGGAGGCTGCCGAGGCGCCCGCCGCCGAGGAGACCCCGGCTCCGGCCGAGGCTGCCACCGAGGCTGCTCCCGAGGCTGCTGCCGAGGAGGCCCCTGCCGCCGAGGCCACCAGCGAGGCGTCCGGCGACGCGACCGAGACCCCCGCGGAGGCCTAAGTGCTCGAGGCCGCTCTCGAGCACCTGGTCAAGGGCATCGTCGACAACCCCGACGACGTCACCGTCGACATGGTCTCCGGACGTCGTGGCCGCACCCTCGAGGTGCGGGTCAACCCCGACGACCTCGGCAAGGTGATCGGCCGCTCCGGCCGCACCGCCAAGGCGCTGCGCACCGTCGTCGCCGCCATCGGCGGCAAGGGCGTGCGCGTCGACGTCGTCGACACCGACGAGGTCCGCTAGGCATGACCCGCCGCGTCGCCGGTCAGCGACGCCCCGCACGAGGTCAGGTTCCCCAGGAGCCTGACCTCGTCGTCGTCGGGCGGATCGGCCGGCCGCAGGGGGTCAAGGGCGAGGTGACCGTCGAGGTGCGCACCGACGACCCCGACGACCGGTTCGCCGACGGCGCCGTGCTCACCACCGAGACCGGCACCCTCACGGTCGAGTCCTCGCGCTACCAGGGCAAGTACCTCGTCGTCGCCTTCGAGGGCGTGCACGACCGCAACGCCGCGGAGCAGCTGCGGGACACGCTGCTGCACGTCGACCGCAGCCAGCTCCCGCCTCTCGAGGACGAGGACGAGTTCTACGACACCCAGCTCGTCGGGCTGCGTGCCGTGCTTGCGGACGGTACGACCCTGGGCGCCGTCGACGACGTGCTGCACCTGCCCGGCGGTGACGTCCTGAGCGTCAAGCAGGACGACCGCGAGGTCCTCGTGCCGTTCGTGAAGGCGATCGTGCCGACCGTCGACCTCGCCAAGGGCGAGCTGCTGGTCGACCCGCCCGAGGGGCTGCTCAACCTCACGGCGAAGGATCCGCCGTGATGCAGCTCGACGTCATCACGGTCTTCCCGGACTACCTCGCGCCGCTGCGGCTGTCGCTGGTCGGCAAGGCGATCGAGCGGGGCACCCTGGACCTGCGGGTCCACGACCTGCGGCAGTGGACCGACGACGTCCACCGCACCGTCGACGACAGCCCCTACGGCGGCGGACCGGGCATGGTCATGAAGCCCGAGCCGTGGGGTCGGGCCCTGGACTCCCTCGAGGGGCCGGTGCCGCAGCCGAGGCTGATCGTGCCGACACCCGCCGGCCGGCCGTTCACGCAGCAGCTCGCCGCGGAGCTGAGCGGGGAGCCGTGGCTGGCGTTCGCCTGCGGCAGGTACGAGGGCATCGACGACCGCGTCGTGCAGCGCGCGCGCCGGACCATGGTGGTCGACGAGGTGAGCCTCGGCGACTACGTGCTCGCCGGGGGAGAGGTCGCGGTCCTCGTCGTCGTGGAGGCGGTCGCCCGGCTGCTCCCGGGGGTGCTCGGCAACGAGGCGTCCCACCAGGAGGACAGCTTCTCCGACGGGATCCTCGAGGGACCGTCGTACACGCGTCCGCCCGTGTGGGAGGGGCTGGAGGTCCCGCCGGTGCTGCTGTCGGGCGACCACGCTGCGATCGGGCGCTGGCGCCACGAGCAGGCCCTGGAGCGCACCCGGGAGCGCCGACCCGAGCTCTTGGACCCGCCGCACGGATCTGTGGCACGGTAACCCCCGTGCATGTGGCACACTAGAGGGCCGTTGCGGCCGCGCCGCGAACCCCACGTGCTCTCTCTCGCGCTGACGCGCGACTCAGGACAGGCAGGACCGATGAACACCCTCGACGAGCTCGACAAGGCCTCGCTGCGCAGCGACGTCCCGGACTTCCGGCCGGGCGACACGCTCGACGTCGGCGTCCGCGTCGTCGAGGGCAACCGCTCCCGCGTGCAGCGCTTCCAGGGCGTCGTGATCCGCCGCCAGGGCGGCGGCTCGCGCGAGACGTTCACGATCCGCAAGGAGAGCTACGGCGTCGGCGTCGAGCGCACCTTCCCGGTCCACACGCCCGTGATCGAGGACATCAAGGTCGTCACGCGCGGCGACGTGCGGCGCGCGAAGCTGTACTACCTGCGCGAGCTGCGCGGCAAGAAGGCGAAGATCAAGGAGAAGCGCGACGTGCGCCCGGCCGCTGCCGCGCCCGCCGCAGACTCCTGAGCCTCGGAACTCCCCCAGACCTCGCTGACGTTGGTCTGGACGTGACAGCTCCCGCACGCCGTCGCTCGGCGTGGCGGGAGCTTCCGTTTCTGCTGGTCCTGGCCGTCGTCCTCGCGCTGCTGCTCAAGGCGACGCTGGTGCAGGCGTTCTCGATCCCGTCGGGCTCGATGGAGAACACCCTGCGCATCGGCGACCGGGTGCTCGTGAACAAGATCGTCTACCACGTCCGCGGGATCCACCGCGGCGAGGTCGTCGTGTTCAACGGCTCCGACCTGTGGGCCAAGGAGGGCGGTGAGCTGACGCCCAAGCACCGCGGCACCTTCGGCTCCGCGATGCACAAGCTCGGCGTGTTCTTCGGCGTCGCCTCCGACGACAAGGACTACATCAAGCGGGTCATCGGGCTCCCGGGCGACCACGTGATGTGCTGCAGCCCGAGTGGCAACGTCGTCGTCACGCCCCCGGGCGGGCGCCCCGTCGAGCTGCACGAGCCCTACCTGTTCGAGGCCTCCGACAGCATCGACTCCTACAAGTACTTCTGCGCCGCGGGCTCGGGGAAGTCGGTCTGCCCGCCGGGCGCCGAGGGCGTGCTCATCCCGAAGGGCCGGCTGTTCGTCCTCGGCGACCACCGCGGCGACTCCGCCGACTCGCGGTTCTCCACGCACTTCAACGACCGGTTCCACGGCACCATCGCCGAGTCGAAGGTGGTGGGGCGGGCCTTCGTCGTGGTGTTCCCCGTCCAGCACTGGAAGGTGCTGACCGTGCCGTCGACGTTCACCTCGGCGCTCGCGCTGCCCGGGGCGCAGCTGGCCCTGGGCGGGCTGCTCGCCGCCCCGATGACGCTGCTGCGCCGTCGTCGCCTGCTGCGCTGAGGGCTCTACGATCGGACCGTCATGACCGTCCCGCAGGCCCGCCGCGCAGCTCGTGTGCTGCTGCTCGACGGGCACGACCGGGTGCTGCTGTTCCAGGGCCGCGACCCCGTCCACGCCGACCGCGGCCAGTGGTGGTTCACCCCTGGCGGCGGTCTCGACCCGGGCGAGACCCCCGCGCAGGGCGCGGCCCGCGAGCTGCACGAGGAGACAGGGCTGCGGATCGACCCGGCCGACCTCGGGGAGCCCGTGCACTTCCGCGTCACCACGTTCCCGTGGGGCGACGACGTCTTCGAGCAGTCCGAGGACTACTTCGTGCTGCGGGTGGACAGCCACGACGTCGACACCAGCGGCTTCAACGAGGTCGAGAACGCTGCCGTCGTCGGTCACCGCTGGTGGACGCGCGACGACCTGGCCCGCACCGAGGAGCGCTACTACCCGCGCGAGCTCCTGGAGCTGCTGCCGTGAGCGCCTCGTGATCAGCGCTCCCCGCCCCGTGGTGCGGACCGAGCACGGCCTGTGGGCGCTGGAGCGGACCCTGCAGAACCACGGCTTCCGGCACGTGGCCGGGGCCGACGAGGCCGGCCGGGGCGCCTGCGCCGGCCCGCTCGTCGTCGCTGCGGTGATCCTGCCCGCCGGCCGTCGGGGCGAGGTCCCGGGACTCGCGGACTCCAAGCTGCTGACGGAGAAGGCGCGCGAGAGGGCGTACGACGAGGTCGTGGCCCGCGCTCTTGCCTGGTCCGTCGTCGTGGTGCCGCCGCAGCAGGTCGACAGCACCGGTCTGCACGTCATGAACGTCCGCGCGATGCGGCAGGCCGTCCAGCGCCTCGAGCCGTGCCCGTCCTACGTCCTCACCGACGGCTTCCCCATCCAGGGGATGCCCGCGCCCGCCCTCGCCGTCTGGAAGGGCGACCGGGTCGCCGCGTGCGTGGCCGCCGCGTCCGTCGTGGCGAAGGTGACGAGGGACCGGATGATGGACGAGCTGCACGAGGTCTACCCGGCCTACCAGTTCGACCAGCACAAGGGCTACTCGACCCCGGAGCACATGGCCGCGCTGCGGCAGCACGGGCCGTGCCCGGAGCACCGGTTCTCCTACGTCAACGTGCGCGGGTCCGTCGTGGGGCAGGATGTCGCCTCGTGAGCTGCTCATGAGCGCGGAGGACCTCGAGAAGTACGAGACCGAGATGGAGCTGCAGCTCTACCGGGAGTACCGCGACATCGTCCGGCAGTTCGAGTGGGTCGTCGAGACGGAGCGGCGCTTCTACCTCGCCAACGCGGTCGAGGTCACGCCGCGCACGTCCGACGGCGAGGTCTGGTTCGAGCTCACGCTCAACGACGCGTGGGTCTGGGACATGTACCGGCCGGCGCGCTTCGTGAAGACGGTCCGGGTCCTCACCTTCAAGGACGTCAACGTCGAGAAGCTCGAGAAGCCCGACCTGGAGCTTCCCGGCGCCTGACCCCGGGTACGGGGAGGGCATGAGCGCCAACCAGACCAAGACCGAGCCGATCCCCGCCTCAGCGACCGAGGCGGAGGCCGAGACGCCGGGCACGCGGCCCGCAGGCGCCGGAGCGGGTACGACGAGCGCCGGCGGCGACGTCGGGGACACGGCCTCGGTGCCGGCCGGCGCCGACGAGGCATCGCCCGGGACGTCCGAGCAGGCCGCGCCCGTCCAGGGCGTGCACCAGCCGGCGGTCGAGGAGCCGGACACCCGCAGCTGAGCCTGATCCCCAGGTGAGCGGGCCGTCCACAACGGCCGCGCCTCGTCGTACCAGGGGTCGCTCGTCGACCAGCCTCCCTGCCTGGAGGTGGTCGTCGTGGCTGTCGTGCGAGCCGTGCTCGGTCAGTGGGGTGAGGACCTCGCGGTCGAGCACCTGAAGGTCTGCGGGTACGAGGTGCTGTCCCGCAACTGGCGGTGCCGCGAGGGCGAGATCGACATCGTGGCCCGAGCGGGGTCGGTGCTGTGCTTCGTCGAGGTCAAGACCCGCAGCAGCCTGGCGTTCGGCGAGCCTGCGGAGGCGGTCAGCCGGCAGAAGGCGCAGCGGCTGCGGGTGCTTGCCGGGCGGTGGCTCGCCGCGCACCACCCGGCCGGGTGGTCCGACCTGCGCTTCGACGTCGTCTCGGTGCTGCGCACCCCCTCGGGTCCGGCCGTCACGCACCTCGAGGGGGCGTTCTAGTGGCGCTCGGGAAGAGCTGGGCGGTCGCGCTCGTCGGGCTGGAGGGGCACGTCGTCCGGGTCGAGGCCGACCTCGCGAGCGGCATCCCGGGCCTGGCCATCACCGGACTGCCCGACGCCGCCCTCAACGAGGCGAGAGACCGGATCCGGGCGGCCGTCGCCAACTCGGGCGGTCAGTGGCCGGCCAGCAAGAAGATCACCATCGGGCTGTCCCCGGCGTCCCTGCCCAAGCGGGGGAGCGGCTTCGACATCGCGCTGGCGGCCGCGGTGCTCGCGGCCGACGAGGTGGTCCCTGCGGCGTCGCTCACCGACGTCGTGCTGATCGGCGAGCTCGGGCTCGACGGGTCGGTCCGCGGGGTCGCCGGCGTGCTGCCGGCACTGATCTCGGTGCGCTCGCGGTTCCGCCGGGCGATCGTGTCGGCGGCCAACCTGGCCGAGGCCCGGCTGGTGCCGGACCTCGAGGTCACGGCGGTGCGGTCGCTGCGGGACCTCGTGCAGCACCTGCGGGGCGAGCCGCGGGAGGAGGTGCTGCCGGCAGCGCGTGGCGCCGGCGAACCGGTCCCGGTCGGCGACTTCCGGGACGTCGCCGGGCAGCCCGTCGGGAGGACCGCGTGCGAGGTCGCGGCCGCGGGTGGTCACAACCTGCTCATGACCGGGCCGCCGGGGTGCGGCAAGACGCTGCTCGCGGAACGGATCCCGTCGATCCTGCCGCCCCTGACGCTCGAGGAGTCCCTCGAGGTCACCGCCATCCACTCCGTCGCCGAGGCGCTGCCCGCTGACGCGCTGGTCAGCCACCCGCCGTTCCAGGCGCCGCACCACTCGTCGTCGCAGGCCGCGCTGATCGGCGGCGGCAGCGGGCTGGCGAAGCCTGGAGCGGCGTCGCTCGCGCACCGTGGGGTGCTGTTCCTGGACGAGGCGCCGGAGTTCCGGTCCGGGGTGCTCGACGCGCTGCGGCAGCCGCTGGAGAGCGGGCGGATCAGCATCCGGCGGGTGCACGGGACGGCCACCTACCCGGCCCAGTTCGCGCTGGTGCTGGCCGCGAACCCCTGCCCGTGCGCGCAGAGCGAGAGCAAGTGCACCTGCACCCCGGACCGGCGGCGGACCTACCTCACGAGGATCTCCGGGCCGTTGCTCGACCGGATGGACCTCAACGTGTCGATGATGGCCATCAGCCGCGCCGAGGTCATGGCGGACAGCAGCGGCGAGACCTCCGCCGAGATCGCGGCCCGCGTCGCCCGGGCGCGGCAGGCGGCAGGGGTGCGGCTGGCGGGGACGCCGTACCGGACGAACGGTGACGTCCCCCCGACCGTGCTGCTGCAGCGCTGGCCGCTGTCACGCGCCGCCGTCGCGCCGATCGGCCTGGCCCTGGACCAGGGGCTGCTCACCGCCCGCGGGTTCGGTCGGGTCCAGCGGATGGCGTGGACGCTCGCCGACCTGAACGGCAACCCCGAGCCGACCGAGCTCGACGCCAAGCTCGCCCTGAGCCTGCGGCTCGGCGAGGACACGTTGCACAAGCGGTGGGCGGCGTGACCGCGGACGTGCTGGCCCGGGTCGGCCTGGCGAGGGCGGCAGGGCCGGGGTCGGTCGAGGTCTGGGAGGCGCTGCGGACGCGCTCCGCGGAGGAGGTGTGGGCGGCGCTCGTGGCCGGCGAGCCGCTCGACCGGCTCGGCCAGCGGGCCCTCGACGGCCTGGCCGCCAGGGTCGCCTGCTGCGACCCGCGGCGCGATCTGGACACCCTCCACCAGCTCGGCGCCCGCGTGGTGTGCCCGGGCGACGACGAGTGGCCGGCCGGCCTGGCGTGGGACCCCGCGGTGATGAGCGGCGACATCAAGGCGATGGCGCCGCCCTTCGTGCTGTTCGTGAAGGGCCCGCACCTGCTGCGTGAGGTCGCGGCCACGTCGGCGGCGGTCGTCGGCGCCCGGGCCGGCACGGCGTACGGCCTCGAGGTCGCGACCCGGCTGGGACTGGACCTGGCCGAGGCGGGCGTGAGCGTCGTGTCGGGCGCTGCCTACGGGATCGATGCCGCCGCCCACCGCGGGGCGCTCGCCGCCCAGGGCGCCCCGACCGTGGCCGTGCTGGCGTGCGGCCTGGACCAGGTCTACCCGCGTGGCAACGACCGGCTCATCGACCAGATCGGCCGGGAGGGGCTGCTGCTCAGCGAGGTGCCGCCGGGTCAGGGGGTGACGAGGGTCAGGTTCCTCGTGCGCAACCGGGTCGTGGCCGCGATGACGCAGGGCACCGTCGTCGTGGAGGCCGCCGAGCGCAGCGGGTCGCTGTCGACGGCCGGGCGGGCCGCCGATCTCGGGCGCCACGTCATGGCCGTGCCGGGCTCGGTGCTGTCGCGGCAGTCGATCGGGGCCCACGAGCTGATCCGGACGGGCTGCCCGCTGGTCACCTGCGCGGCAGACGTGCTGGAGGTCCTGCAGCCGGTGGGTACCCACCTCGCGCCGGTCCGGCGAGGGGCGGAGCACCCCCGCGACCGGCTCGAGGAGCAGACCCGGCGGATCCTCGACGCCATGCCGGCGAGCCGCGCCGTCGGGGTCGCCCGGATCGCGGCGACGGCGGGGGTCTCCGCGCTGCTGGTGCAGGTGGCGCTCCCGGAGCTGGTCGGCGCCGGGCTGGTCGAGCAGAGGGACGGGGGCTGGCGGCTCACCGCTCTCGGCGCGTCCGGGTGACTGTGCTTGACCCCAGGACCTGAGTGGTTCAGGTTCAGGTGGTGGCGGCCGGTGCGGTCCTGGAGCTGCCGGGCGCCCTCGAGGACGCCCGGCTGGCGTTCCACGACCACCTGGTGCTCGAGCGCGACCGCTCGCCCCACACCGTGCGGGCCTACGACGGCGACGTGGCAGCGCTGCTCACCCACGCGGCGTCGCTCGGGATCACGTCCCCGGACCAGATCGACCTGTCCGTGCTCCGCAGCTGGCTGGCCCGGCTCCGCGCCGCAGGGACCGCCCGCGGCACGCTGGCCCGCCGCGGGTCGGCGGCCCGGACCTTCACGGCGTGGGCGCACCGCCGCGGGCTGATGCCGGCCGACCCCGGAGCGCTGCTCGCCACCCCCAAGGGCCACCGCACGCTGCCCGAGGTGCTCCGCCCGGACGAGGCGGCCCGACTCGTGAGCGTCGAGGGCGATGGTCCCGAGGAGCTGCGCGACCGGGTCGCTCTGGAGCTGCTGTACGCGACCGGCGTGCGGGTCAGCGAGCTCTGCGGGCTGGACGTGGACGACGTCGACCCGGCGCGGCGGCTGGTCCGGGTCCTGGGCAAGGGGCGCAAGGAGCGGTCCGTCCCCTACGGGGTGCCGGCGCAGCAGGCCCTGGACCGGTGGCTGAGCGAGGGCCGCCCGCAGTGGGTGGGAACACGCAGCGGAGCAGCCTTGTTACTCGGTGTGCGCGGCGGACGGGTCGACCCCCGGACGGTGCGCACCCTGGTCCACCGCCGGCTGGCGGGCGTACCGGGGGCTCCCGACCTGGGCCCGCACGGGCTGCGCCACAGCGCGGCGACCCACCTGCTCGAGGGTGGCGCTGACCTGAGAAGCGTTCAGGAGCTCCTCGGCCACGCTACGCTCGCGACGACGCAGATCTACACGCATGTCTCCATCGAACGGTTGAGGACGAGCTATGAGCGCGCGCACCCCCGAG
The DNA here is from genome assembly GCA_946479905.1 of uncultured Frankiales bacterium. Next base: position 6,518 of record CAMLIA010000070.1, on the reverse strand, counting down.
CCTGAGCCCTCGGGCGGCCCGGTGGCGACAGCTGACGACGCGCCGGTGGTCGAGGAGACCCCGAAGCCCGTCCGCCGCACCGGGCGGTACGCCGGCGTCTCCGACGAGGAGCGCGCCGAGATCGAGGCCGCGATCGCCGTCCTGTGGAAGGACTACAAGACCTCCAAGGACGAGAAGCTGCGAGAGCGGCTGATCCTGCACTACTCGCCGCTCGTGAAGTACGTCGCCGGCCGGGTCGGCGTCGGCCTGCCGCCCAACATCGAGCAGGCCGACCTCGTCTCCTACGGCATCTTCGGGCTCATCGACGCCATCGAGAAGTTCGACCTCGAGCGCGCCATCAAGTTCGAGACCTACGCCATCAGCCGCATCAAGGGCGCGATCATCGACGAGCTCCGCTCGATCGACTGGATCCCGCGCTCGGTCCGCTACAAGGCGCGGGAGGTCGAGAAGGCCTACGCCGCCCTCGAGGCCAAGCTGCACCGGTCGCCCACCGAGGCGGAGGTCGCCGCCGAGCTGGGGATCAAGCTCGAGGAGCTGCACACGATCTTCAGCCAGGTCTCGTTCGTCAACGTGGTCGCGCTCGACGAGCTGCTCTCGGCCGGCGGCGAGAAGGGCGACAAGCTCTCCCTGGTCGACACCCTCGAGGACACCAAGGCCGAGGACCCGGTCGCGGCGTTCGAGACCGAGGAGACCAAGTACCTCCTCGCCAAGGCCATCAACACCCTGCCGGAGCGCGAGAAGATCGTCGTCACGCTCTACTACTACGAGGGCCTCACGCTCGCCGAGATCGGCCAGGTGCTCGGGGTGACCGAGTCGCGCATCTGCCAGATGCACACCAAGGCCGTGCTGCAGCTGCGCGGCAAGCTCGCCGACCAGAAGGACTGACAGCACCTTCCGCCGCGTGGCCAGCTGCCCGCGGTTCGCTGTCCACAGATTCGGTCGCGGCCCGTTCCAGGGGCCTCCGGCTTCCTAGCGTCTGGTCACCACCACTTGAGGAGGAGACACATGGCGTACGAGGTGAAGGTCTCGACCGGCGACGTCGCCGCGAAGGCCGCGACGGTGACCCGCGAGGCCGCGGAGATCGAGGGACGGCTGGCTCAGCTCACCGCCCAGATGGGCGACCTGGCGCACACCTGGACGGGTGCAGCGTCGGCGTCGTTCCAGGGGCTCTACGCGGACTGGGACAAGACCGCCCGGCAGATGCAGCAGGCGCTCGACAGCATCGGCCTCGCGCTGCGCGGTGCCGGCCAGGACTACGACGCACTGGAGCAGAAGCTCACGTCGCAGTTCGCCTGAGCCCTGCGGACCCGCGCCGCCGGTACGAGCCCCCCTCGTGCCGGCGGCGCCTTCGTGTGCGGCCTCAGATCGGGACGTGTACGGCCGTGACGTGCCCGCTGCGGACCAGCAGGCCCCGGCCGACGGGACCCGGGGCGACCGCGGAGCGGGCCAGCCGGACCCCGAGCAGCTCACCGTCGAGGTGGTTGGTGAGCCCGAGCAGCAGGCCGGAGCGGCTGCGGCGGACCTCGGCGGCGAAGCCGCGGAAGGTCGCGGCCAGCTCCTCGACGCCACCGGCGACGACCAGCGCGTGGCCCGCGTCGCGACCCTCACGGAGGACCTGCTCGAGCACCTCGGCCACGGGGGACCCGACGAGCAGCTCGGCGTCGTCGACGAGGACCGCCACGGGGCCGGTCACCGCGTTCAGCTCCCGGACGAGCTCGGTGGCCTCGGTCACCTGCCGGGCGCCGGCGACGTCGCGCAGCGGTGAGGGACGCGGGGTGAGCGCGCAGACCGTCGTGCCGGCCGCGAGCAGCTCCCCGGCGAACCCCGCGAGCGCGGTGGACCTGCCGCTGCGAGCCGGACCGGCGATCGTGAACCCGGGCCCGTGCCAGGACAGGTCCACCCCGAGCAGGGACAGCTCGTCACCTCCGACACCGATGCCGGCCGCCTCGGCCGGCAGTGCCCGGGCCTCGGCCCAGCTGATCCGGGCAGGCAACGGGTCGATGCGGAACGGCGGTCGTCGCGCGGGCGACAGCGCGGCGGCGAGCTGGCTGAGGCTCGCGGCCTGCGCGGCTCCGGAGAGGTCCGGGCTGAGCAGGGCGACCTGCAGCTCGACCCCCGAGCCGCCCCGGAAGGCCCGGCCGTCGGCGACGTCGACGGGCAGCTGGCGGGGCGACAGGCCGGCCAGGGCGTAGTCGCTGCGGTCGGCCAGCCGGAGCACGACGGTGTCCTCGACGGCCTGCGAGAGCTTGCCGAGCAGGGCGGTCCGGTCGCCGGAGACGACGACGCGCAGCCCCGCCGAGAGCCCGTCGCGCACCAGCCGCAGCAGCGTGTCGGGCAACCGGCCGGCGTCGATCCCGTCGAAGGCGGCGGTGAAGCCCTCCCAGCGGTCCACGAGCAGCAGCAGGTACGGGAGCGGGTCCTCGGACGCGGCGCGCTGCTCCGCGAGGTCGCTCCAGCCTGCGGCGGCCAGCAGCTCCTGGCGCCGGGCGACCTCCGCCGTCAGCCGGGACAGCAACCGGTCGGCCCGGTCCGGCTGGGTACGCGTGACGACGGCGCCGGTGTGCGGCAGCTGCTCGAGGCCGAGCAGGCCGCCGTTGCCGCAGTCGAGGGCGTAGAGGTGGACGTCGTCGGCGGACGTGCCGGCCGCGAGCGAGCCGGCGAGCGCCCGGAGCAGCGTCGTACGTCCCGATCGCGCGGCGCCGGCGACCAGGAGGTGGCCGCCCGCCACGAGGTCGAGGGCGGCCGTGCGGCGCCGCTGCTCGGCCGGCAGGTCCTCGAGGCCGTAGGGCAGCCGCAGCGGCCGGGCGCGCTCGAGGTCGGCGAGGGTGAGGACGTCCGGCAGGGGGGCGAGCCAGGGGCTGCTCGCCGGTGCGGCGCCCGACCACGCGGCGCGGACCGCCTCGACGAGCGCGTGCAGGTCGGTCTCCTCGTCCCGGACCTGCTCGGTGACGCTCGCCGGCAGGGGCAGGCCGACGGCCGGCCACGGCACCTCCACGACCTCGAGACGCTCCGCCGCGACGCCAGGGGCGCGTCCGCCGACCCGGGCGGTCTGGAAGGGGAACAGCGTGCGGTGCCCGGTGCGGGCGTAGGCGCGGCCAGGGACGCTGCGGGCGATGCCGGCGGCGTCCGGTGCGTCGAGCACGTCGAGCGACTCGGCGGCGTCGGTGACGCGGAGCGCCAGCCGGAGGTTGGTGTTGGCGCGGATCTCCGGGCTGACCACCCCGGAGGGCCGTTGCGTCGCCAGCACGAGGTGCACCCCCAGCGACCGGCCGCGCTGGGCGATCCCGACCAGGCCGCGCACGAAGTCGGGCAGCTCCTCCGCGAGCGAGGCGAACTCGTCGATGACGATCACCAGCCGGGCCAGGCTCCCGCCGCCCGCCCAGAGGTCCTCGACGTCCTTCGCGCCCGCCTCCTGCAGCAGCTGCTCTCGCGACCGCAGCTCGGCCGTCAGGGAGGACAGCGCCCGCTCCACGAGGTGGCCGTCGAGGTCGGTCACCATGCCCACGGTGTGCGGGAGCCGCGCGCAGTCCTTGAACGCCGCGCCGCCCTTGTAGTCGACGAGCACGAACGTCATCGCGTCCGGCCGGTTGGCGACCGCCAGCGACGCCACCAGGGTCTGCAGCAGCTCGGACTTGCCGGAGCCGGTCGTGCCCGCGACGAGCACGTGCGGGCCGTCCTTCCGGAGGTCGAGGACCACCGGACCGTCGGCGTCCACGCCCACCACGGCTGCCGTCGTGCGCCCGGCGCGGGCCCGGACCCCGGCCGCGGTCGGCGGGTCCAGCTGCAGGACGTCGAGCAGCCGAGCTGCGGAGGGCACCTCCGGCTCGCCGTCCTCGGTGCCGTCCCGGAACGGCGCGAGCTCGCGGCCCAGCTGCTCGGCCCACGCCGCGGCCGGCAGGTCGGGGCGCACGGCGACCGGCTCGCAGCCCTGCCGCCGCAGCACCGGCTCGCCCTCGAGCGACACGACCGCCTGGCACTCCTCCGGCAGCAGTCGCTCGCTGTCCTCCAGGCAGACGACGTGCACGCCCACGGCCGGCCCGTCGCGCAGCACGGCTGCCATGCCGGCCAGCGACCGCAGCGCCCGGGCACCGTCCAGCACGACGAGCACGTCAGGGAGCTGGCGCGCCTGGAGCTGCGCCCGCACGTCGCTGGCCGACGCCTTGCGGGCCGCGACGAGGGCGGTGAGCTCGGCCAGCCGTGCGGCGACGCTGTCGACGCCGTTCCCGACGAGGGCCGCGCACTGCTGGTCGGCGCCCGGGACCGCGTGCGGGAGCCAGCGCCACCAGCCCCAGTCCGGCTCGGCCGGTGCACGTGCGGGGTCGACCAGCAGCCAGAGGCTGAGGTCGCGCGGGCTGTGCAGCGTCGCTGCCTGCCCGACCAACCACCGCGCGAGGGCCCGGCCCCCGGTGCCGCTCACGCCCAGCACGCCGACCTCGCGCATCGGCACCGTCACAGGGACGCCGGTCAGCGCCTCGGGCACTCCTGCGGACAGCCGGTAGCTCTGCGGCAGCAGCGACCCGGTCCCGATCCGCAGCACGAGGCAGTCGTCGTCGCCGCGCCGGCGCTCCCACAGCCGCGGCCCGTGGACCAGCCCGAGCAGCGCGCCCGGGTCCGGCGCGTCCTGCAGCCGTTGTGAGGTCTCCCGGGCCCGCAGCCGCGCGAGCTCGGCGGCGAGCGCGGCGCACGCCTCGGCGTGCGCGTGCGCCTGCTCGCGTCCGGCGCGGCGGGCCTGCCCGCGGTCGGACCACCAGGTGCTGAGCGCCATCAGCGGCGACAGCAACGTGAACAGCAGGAACAGCGGGCTGCTGAGCACCGCCATCACGCCGCCCAGCAGCAGCGGCAGCAGCAGGGGGACGACGGGCAGTCGCCGTGCGGCCACGGGCACGGGTGGCTCGGGGACCTGCAGGGCGGTGACCGTGGCGGCCGGCCGAAGCCGCGGGGGCCGGGTCACGACGGTCTCCAGGCCGGTCGCCCTCGGCGCGGGTGCGGCCAGGGCGAGGGTGACCAGCCGGTCCCCGAGGTCGACGACGTGCCCCGGGCGGAGCACGGTCGCGGGACCGTGGCGCGGCGTGACGACCACCCCGGCGGGTCCGGGGGCGAGCTCGGCACCGGCCAGCGTGAGGGTGCGGTCGAGCCGGTGGACCGCTCCCGCGTCCGCACCGGCCACGACCCGGAGCGCGGGGCCGGGCTCGGCGGGCGCGAGCGGGCCGCCGAGGCCGAGCACGCTGCCGGCGCGCAGCCCGCTCGCGGCGACGGACCCGGTCAGCTCCGCCCCGTCGAGCCACAGCCCGCCGCGGCGGGGGTGCAGCGCCGCGGCCACCGCCGCTTCGAGCGCGCCGGCGGCGGTGCCGGGGTCGAGCTCGACGACGACGTCCGCCCGGTCGCGGGTGACGGCGTCGACGAGCGTCAGGGGCGTCCGCACCCGGCTGCGAGCGGGGGTGGACGGCCGCAGCCGCGTCACGCGGCCCGCCGCCGGAACCGCTCGGCGGCGAGGTCCACCGTCCGCGCCGGCGAGCGTGGCGGCGGCTGCGGGGCCGGTCGCCGCCTGCCGGCGAGCAGGGTGAGCCCGACCGCGAGCGACCCGGCCGCGGTGAGCGCGCCGAGCGCGTGGCCGGCGCGCGGCTGCGGTCCCGGGGCCTCCTGCAGCGCGGCCACCCGTGATGCGGTGGCGTCCGTCGGCGGCCCGAGCGGCAGCAGCCGGACCGGCGCGTCGCGCAGCAGCCCCAGCGGGTCGAGGTAGGTGTCGCCGCGCAGCAGCCCCCAGTGCAGGCAGGTCGTCCCCAGGAGGCAGGACGCGTGACCGGCCGTGAGCCGTCCGAGGACGCTGCCGCGGGCGACCTGCTGGCCCACCCGCACGGTCGCCGAGACCGGCTCGTAGGTCGTCCGCAGGCCGTCGGCGTGCCGGACGGTCACGACACCGCGCCCGGCCAGCAGCCCGGCGTACACGACCTGCCCCGGACCCGCGGCCAGCACCGGCTCGCCGACGGACCCGCGCAGGTCGACCCCCCGGTGCCCCGCGCCCCAGGTCTGCGCGGGCGGGGCGAACCCCCGGTCCACGGTCGGCGCACCGGGCAGCGGCCAGCCGAAGCCGGGCCGCGGAGCTGCGGCGGCGGGGACCGCCACCAGCACCAGGACGAGGAGGACGAGACGGCGCATGCCGACAGCCTGCTGCGCCCGGAGCCCGCGCAGGGACGTCGTCCCGGATCTGTGGACAGCTATGCTGGCTCCAGCACACGTCTCGGCGTGTGACTTCGCGCGCCCACCACTCGGCCGCACTCCGGTCCCTTCGGGGAAGGTGCGGGGCGAGGGGCGCTAGGGCAGCCGGCCACCCGGCCGGCTGCGCAGAACCGGACAAGAAGGACTTGCGACATGGCTGTCGTCACCATGCGCCACCTCCTCGAGAGTGGCACCCACTTCGGTCACCAGACCAAGCGCTGGAACCCGAAGATGAAGCGCTTCATCCTCACCGAGCGCAACGGCATCTACATCATCGACCTGCAGCAGACGCTGGGGTACAT
>CAMLIA010000069.1 GCA_946479905.1 uncultured Frankiales bacterium | reverse complement strand
TAGGTGTCGAGCAGCAGGTTCATGAAGGCCCGGACGCCCGGCTTGGCGACGGGGTCGCACGTGGACTGGCCGACGTAGGGCTGGAAGGGCTCGATCGCGGCGGTCAGCCCAGCGGGGGTCGCGGGCGCGGCCGACGCGGGCAGGCCGAGCAGCGTGGCCAGCAGCGCCGCTGCCGTCACGATCGCCCCTGCCAGCGGCCCACGCGTGCGCACCTCGAGCTCCTTCCGTCCTCTGTGCCTTCGTCCCGTCCCAGCAATCCCTTGAGTCACACCAGCGTCACTCGTCGTCACCGAGGCGGTGCACGGGGGTCACGCCGAGCCTGGCGTTGCACACCCGCAGGCTCGTCACGACGCCCTTGGGCCTGGTCGTCCCGGGGAGCGTCACCGTGATGGTCGACTCGTCCCGACACGTCCCCGTGCGGGCGGTCGCGAGGGCGAACGACAGCGTCGTGGCCCGGCTGAGCGTGTACGGCTTCGCGGTCTCCGGCGGCAGGCCCTCGCCGCCGTGGGTGACCGTGGCGCCGTTGACGACGACCCGCGGGTACCCGTTCAGCTGGCACGGCGCGCCGCTCGTCCGCAGGGTGTACACCTCCGCGCGGTACCCCGGCCTCGTGACCGTGTCGGCGTCGGTGATCGTCACCGCGGACGCCGCACAGGTCGGCTGGCCGAGCGGTGCCGGCGACTCCGACCCGGTGGGTACGACGGGCGTCGGCCTCGCGGTCGGGGTGGGGGACGGCGTGGGGCTCGGCGTCACCTCGCCGGACCCAGTGGGGGGCGGCGCCGAGGTGGGGGTCTCCACGGCAGCCGGGGTGGAGCCCGAGCAGGCCGCGGCGAGCACGAGGGTGGCCAGGCTCACACGTCGACGGGATCTGCGCACCTGACCGAGGTTAGGGCCGCGGCGCCGCGGGCCTGGGGACCCCGGAGGTGAGGCCTTCGTCCCCTGGAGATCCCCTAGAGTGAGCACGCTCCCGTGCCCTCCACGAGACGAGACCGATGCCGCAGCTCACCGAGATCTGGACCTACCGGGGCCTGATCGGCAACTTCGCCCAGCGCGAGCTGCGCGGCAAGTACAAGGGCAGCGCGCTCGGCCAGCTCTGGTCGTTGGTCAACCCGCTCGCGACCCTCGGCATCTACACGCTGGTCTTCGGCTTCTTCCTGCGGTTCCCGCCGCCGGTCGCCGGCAACGGGACGTTGAAGAACTTCGCGGTCTACCTGTTCACCGGCCTGGTCGCCTGGAACTTCTTCAACGCGATCGTCACCGGCTCCATCGGCGCGCTCGCCGGCGCCGGCCCGCTGCTCAAGAAGATCTACTTCCCGCCGTTCGCCTCCGTCTTCGGCGGCGCCGGCGCGACGCTCTACCAGGCCGGCATCGAGATGGGCCTGCTCGTCGTCGTCATGATCGTGCTGCAGAACATCTCGTTCACGATCCTGCTGCTCCCCGTGCTGCTGGCCCTGCTCGCCCTGTTCGCGCTCGGCATCGGGCTGCTGCTCGCGATGCTCAACGTGAAGTACCGCGACGTTGCCTACCTGACGTCGATCGGGCTCAACCTGCTCTTCTACGCGACGCCGATCATCTACCCGATCAGCAAGGTGCCGGTGCACCGGAACGGCATCGCGGTCCGCGACTACTACGACCTGAACCCGCTCACCCAGTTCGTCGAGGCGTTCCGGGACGTCGTGTACGACCTGAAGGTGCCCAGTGCCGGCAGGCTGCTCGGGCTGACGGCGGTCAGCGTCGTCGTGTTCCTGCTCGGCTTCTCCTTCTTCGAGCGCGGCTCCCGCGACGTGGCCGAGCTGCTGTGACCGAGCCCGCGAGCGACATCGCCATCCGCGTCGAGGGCGTGAGCAAGGTCTTCGAGCTGCACTCCGACCGCCGGACCAACATCAAGGAGCGCTTCGTCCGCGGCCGCTCCACCGAGGGCGACCGGTTCTGGGCGCTGAAGGACGTCGGCTTCGAGGTGCCGCGCGGGTCGACGTACGGCCTGATCGGGCACAACGGGTCGGGCAAGTCGACGATGCTGAAGCTGCTGGCCGGCATCCACCGCCCGACCAGCGGCACGATCATGGCGGACGGCCGGGTGAGCGCGATGATCGAGCTCGGCGCCGGCTTCCACCCGGAGCTGTCCGGCCGGGAGAACATCTACCTCAACGGCTCGATCCTCGGGCTGACGCGCAAGCAGATCGACGGCGCCCTCGACGAGATCATCGCCTTCAGCGGCCTCGAGCGGTTCATCGACTCGCCCGTGAAGATCTACAGCTCGGGCATGTACGTCCGGCTCGGCTTCTCCATCGCGGTGAACCTCGACCCCGAGATCCTGCTCATCGACGAGATCGTCGCGGTCGGCGACGAGGAGTTCCAGCGCCGCTGCTTCGACCACCTCTACAAGCTGCGCCGCAAGGGCGTCACCATCTGCTTCGTGTCGCACTCGCTGCCGCTGGTGCAGACGCTGTGCGACCACGCGGTGTGGCTCGACCACGGCGAGATGCGGGCCGAGGGCAAGGCGCTGCAGGTCGTCGACGCCTACCTGCGCGAGGTCAACAAGGCGGAGGCGTCCCGGCTCGGTGACGCGGAGTCGCTCGACGACAGCGCCAGCCGGCGCGGCACCCGCGAGATCACCATCAGCAAGGTGGAGTTCCTCGACGCGACCGGAGCGCCGACGCCCGTCGGCAGCACCGGCGACCCGCTGACCATCCGGATGCACTACGAGGTGCACGATCCCGTGACCGAGCCCGTCTTCGGGCTGGCGTTCTACCACGAGAGCGGGACCCACGTGTCCGGTCCGAACTCCCGCGAGGGCGCTGTCGTGACCGGCACCCCGACCGGTGAGGGGTACGTGGACTTCCGGATGGACCGGCTGCTCCTGCAGCCGGGGGCGTACGTCGTCAGCGCCGCCGTCGTCGACACGACGATGGCGCACGTCTACGACTACCGCGACCAGGCCTTCGCGCTGCACGTGCAGCCGGGGCACGGCGCAGCAGGGGCCGGTGTCGTCGACCTGCCGGGCACGTGGAGCATGAAGTCGGTTCGAGAAGGAGTCACGTCGTGAGAGTCAACCTCGGGTGCGGCCAGGCCTACATGGAGGGCTGGACCAACGTCGACGAGAGCCGCGACGTCAAGGCCGACATCTACATGGAGGCCGCCGAGTTCCTGCGGCAGTACGCCTCCGAGATCGACGAGATCTACATGGGTCACGTGCTCGAGCACATCATGCCCGGCGACGCGCTCGTGACGCTGCGGATCATGAACGAGCGGCTCCGGCCGGGCACCGTCATCTCCGCGGTCACCCCGGACATGGACGCGATCTTCCAGGCCTACCTCGACGGCGACATCAGCAACGACCAGGTCAACGCCTCCTTCATCTACTCCTACGTGCAGCCGTCACCGCACATCTGGTGCTACGGACCGGAGTCGCTCGCCGAGCTCTTCCGCCGGGCCGGCTTCACCGACGTGGAGCCGATCGACCCCGCGTCGTGGGGCCCGGTGTTCTGGAAGGAGGGCACCGAGTCGCAGTGGCAGTGCGGCGTGATGGCGCACGCCAACGGCACTGCCGGCCCGCGCGACGAGGAGCTGCCGCTCGAGGCCAAGCTCACCCACGAGGACGCCCGCAAGCCGGAGAGGGTCGGCCCCCCCGACGTCCCGACCACCGAGGAGCTGCTGCTCAACCGGGTCCGGCACCTGCGGGACGCGCTGCTGCAGGAGAACCAGCGCCGCGAGGCGCTCGAGGCCCGGGTGCGCGAGCTCGCGCCGCCCGCTCCTCCCGTGGTGGAGCCGCCGGCCGAGCCGAAGCCGGTGGCACCGGCGCGCCGTCCTGTGGCCGCCGTGCCCGGTACCCCTGCGGGCCCGGTGAGCCCGCGGCAGCGCGCCCGCGTGGCGTTCGAGAAGGCGGTGCCGGTCGGCACGCCGCGCCGCGAGGTCGCCAAGGCTGCCCTGCTGACGGCCAAGGAGGGCCGCCGGGTCCGCACGAACCTGAAGAAGATCTGGAGCATCCCGGGCGTCATCGACCTCGGCGAGCCGTCGTACTCCTCCTGGCGCAAGCAGCACGACGCGTCCAAGCACGGCCTCGAGGTGCAGGCGAAGCTCTCGAAGAGCGTCACGCACCAGCTGTCCACGCTGGTGATCGTGCTCGCCTCCGGCAAGGCCGACGCCGAGCTGGTGGCGCAGTCCTACGCCAGCGTCCGCGAGCAGAGCTGGGGCCACTGGTCGCTGGCCTGCGCCTCGCCGACCGAGCTCGTGCCCGGCACCACGCCCGACGCTCCCTGCTGGACCGGCGACGGCGACATCACCGTCGCCGTCAACTCGCTGGTGGCCAACAGCACCGCCGACTTCGTCGTGCTGCTCGACGCCGGCGACCGGCTCGCCCCGGACTGCCTGTACCACGTGGCGCTGTCCGCGCACCGCGACCCGCTCGTCGACCTCGTCTACTGGGACGACGACGTCCTCGACGGCCGCGACCGGCGTGAGCCCCGCTTCCGGCCGTCGTGGTCGCCGGACACCCTCGCCGGTGCCGACTACGTCGGCCACTCCTTCGCCATCCGGCGCAAGCGCTTCCTGGCCAACGTCGGCCTGCGCTCCGGCTTCGGCGACGCCGCCACCTGGGACCTGCTGCTTCGCGCCGACCTCGCCGCCGACCGGGTCGCCCGGGTGCCGCGCGTCCTCGGCCACGTCCACCGGCGCTACGACCGGCCGGACGGGGCCGGCGTGCGCGCGGTGCAGGAGCACCTGGACCGCAAGGGGCTGTCCGCGCGCGCCGTCGCCTCGGGGCAGGCCGTCCGCACCGTCTTCGAGGGCGACCTGCCGAAGGTGACCGTGGTCATCTGCACGCGGCACAACCGCCCCATGCTGTCCACCTGCCTGCCGTCGCTGGCTCGCACCGACTACGCCGGCGGCTTCGAGGTCGTCGTCGTCGACAACGGCGGGCGGTCCGCGGACAACGAGAAGTGGTACGCCGACAACTCCCACGGCCTCGACCTCAAGGTCGAGTGGTGGACCGAGCCGTTCAGCTACCCGGCGGTCAACAACCTCGGAGCCCGCAAGGGAACCGGCGACGTGCTGGTCTTCCTCAACGACGACACCGAGGTCCTCGACCCGACCTGGCTGACCGAGATGGTCGGCTGGGCGGTGCGCCCCGAGATCGGCGTGGCCGGCCTGCAGCTCACCGGGCCGGACGGCGAGATCCAGCACGCCGGTGTGGTGCTCGGCCTCGGCGGCTTCGCCGACCACGTCTTCGGCGGCATGAAGCCTGGCTCGCCGTCCCACCTCGGCCCGACTGGCTGGTACCGCAACGTGCTGTCGGTGACGTCGGCCTGCGTGGCGGTGCGGCGCGAGCTGTTCGAGGAGCTCGGCGGCTTCGACGAGCGCTTCCTCATGTGCGGCTCCGACGTCGCGATCGGCATCGACGCCTTCATCAAGGGCTACCGCAACGTGTGCTCGCCGTTCGCGGGCCTGCGGCACCTCGAGTCCGCGACCCGCGACCCCGCGGACATCCCGCCTGCGGACTTCTTCGCGTCCTACTGGCGCTACAACCCGTGGCTGTTCGGCGGCGACCCGTACTTCTCGCCGAACCTGTCGCTGTCGTCCCGGGTGCCGCGGCTCAAGGGCGAGCACGACAAGACCGTGCAGGAGATGATCAGCGGCCCGCTCGGCCGTACCTTCAAGGTCTTCCGCCAGTCGACCACCGAGACCGAGTCCACCAACCTCGCCGACATGTGCCGGGCGCTCCCGGTCGACGCCAAGGCCGTCGAGGCGCTGCACGCCGCCAACGCCGAGCCGTTCGAGGTCAAGACGGTCAACTGGTTCTTCCCCGACATCGACAGCCCGTTCTACGGCGGCATCAACACCGCGCTGCGCATCGCCGACCAGCTGGCCCGCGAGCACGGCGTGGAGAACCGGTTCGTCGTGTGGGGCGCCGGTCCCGACCACTTCATCCGCTCCGGGCTCGCTGCCGCGTTCCCCGCGCTGAAGGACGTGGAGATCCACTTCTACGACGGCTCGGCCGGGGCGTCGCTGGAGCGGATCCCCGAGTGCGACGTCGCCATCGCGACGCTGTGGGTCACGGCCTACGGGGTCGCGCACTTCACCGGGGCGAAGCGGAAGTTCTACCTGATCCAGGACTTCGAGCCGATGTTCTACCCCGCCTCGACGCTCTACGCGCTGACCGAGGAGACCTACAAGCTGGGCCTCTACGGGCTGTGCAACACCGAGAACCTCAAGCAGATCTACGACACGGAGTACGCCGGGAAGGGCTGGAGCTTCACGCCGGCGATCGACCCCACGGTGTTCCACGCCCGGGGCCGGGTGGAGCGGATGCCGGAGGACCCCGCCACGGTGTTCGTGTACGCGCGGCCCGGTCACTGGCGCAACTGCTGGGAGATGGCGTCGCTGGCGCTGGACGAGCTGAAGGACCGGCTCGGCGACCGGGTCCGGATCGTCACCGCGGGCTCCTGGGCGGTGCCGGAGGGCGGCTACTCCGGCATGCACCACTACGGGCTGCTCGACTACCGCGCGACCGGCGAGCTCTACCGGCAGTGCGACATCGGGCTGGCCCTCACGGTGTCGAAGCACCCGTCGTACCTCCCGCTCGAGCTGATGGCGTGCGGCGTCCCCGTCGTCGCCTTCGACAACCCGTGGGGCCACTGGGTCCTGCAGGACGGCGAGAACTCGCTGCTGGCGAAGCGGACCGTCGACGGGCTGGTCGAGGCGCTGGAGCGCGCCGTCGTCGACTACGAGCTGCGGATCCGGCTGCGCAAGGGCGCCCTCGCGACGATCGCCGCAGGGCACGCGGAGTGGCAGCCGGCCCTGTCCGGCATCTACGGCTACCTGTGCGACCCCGAGGGGCACACCGCCTCGTGACGCGGGTGGTCGTCGCCACGGCGGACGTGCTGGGCGCGGCGATGGCCGGCCCGGCCATCCGGGCCTGGCAGTTCGCCGCGGCGCTGGCCGACGACGGGCACGACGTCTCGCTGCTGTCGACCGCCGGCTGCACCCGGGAGTCGGACGGCCGGTTCGAGGTGGGGATGCTCGACGACGTACCTCCCGGGGTGGAGGTGTTCGTCGTGCAGGGGTCGGTGCTCCAGAACGTGCCGGCGATCGCCGCGTCCGACGCGTGCGTGGTCGTGGACCTCTACGACCCCTACCACCTCGAGAACCTCGAGCTGTCGCGCGAGCGCTCGCACCGCGACCGGATGGCGGTCGTGCACAACGCGACGGCGATCCTCAACCGGGCGATGCGCCGCGGCGACTTCTTCCTCACCGCGTCGGAGAAGCAGCGCGACTTCTGGATCGGGGCCCTGGCGTCGATCGGTCGGGTGAACGCGCTGACCTACGACGCGGACCCGTCGCTGCGGGCGCTGCTCGACCTCGTGCCGTTCGGCGTCTCCGCCGAGCCCCCGACCCGCACCGTGCCTGCGATCAAGGGCGTGCTGCCCGGCATCGGAGCCGACGACATCGTGCTGCTCTGGGGTGGTGGTCTCTACAACTGGTTCGACCCGCAGACGCTGGTGCGCGCGGTCGACGAGGTCCGGCAGACCCACGACGAGGTGCGGCTGGTGTTCCTCGGCGGCAAGCACCCGAACCCGGCCGTCCCCGCGATGCGCACCGCCGCCGAGACCAGGGCGCTCTCGGACTCCCTCGGGCTCACCGGGCGCTGGGTGTTCTTCAACGAGGGCTGGGTGCCGTACGACGACCGCGGGTCGTTCCTGCTCGACGCGGACATCGGCGTGTCCACCCACCTGGACCACGTCGAGACGGCGTTCTCCTTCCGGACCCGCATCCTCGACTACCTCTGGGCGGGACTGCCGGTCGTGGCCACGTCCGGCGACGTCTTCAGCGACGTCATCTCCGACAGCGGGATCGGCCGCACCGTCCCCGCGGAGGACGTCGAGGCGCTCGCCGTCGCGCTGCTGTCGCTGATCGACGACCCGGCAGCGCGCGCGGCGTGCGCCGCGGCGTCACGACGGCTCTCCGAGGCCTACCACTGGGACGCCGTGCTCGGTCCGCTGCTGGACTACTGCCGGGCACCGCACCGCGCTCCTGACCTGCTGGACGACGTCGCGCGCTACAACCTGGGCCGTCCGTTCGACCCGGTGCGCGCGCCGACCCCGTCGCCCGGCTGGCGAGGCGAGGTCGCGCTCGCCCGGCAGTACCTCGCGCAGGGCGGCGCCGGCCTGCTCGCGCGCCGGGTCGCGACGCGCGCGGCCAAGCTCGCCCGCGGTCGTCGCTCCTGATCCGGGCGATAGGGTCGAGACCATGGCGAAGAGCCCCGGGCTGAGGCAGGTCGCCTACATCTCCAACCGCCCGGCCGTGCTGGCGGAGACCCTGTCCTACGTCCGGCACTTCATGCCGTGGATCACCCAGGCGGTCGTGCTGACGCCGCAGCCGGAGGCCGTGAAGCGGGCCACCGACGGGGTGGACCTGGACGTGGTGGTGGTCTCCGACTCCGACGTCGCCCGCGACATCCCGACCTCGCACAGCGCCCGCAACGCCCACCTGCGCAAGGCGCTGTACGCCCGCGGTCCCGTCGACGACGTGGTGCTGCAGAGCGACGACGACTACCGGCCGCTGCGGCCCGTGCCGGTCACCGACTTCGTCGACCACGGCCGGCTGGTCAGCTACTGCTTCTACGACCTCGCGAAGTGGCGCCGCAACGAGAGCACCTACGACGGCGTCCAGCACTCGTCGTACCTCGCGATGTCCTACCTGGGCGGTCCGACGCTGGCGTACGCGAGCCACATGCCGCAGCCGATCGACAAGGCGCTGTTCGCGCAGGCCTTCGCCGCCGCCGAGAAGCTCAGCCCGACCACTCCGTTCTGCGAGTGGAGCCTGCCGCTCAACCACGGCCGGCTGGTCGCTCCGGAGCGGTTCGCCGAGCCGCGCACCTTCCGCACGATGTGCTGGCCGCAGTACCCGCACGAGTGGCCGTTCTGGCGCCGTCCCGAGGACATCGCCTTCGAGAACTTCCACCCCGAGCACTACCAGCCCGGTCACCTCTTCGACGGGATCAGCACCGCTCTCGACACGAGAAGCCCGGAGCAGCAGGCGTTCTCGAAGCTCGAGAGGTGGTACGCCTTCGACCTCGAGGCCGGCAAGCTGCGGTTCCCGAAGGGCGTGGCCAACCCCTGGCAGACCAGCGTGGGCCGCAAGGCGTTCGTCCAGCTGGCCAAGGGCATGCGCAAGCTGAACGAGTACGCGAGCTTCGAGGAGCGCGGGCTCTGAGCAGCGCCACCGTCCTCGTCGTCACCTGGCAGGGCGCCCACCTGCTGCGCCCGTGCCTGGACGCGGTGCTGCCCGAGGGCGCGCCGGTCGTCGTCGTCGACAACGCGTCCACGGACGGGACCACGGACCTGCTGGCCGGCCGGTACCCGCAGGTGCAGGTCGTCCGCAACGCCACCAACCTCGGCTTCGCCGGTGGCGTCGCCGTGGGGCTCGAGCACGTCACCAGCGAGTACGTCGTGCTGCTCAACAACGACGCGGTGGTCCGCCCCGGCTGGCTCACGCAGCTGCTGGCGCCGTTCGACGACCCCTCCGTCGCTGGCGTGACCAGCCGGCTGCTGCTGCCCGACGGCCGGCTGCAGAGCGCGGGCGGCTACCTCGAGCGCACCGGCTACGGGCACGACCTCGACACCGGTGGCGACGCGCCCGCCGAGGTGGCCTACGGCTGCGGCGCGGCGCTCGCCCTGCGGATGTCGGCGGTGCGCGAGGTCGGCGGGATGGACCCGAGGTACTTCCTCTACTACGAGGACGTGGACCTGTCGTGGCGGCTGTGGCTGGCCGGTCACCGCGTCGTGTTCCAGCCCGGCGCGGTCGCCGTCCACGAGCACTCCGCGACCACCGGCGGGGGTGCCTCGCTGCTGCACACCTTCTACACCGAGCGCAACCGGCTCGCGACGCTCGTGACCTGCGCCAGCGGGCCGCTGGTGGTGCGGTCCCTGCTGAGGTACCCGCTCACCACGGTCAGCGTCGCGCTCGGGGAGTCCCGCGCCAAGGCGTGGGCGCGGGTGCGGGCGCTCGGCTCGCTGCTGGTCTGGTTGCCGGCCCTGCTGCGGCGGCGAAAGGCCGTTGTGACACGCCTCTCGCGACGGGCCTTCGAGGCCCGGTTCCTCCTACGATGACGTTCTCATGAGCTTCGCGAGCCCACTGTTCCTGTGGTACTTCCTGCCCGCGACGCTCGTCGCGTACTGGCTGCTGCCGGCGAGGTTCCGCAACGCCCTGCTGTCCGTCGTCAGCCTGGTGTTCTACGTCTTCGGCGGCCTGTCGTTCGTCTTCGCCCTGCTGGGCGTCATCGCCGTCAACTACACGTCCGGCCGGATCATCGACAGCGAGGCGGCGCACCGCAACCTCGGCCGCCGCAAGGCGCTGCTCGTCGCCACGGTGGGGTTCGACCTCGGCATCCTGGGGATCTGGAAGTACGCCGGGTTCGCCACGACGCAGATCCACAACCTCAGCAAGGTCTTCGGTGCGGACACCAGCCCGATCCTGCACATCGCGCTCCCGATCGGCATCAGCTTCTTCACCTTCCACCACCTGTCCTACGTGGTGGACGTCTACCGGCACAGCCGGAAGGCGCAGAAGAGCCCGGTGCAGTTCATCACCTACATCGCGATGTTCCCGCAGCTCGTCGCCGGCCCGATCGTCCGGTACCACGAGATCGCCGAGCAGCTCGCGACCGTGCCGAGGCACCGCTTCGACGACTTCGCCGCCGGGATGCCGCGGTTCTCCCTCGGCCTGGCGAAGAAGGTGCTGGTCGCTGACACCGTCGCGCCGGTCGCCGACACCGTCTTCCGGATGGACAGCTCGCTGCTCACCACGCCCGTCGCGTGGCTGGGCGTGGCGGCGTACACCCTGCAGATCTACTTCGACTTCAGCGGCTACTCCGACATGGCCATCGGGCTCGCCCGGATGTTCGGCTTCCACTTCCCGGAGAACTTCAACCGGCCCTACTCGTCGGTCAGCATCACCGACTTCTGGCAGCGGTGGCACATGTCGCTCTCGCGCTGGTTCCGCGACTACCTCTACATCCCGCTCGGCGGCAACCGCGGGTCGAGCTTCCAGACCTACCGCAACCTCTGGATCATCTTCGTCGCCTCCGGCTTCTGGCACGGCGCCGCCTGGACCTTCCTGATCTGGGGCATGTACCACGGCGGGTGGCTGGTGGTCGAGCGCGCCACCGGGATCGCGAAGCTCCCGGACGACCGGCTCGTCGTCCTGCGCCGCGCGATCACGATCGTGCTGGTGATGATCGGCTGGGTGTTCTTCCGGGCCGCCGACATGACCGAGGCCGGTCACGTGCTGCAGCGGATGTTCCTCTGGCACGGCGGCCCGGTGCCGGCGGAGGTCACCACGGTCCTCACGCACTACCGCACCCTGGTCTTCGCGCTGGCCCTGCTCGTCGTGCTCGTGCCGAGGCGGTTCGTGATGGGCAGGTTCCTCGACGACGGTCGCAGCGCCGTCGCCAGCGGGCTGAGAGTGGCCTACACCGGGGTGGCGGCGCCGTACGCCGCCGTCGTCGTCGCCGCGGGCACCCTGAGCCCCTTCCTGTACTTCCGGTTCTGAGGACGGCTGCCATGAGCGACAGAGCAGAGGGACAGGGGTCCGGCCAGGAGCGGGACATCCCGCTCGCGGGCGGCCCGGACACCCTGGCGCCCCCGCACCCGGCCCGGGAGTCGAAGGCCACCCGGGCCGTCGTCGCGCTCCTCGGCGCAGCCCTGCTCTTCGGCCCCTGGGCCGCGTTCGCCGCCGGGTCCCGGTCGGACTCGGTCCCCGGCGAGAACCGCCAGCTCGCCCCGCGGCCGGAGATCGACGGCTTCAAGACCTTCGACGAGCTCACGTCGTACGCCGCCGACCACTTCCCGCTGCGGGACGCCGCGATCCGCGCCAACGAGAAGCTCATCGGCGGCGTCTTCGACGAGCCGCCCTCCTACTACGGGTCGGCGAGCCACCAGCAGGTGCTGGCGGGGGAGGACGGCTGGCTCTACTTCTACGACGACTTCAACAAGGCGTGCGCGCCGGAGATCCCGCTGGAACGGGTGATCGCGGGCGTGCGCCGGCTCGACGCGATGCTCAAGGCGTCCGGCCGGCGGCTCGTCATCACGGTGCCGCCGGACAAGAGCACCGCGGACCCGGAGCACCTGCCGAAGAGCTTCGAGCAGCGGGCCTGCGCGGAGGCGGCCCGCACCGCGCGCTACCGGGCCCTCGCCTCCCTGGGCGTCGACGGCTTCATCGACATGCGGGCCAAGGTGCGGCAGCTGGAGAAGCAGAAGGGCCAGCAGGTCTTCCTGCCGTACGACACGCACTGGAACCAGGACGCGGAGGCGATGTTCACCACCGCCGTCGCGGACAAGCTCGACCCGGCGCTGCTCAAGGGCACCGTGATCACCGCCGGCCAGTTCTACAAGGAGCCGGGCGACCTCGAGACGATCGAGGGGATCCGCGGCAAGCTGCACCCGTTCCAGGCGGTGTACGTCGTCCGCGACGGCGTGACGGTCACCCCCGCGAAGCCGGAGGAGCTGCGACCGGAGAAGCCCGGTCTCTACACGATCTCCCGCTTCACGGCGACGTCCACGAGCGCCCCGCTCTTCCAGCCGCGGACGGTGTGGATCGGTGACTCGTTCACCCAGCGCGCGATGACGGGCAACAAGTTCCAGCCGTTCTTCCGCGACGTGACCCGGGTGCCGGAGCTGACCAAGGGGATCCTGGCCGGGGTCCAGCCGCAGGCCAAGAAGCGGATGATCCAGGAGATCGTCGCGTCGAAGGTGGTCGTGATCGAGCTGGTGGAGCGCACCATGTTCGGCGTCGGGGGCTACGGGTCGATGTGGGACACCGTGCCGCAGAACCGCTTCCTCGACGACCTGCAGGCCGCCCTCGACAAGGCACCGAAGCAGTAGGTGAGACGGGCCACGCTGCTGCTTGCTCTCGTCGTCGGCTGCTCGTCCGGCTCGGCGGTCCCGGGCGACGTGCTCGACGAGCGGGCGTTCTGGAAGCTGGTGGCGCGGACCGGGGGCGGCCCCGTCGAGGACCGGGCCGCCGTCCTCGGGCACCTGCTGGCCGACGCCAAGGCTCCGCGCCTCGAGTCGTGGCAGCAGCAGCTCGTCGCCCGCGACGCGGAGCTCAACACCCGCGCGCTCAAGACCCGCTTGGACCGGCTGTGCGGCCCGCAGGACCCAGATGCCTTCGCGGCCGAACGCAGCTGGTTGATCGCCCACGGGGAGCGGGTCTTCACCACCGCCCGGGATCACCCTGAAGGGTTGACCGATCTCGAGGGCATCTGCGACGGCAGCGGTGAGGCGTTCGCCGACGTGGCGACGGCCCGCTACTCCGACCTCGGCTTCGAGCCCGGTGGCGACGCGTTCCCCTTCATCGACACCGCGCCCCCGCGCTGATCGTTGCGCGCGCAACCGGTTTCAGTCCGGCCCTTCTCCGTACACCTGGTTGCACCCGCCGGTGCTGGAAACCAGTTCAACCCGATTCCTCGCCCGGGCGGCCGCGAAACGGTTGCACGGGTCCGGTTCGGCGCGGAACTGGTTGGTTGCCCCGTGCCCCGAGATCAGTTCAAACCGATTCGCGGGCAGGGGCGCGGCGGAAGGCGCCGCGCAGGCACAGGACGAGCGCGCACGGGGCCAGCACCGCGACCGCCACGAAGGGCAGGGCGGTCACGGCCGGGGGCCAGGGCGACCAGTGGCCGATGCTCCTGGCCGTGGCGACGACGTCGTGGTCGCGGCCCCAGTAGGTGTGCAGCACGATCGCGAGCGCCCACACCTGCAGCAGCCCCGCCACCCCGAGCCCGATCAGCGGCGCGAGCGCCCGGCGGGACCCGAGCAGCCGCTGCGCCCCGACGCACACGACCGCGACCGTCCCGAGCAGGCCGGGGTAGAGGTAGCGGCCCTGCACGCCCGGCAGCCCGCCGTTGAAGCGCCACCAGTGCTGGCTGCCGAAGACGACGAGCACCAGCATGAGGGGGACCGGCAGCAGCAGGACGGCCAGCCGCGCGCGGGGCCTCGTGCTGACGAGCGCGACCACGATCAGCGCCGTGACCGCAGCCGTCAGCAGCCAGCCGAGCCACAGCGGCAGGGACGGCTTGTCCATCACCCCGATGGCTCCCCAGAAGCGCCGGTTGAGCAGGCCGGAGACGTGGTCGACGTAGCCGGTCCAGGTGTGGGGGCCCGGTGTCGCCGACTCGCGACGGAACAGCGGGTCGTCCCTCGGCCCGAGCCCCTCGACCTGCAGCTTGCCGAAGCGGATCAGGTTCATCAGGTACCACGGGCCGCCGAGCACCCCGCCGACGCCGAGCGCCCAGAGCCCGGGGCGGACGCCGGCGCGCCGGTGGACGGCGTAGGCCGCGACCAGCACCGGCGGCAGCACGAGGGCGAAGCCCTTCGTGAACAGCGCCAGGGCCGTCAGGAGCCCGACGGCGATCGCGGTCCGTCGCGTCAGGTCGCCTGTCACGACGCGGATCAGCGCGACCGTCAGGCCGGTCACGGCGAGCACGAGCAGGTCGTCGTTCTGCACGTTCGCGCCGATGCGGGTCAGCCCGGGGATCGCGAGGCTGAGCGCCGCGCCCAGCACCGCGACCGGCGGGTCGGTGAGCAGCGAGATGCCCTTCCAGAACAGCAGCGGCAGCGGCGTCAGCAGCACCACGCTGAGCAGCCGCAGCAGCCCGACGACCTGGTCGTACCGCATGTCCTCGATGGGCCCGGGCCACGCCTTGAGGACGACCGCCGCGAGCGCGTAGTAGGCCGGCGGGTGCTGCACCATCTGGTTGGCGTAGTTGGTGTGCGGCGGCAGCGGGGTGGCGAGCGCACCGATCGTCGGCCGGTCGCCCCGGTCGCCGATGAAGGAGTCGTCGAACGGCTGGTGCACCACGGGACCGTTCGCAGCCCGGTAGACCGGGTTCGACGAGCGCGCGATGGGAGCCGACAGCGGCAGCTCGCCCGGACCGGGCCAGGGCCAGGTCTCCCCGCGCGCGACGTGCAGGGTCATGTCGACGTGCTGCGGCTCGTCGAACCCGGTGTAAGGCGGGAAGAGCAGGGCGTACACCGAGAGCAGGGCGGCGTTGAGGCCCACCAGCACCCACACGACGGCCGGGACGCGCTTCACGCCACGGCCTCCCGGGTGGCCAGCGCCAGCGACGCGAGCGCGCCGCCGACGAGCACGACGACGAGCAGGTAGACGAGGAACCCGGGGTACCAGGACCACGCCGCCACGGTCCGCAGGCTGCCACCCCAGAACTTGTCGAGCTCGTAGCCGCTCCCGTAGGCCTGGCAGCCGGCCGCGAGCAGCACGGCGACCGGCGCCGCGAACCTGCGGGCGACGAGGAACAGCCCGGCGGCCACGAGCACGCTGACCGCGGCCAGCGCCGGGAACAGGTAGCGCCCCTGGAGGCCTGGGAAGATGGCGTACTTCCGGTAGAGGCCGTAGGTCCCGGCGAGCATGATGGCGGCGATCCCGGCGAGCGGCGCGAGCAGCGCGAGCCCCGGCAGCAGCGGCCGGACCGACACCGCGCCCAGCACCAGCAGCGCGAGCAGCGCCACCGTCGCGGACGTCGTGAACGCCGACGGCAGCGGGATCTCGAGGTAGCCGAACTCGCCCCAGAACCGCTGGGACACGTAGCTCGCGAAGTGCCGGAGGTACGACGACAGCGACGGCGTGAAACCGGCAGGCGCCTCGTGGTAGTTCCGCTGCACCGTCTGCTCCGACTGCACCGACCCGTACCGGAGCACGTTCACGACGTACCACCAGCCGCCGAGCAGGCTGGTCGTCCCGGCCACGATCGCGCCGCCGACCGCGAGCCGCGAGCGGGTGCGCCACAGCGCGATGCCGTAGGCGAGCAGGATCCACGGGATGGCGGCCAGCGCGAACGCCTTGGTGAACAGGGCCGCAGCGGTCAGCAGCCCGGCGTACACCGCCGTGCGCTTGCTGAGGTCGCCGGTCGCGACGAAGGTCAGGGCGACGGTGAGCAGCGACATCAGCCCGATCAGCAGGCTGTCGTTGGTGACGGCCGTCCCGACGTGCGCGAGCTGCGGGACGGCGAGGGGTACGGCCGCGGCGGCCGTGCACGCCGGGGGCGCGAGCCCGAGCCGGCGGGCCGTCGCGAAGGCCAGCAGCGGGAGCAGCACGATGCAGGCGACCGAGAGCAGCCGCAGGATGCCGATCACCCAGGGGAACGGCAGGTCCTGGTCCCACGGGATCACCCACAGCAGGGCGGCCCCGACCGCGTAGTAGAGCGGCGGGTGCTGCGTCATCTGGTTCAGCTGGGCGAGCGGCCGGCGCAGCGGGGGGACGTCCTGGTACGCAGGGGCGTGTGCAAGGTCCGGGGCACCCGCGCGGGTGAGCGGCAGCGGGGTGCGGATGTCGGTCCGCGGGTCGGGGACGCCGATGCCGTTCGGGCCCTCGGCGGCGTACCCCGCGGCCCAGTAGGAGCCGAGCACCTCCTGGCTGAGCACCTCCTTGCCGGGCGGCGGGTACCCGCGGCCCTCACGCAGCGCGAGCACCTGGTCGACGTGCCGGGCCTCGTCGGGCGCGCGGTACAGCGGCGTCAGCGCGGTGTGCAGCAGCAGCAGGGCCGCGAAGGTGGCGACGATCCCCCAGACGACCACCGGCACGCCACGGAAGATCCCCCGGAACCGGAAGGGGTCACCGGGCGCGGGCACGCGTCGCAGCCTAGGGGAGCGGCCCGTGACCGATAGGATGGCGCGCGTGCGCCTCGTCGTCCAAGTCCCGTGCCTCAACGAGGAGGACACGCTGCCGCTCGTGCTCTCCACGATCCCCAAGGAGATCCCGGGCATCGACGAGATCATCGTCCTGATCATCGATGACGGGTCCACGGACCGCACCGTCGAGGTGGCGCAGTCGTTCGGCGTGACCCACTTCGTGCGGCACGCCCGCAACCGCGGCCTGGGCCGGTCCTTCCACGACGGGGTGCAGCGAGCGCTGGAGCTCGGCGCCGACATCGTCGTCAACACCGACGGGGACAACCAGTACCCGCAGGAGCGCATCGCCGACCTGGTGCAGCCGATCCTGCAGGGCAAGGCCGACATCGTCATCGCCGACCGGCAGGTGCACCTCGTCGAGCACTTCAGCGGGCCGAAGAAGTGGCTGCAGAAGTTCGGCTCGAACATCGTCAACAAGGCCGCCGGGACCGACCTGCCCGACGCGGCGAGCGGCTTCCGCGCCTACTCGCGCGACTCGCTCATGCTCCTCAACACGATCACGCGCTTCTCCTACTGCATGGAGACGATCATCCAGGCGGGCAACAAGAAGCTCGCGATCACCAGCGTCCCCATCCGCACCAACGCCAAGACCCGCGAGTCGCGGCTGTTCAAGAGCACCTACCAGCACGTGCTGAAGTCGGCCGGGGCCATCGTCCGCGCCTACATCATGTACAAGCCGTACGTGATCTTCAGCGCCTTCGCGGCGCTGTTCGGCGTGCTCGGCCTCATCCCCTTCGTGCGCTACGGGATCATCGTGGCGACGGAGTCCTCGCACGGGTCGCACCTGCAGTCCCTGCTGCTGGGCGCGGTCTTCCTGCTCGCGTCGTTCCTGTCGGTGCTCGGCGGCATCACCGGCGACCTGCTGCGCACCAACCGCGCGCTCATCGAGGACTCCCTGGAGCACACCAAGAAGATGCGGTTCGGGATGCTCTCGCCCGCCGACGGATCCCCGGTCGAGATCGCCGAGCGCGCGACGGTCCGCGCGAGCTAGCCGCGACCTCGTCCCACCCTCCCCGAGGTCAGGCCGGGTGATCGCCTGCTGAGACCGAGTTCGAGCTAGCGGACGGTCGCCCAGACGATCGTCCACGGGTACGGCGAGGCGACCGCTTGCACGTCGGCCACCTGCGACACGAAGCGGGCGAAGGACGACTTCGACCAGTGGTTGAGGTGCCCGGGCGTGTTGCCGAGGTCCTTCACGTAACGACCGGTCACGAGGTTGGAGCCGCGGAACAGCGGCTCGCGGGGGACGCTGAGCAGCAGGTGCCGTGAGGTGACGCGCGCGAGCTCGCGCAGGCCGGCCTCCGGGTCGCGCAGGTGCTCCAGCACCTCGACGCACACGCACAGGTCGAACTGGTCGTCGAGGAACGGCAGGTTCTCCGCGTCGCCGTGCAGGTAGTGCGGTCCGGGGCGCGACCGCCACTCCTCGCGCAGCCCGGCGTCGGGCAGGTCCAGGCCGACCGCGGTGCCGAAGCGGTTGAACATCTTCTGCGAGATGACGCCCTCGCCGGC
>CAMLIA010000068.1 GCA_946479905.1 uncultured Frankiales bacterium | reverse complement strand
ACCGGCGGCGTCTTCCAGTTGTTGTCGCCCCGCTCCCCGCGCAGGTGGTAGGCGGTGGGCCAGGCAGGCAGCAGGACGTTGGTCGTCGTGGGGATGTACCGGATCGTGAGCCCGCAGCGCCGGTGCGGTGACGTGTTGGCGTTGGAGGCGTGCAGGATGTTCGGGTGGTGCACCTCGACGTCACCGGCGCGCAGCACCAGGTCTACCGCGTCGGCCTCGTCGACCGTGGCAGCGGCCTCGCTCCCGAGCACGTTGTCGACGTCGTCCCGCGTCCTGAGCTCGTGCACCTCGTCGTGATGGCTGCCCGGCACGACGCGCAGGCAGCCGTTCTCGGTCGTCGAGTCGTCGATGGCGAGCCACAGCGTGATGACATCCATCGGCTCGAGCGGCCAGTAGGCAGCGTCCTGGTGCCACAGCACCGCCTGGCCGGTGAAGGCCGGCTTGCAGAAGTAGTGCGACGCGAAGAGCCCGATGTCCGGGCCGAGGAAGCGCTCGGCGATGTCGACCAGGCGGGTGTCGGAGACCAGGCTCACCCAGAACGGGTCCGGCGGGACCGCCTGCATCTCGAGGCCCTCGCCCCGCAGGTCCGGGTTGTTCGCGAGCAGCCACTCGACATGGCTGCTGGCGCGGGCGAGGAGCTCCGGGTCGATGACGTCGCGGAAGATCGTGAAGCCGTCCCGCTCGTACTCGCGCACGTGGGTGATGTCGGTCGTGGTGGTCACGTGGCGCTCCGTGGGGTCAGCGGATGCATGGTGGAAGCCTGTCGGCCACCCCGCCGTGACCACTAGCACTCTCCGCTCCTGTCTTTGTAGATTTCTCGCATGTCGCGCGCCCTGTGGTTCCGCGACGTGGAGTCGGGTCCCTACCACGCGGCCCTCGTTCCGGTCGGCCGCTACACCAGCGTCCATGGGCACGGCGACTTCTACGAGCTGCTCGCCGTCACGCACGGCCTGGTGGAGCACCGTGCCCAGTCCGAGCAGCACGTGCTCGGCCCTGGATCGGTGGTCTTCGTGCGGCCTGGTGACACGCATCGCCTCTCCACACTGAGAAGTGGCCGGGCAGAGATCATCAACATCGCGTTCCCCACGACGGCCTGGGACGCGTTCAGGTCGCTCGTCGCTCCCGCGGTGCCGCCGGAGTGGACCGACTCGGCGGATCCCGTCGTCGTGCACGTCGACCAGCACCGGTGGCCCCTGGTCCTGGAGCTGTTCGAGGCGACGCTCGCCCGCTACCAGCAAGACACGACGGCGTTAGGTCTTGTCAGATTTCTCTCTGCCCTCGTCGACCTCGTCGAGGGCTCAGAGGCGGAGGCACGAGAGGGGCCGACGTGGCTCGCCGAGGCGTGCCAGGCGATGCGGCGGGAGGAGAACCTGCGGCTGGGGCTCCCCCGCCTCGTCGAGCTCAGCAACGTGAGCAGCAGCCATCTCGTCCGGAGCTTCCAGCGATGGCTGCAATGCACACCGATCGCCTGGGTCACCGAGACCCGCATCGCGCACGCGGCCCACCTGCTCGCGACGACGTCGCAGCCGGTCGGCAGGATCTCGGCGCGCTGCGGGTTCACGAGCCAGGCGTACTTCAGCCGCGTCTTCCGCGCGCTGCGCGGTGTCACCCCGCGCGAGTACCGCCAGCAGGCCAGCGAGGCGATCGTCCCCGTGGGTTAGGCGGGCTCGGCGACCACGGGCAGGGTGATCGACGACGGCGTGCGCCCACCGCGATGGACGGTCTGCCGGCCCGCCGGTGCCAGCGCGATGCGCGGGAAGCTCGCCGTCGCGACCTCAACCCGGATGCGGTGGCCGGGCAGGAAGCAGTGGCCGGTGGACCCGACGGGCAGCTCCACGAGCGCGGCTCGGGGCCCTCCCACGATGCGGCGTGCGCCTTCGACGACGTTGATGGCGCGTCCGTCGGGCAGGACGTCGACGAGCTTGACCACGACATCAGCTTCGGCCGCGGTCGTGCTGAACCACACCGAGGCGCGCACCTCGCCCATGACCCACCTGTGCGTCTCGAGCCGGTCGGTGCTGAAGACCAGCACGTCCGGCCGCTCCTCGACCTCTCGCTGGTCGAAGGGGCCCATGAGGGCCTCGCCCAGGGTCCGCCCGCCGTGGCTCGGCACCGGGTCCTGCGGGTCGTGCACGAACCGGTCTTCGCCGCTGACGGAGGGCGCGACGGTCACGAGTCGGCCGCGGTCGTCGAGGAACAGCTCGGTCGCCGTACAGGGTGGCGGCCAGTCGGGCAGGTGCGCCCAGCGGTTGGCGCCCATCACGAACACGCTCACCCCGGTCGGCACCGCGCGCCGGTCGAGCGAGCCCGTCAGCAGCGCGTTCAGCTCGTCCGGGAAGCCCTGGGTCCAGCCGTTCGCCAGCGGTCCGAAGTCCACCGAGCCCGTGACGCTGCCGTAGACGCTGGCGTGCGACCAGGGCCCGATGACCAGTCGCTGGCTGGTGCGCGCGTACTCGCTCGCGGCCGATGTGCGCAGGCCGGTGTAGCCCGCGATTCCGGCCTCGCAGAACACGTCGTACCACCCGGCGGTGTGGTAGCCGGCGACGTCCATCGCGCCCAAGCGGCGCGTCGTGTCGAGCTGCTGCCAGAACCCGCCATCGTCGTAGTCGACGAACTGGCGGTACGGCGGGAAGACCGCCGCGATGGCGTCGACCGAGGCGCGGTGCTCCGACAGGTGGCCGGCGCGGAGCTGAGAGATCCGTTCCAGCTCCTCGTCCCCGACGCCCGGCCGGGATGCCGCGATGTTCAAGGACCAGTTGGTGTTCAGCCCCCGGAACGCGCGGTTCTCGTACATCCACCCGTCACGCACGTCGGGGCCGCACATCACCGGTGAGATGGCTCGCAGCGGCGCCGGGCTCGTCGATGCCGCGAGCCACTGCGTGCCGCCGACGTACGACATGCCCACAGTGACGACGCGGCCGTCCGACCACGGCTGGGCCGCCGCCCAGAGCACGGCGTCCTCGCCGTCAGGGATCTCCTGGCGCCACGGGTCGAAGGCCCCGGCCGACCGGTAGCGGCCGCGGACGTCCTGCAGGACGACGGCCCAGCCCTTGTCCACCCAGCCCTCGGGACCGAGACCCGCACCTCCGTCGATGCCGTAGGGCGTGCGGAGCAGCATCACCGGGCGCGGCGTGCCGCCCGCGGGCAGCCACACGTCCGTGGCCAGCTCGACGCCGTCGCGGGTCCGCATGACGGTCCGCTCGATCGAACTGGTTCCCGTCATGGTGACAGTGCACCAGCTCCGTGGACCGAGCGCGCGAGCTCGACGAGCCGGTCGAGGCACGGGCCGAACCACGGGTCGACGTTGAAGTACCCGTGGCCGGCGCCGTGAGCTGGTACGAGGTCCGCGGCCACCCCGGCGGCGCCCAGGGCCCGGACCAACGCCTCCGAGCGCTCGTACGGCACGAGGCGGTCGTGCGTGCCGTGGAAGACCAGCGTGGGAGGTGCGCCCGCTCCGACGTACGTGATGGGCGACGCGGAGTGATACCGGTCGGGGACGTCGTCGAGCGATCCACCGAGCAGCCGGCTCAGGACCTCACGCAGCTCGGCGTCGGCACGGGCGACCGACGCGAGGTCGACGACCGGGTTGAACAGGGCCAACGCTGCGACGTCCTCGTCGCCGACGGCGCCCAGGGCAACCAGGGCCGCCAGGTGCCCACCGGCGGACCCGCCGGCGAGCGCGATCGCGTCCGGCGCGACGCCGAGCTCGTCGGCGTGCGCCCGCAGCCAGCGCAGGGCCTCGGCCACGTCCTCGGCCGGCCCGGGGAACGGCGCCTCGTCGGCAAACCGGTACTCGATGCACGCGCACACCGCGTCCAGGTCCTCGGCCAGGTGCGTCGCATGGCGCGCGAACTGGCCCTTCCCACCGGCGATCCACCCGCCACCGTGCACGAACACCCAACCCGGTCGGGTGCCGAACGAGCGGTCGTCACTGGGTCGGTAGAGGTCGAGCCGGAGCACGCGACCGCCGCGCTCGGCGTACCCGAGGTCGCTTGCGACAACCGGTGCGGCACCCATCACCACATCTGGCCGTCGTTGGCGCGCACCGGGATCCAGACGCCGTCGAGGTGTACGACGGTGGCGCCGCTGGGCGCTCCGGGACCTGCGATGGGCGCGTAGGCGACCACACCCGCCTTCGTGTTGGTCGCGGCGCCGTTCTGGATGGTCACCTGTCCCACGCCGTGCTGTGTCCCGGCGGGGTTGCGGACCGCCACCAGGACCCCGCGTGCCGTCCCCGTGGGCGGGCGGTACCCCAGCGGCAGGGTGAACAGGTCCCCGGCGGCACCGGTCGCCGACTGCGCGCTGCCCTCGAGCTG
Source organism: uncultured Frankiales bacterium (assembly GCA_946479905.1). The sequence continues at coordinate 14,229 of CAMLIA010000068.1, read as the reverse complement.
CACCCACCCCTCGGCCATCACGCGGTAGCGCACCGTGCCGCTCCACGGAGAGGTGCTGGGGAACGACACCGTCTGCCAGGTGCCCGTGCGACCCTGCAGCAGCACGTTCGCGTCGGGCAGCGTCAGGTGCTGCACGGACGTGTCGCCCGAGACGTACCCGACCGCCTGCGGGCCGCGGGTCGTCGCGTCAACGACCCAGCCGCGCGAGAAGTACTGGTCGAGCCCGTTCCCCTCCGTGACGAGCACGGAGGAGTCACCCGACAGGAACGAGCAACCGTCGGTCTTCAGGAACAGCTGCTGCTGCCCGTTGCGCTGGGAGGTGCCACTGATCTTGATGCAGGCCTGACCAGGCGAAGCCCAGATCCGGCACCGGTTGATCCGGTGGTTGACGTCCAGTGTCTGGTCCAGCTCGATCGTCGGCCCGCTCAGGTTCGTGCCGACGACGTCCATGTCGAGGAAGCCCCACTCGAGGGAGGGCCCCATGTGCACCTTGGACACGCCCTTGCGGCTCGGGTGCGTGTCGAGCACGCCGCCGAAGAACTGGATGTCGCCCGGGAGGTAGACGAACCCGCCGCCGGGGATCTTGTTGTCGCCGCTGACCCCGTAGCGCAGGCTCCCGCGCTCGTAGAAGTTGAAGAAGTCGTGGCCGCCGGTACCCATGTCGAAGTAGATGCCGTCGCGCGCGTTGTCGGTGGAGCCGCAGTCGTAGAACGCCAGGTTCTGCGAGGCGAAGACCGACCAGCCGTCGCCGGCCGACCGCTTCACCCACACGTCGACGAACAGGGCGTACTGCGTGCCGTTGCCGCTCGACGTGCCCGTAGGAATGCCGGTGGGAACGCCTCCTGTCGGCAGCGGGGCCTGCGCCGCGTTCGGACCGGCCGTCGGGCTCGTCTTCAGCGGAAGCGTCGCGATGTTGTTGCCGTCGATCAGGAAGCCCTCGAAGCGGGCGTGCCCGCTGAACATCAAGCCGGCGTTGGCGTCGGCGCACAGGAAGGTGGTGTTCGCCCGCGAGCTCGGGTCGTTGACGTCGTGCTTGCCGCCCTGCCCGAGCAGCCCACCTCGCGACGGAAGGTGGATCTGGTTGCCGCCGCCGTTGTCCGAGCTCGTGTTGGTCGCGCCCAGGATCGTGTAGATCCCGGCCGGCGCGTAGATCGTCGACAGCCAGCCCGCCGCGGTGATCGCCTTGAGGATGGCGCCGGTGTCGTCGGTGCCGTAGGAGAAGGCGGCGTTGCTCACCGCCTTGAACGCCGACACGGCCAGCTTCACCGTGGAGTCGCTCACGTACTGCGCGATCGTCGTCGTGAGGACGGCACCGTTGTACCCGGCGCCCTGGATCGTCACGACCTTGCCCTCGTCGCTGGGCCGGAACGTACGGCGGGTCTGCGTGAAGGACACCGCGCCCGCGACGGTGGACCCGCCGCCGTCCTCCACGACGGTGTCGCCCTTGGCGCCGTACTTCTCGTTCGTGATGTCGACGACCTCGCCGCCCTCATCCTGGATCCTGCCCTCGAACGTCACGCCGCCCCTCCCCTACCTGCGCGCGACGGGGAACGACACCCCGTCGAGCGGCACGCTCGTGTTGGCCGCGTACGGCGTCGTGCCGACCGGAGCCACCCACACCTCGCCGGTCGCCGCGATGCTGACCACCCCGGGAGCCGCCGTGGTCGGCACGGGGACCTGGGACCCCCCGCTCTCGGCGCGGTACCCGTACGGCAGCACGAACACCGGGCCGGCGCCCGAGCCGCCGTACTTCACGGTGCCTGTGAGCTGCACCCAGTCCTCGCCCATGATGCGGAAGCTCACGCTTCCGCTCCACGGTGCGAGCACGGTCGCCGTCTGCCAGCCACCCGTGCGTCCGGGGAACATGGCGTCGATCGCGGGCGCGGTCGCGACGGTCGTCGCCGGGCCGGCCGAGGAGGAGTCCCACCACCCGTCGACGGCCGAGTAGCGGTAGCCCTTCGGGTCGCCGGTCACCCAGATGGCGTTGACCGCCTGGGTGAACTTGCAGCCGCCGACATCGACGAACGTCCCGGCCTTGTTGGCGGGAGCGTCGCCGTCGATCTGGATGCAGACGTCATTGGCGCCGGGCTCCGTGTTGTCCTGCCCGCCGCCGATGATGCGGGCGTCGGACAGGTCGATGCCGAAGCACGACGACTGGTCCAGGTAGACGGTGGGACCGGTGTTCGAGGCCACCATGATCAGCTCGGGGAAGCGCCAGTCCTCGGCGCCGCGCAGGTAGATCTTCGAGACCGTCTTCTGGATGGACCCGGCGCCGTCGCAAAGGCCGCTGTAGAAGCGCATCCCGCGGGTGACCGCAAAGCCGCCGCCCAAGGCCTGCTTCTGCTGGTCGCCGTGGATCCCGTAGCGGTTGTTGCCGTACTCCTCCAGGTGCATGAAGCGCAGGTCGGACGCGCCGCCGTCGATGTGCAGGCCGTCGAGGGCGTTGTCCTTGCTGCCGCACGAGTGGAACGAGCAGCTCTGCGCGCCGAAGATCTCCCAGCCGGTGCCGAGCGACAGCGTGGCCCACACGTCGATGAAGGTCGCCTCCGAGGGTGCCTTCGTGACGACGCCGGCGGCGTTGAGGGTGCCGAGCCGCAGCGGGCTCGTCGCGACGTTGTTCCCGTCGCACATGAAGCTCTCGTAGCGCGCCGACCCGTTCAGCAGCAGGCCCGCGTCCGCGTCCGCGCACAGGATGACGGTGTTCGGGTCGCGGTAGCCGACCCCAGCGTTCGGCACCATCGTGCCGCCCCGCCCCCGCATGCCGCCGCGTCCCGCGAGCTCGATGATCTGCCCACCGTGCGACGCCCCGCGGATCGTGTAGATGCCGCCCGGGAAGAACAGGACGCCGTCGTCGCCTGCCGCCTGGACCGCGGCGACGATCGCCGCGGTGTCGTCGGTGCCGTAGGAGAACTCCGCGCTGGCAACCGTGGCCGGGGCGGGATCCTTCATCCTCACCGAGGTCCCGTCGATCACCTCGTCGATCGTGGTGGTGAACACACCGCCGTCCGCCGCAGCGGTCTGGATGGTGAGGACCTTGTTCTTGTCGGCGGCCGTGAAGACGATCTTCGCCGGCGGCTTGCCCGAGGTGTCGCCCGTCCCCGCCGTGCTCTGGCTGAAGGTGTAGTCGTCCTTCGTCGTCTTGCCCGTCTGGGCGCCCTTGACGGTGTCGCCCTTCGCGCCCCACAACGGGTTCTTCACGTCGAAGACCTGGCCGCCGCCGTCGCGCACGAACCCCACGAACGTGTCGGCCCCTCCCGTCGCTCCCGCAGGGGTCGCGGTGACCATGGGTAGCGCCATGCCGCCCGCGGCGGCCGCCCCGCCGCGCAGGAAGCCGCGCCTGCTCAGCCCTGACATCGCTGCGCCCTTCGTCGTCTGTCCCATCACGCGCCGCCCGTCGTGAAGCTCACGCCGTCGAGGCGGACGTCTGTACCGATCACGAACGGCGTCGTCCCCGTCGCCACCACCGACACGACACCAGCCGTGGTGACCGTCGCCACCGCGAGGCCGGAGCTCGCCGCGGTCGGGACGCGTCTGGTCGCCGTGAGCGGGCGACATCCTGCGGGCAGGGTGACGAGCGGGCCCGTGCCGAGGCCCATGAGGCGCACGGTCCCCTTGAGCTCGACCCATCGCTCGGCCATCACGCGGAAGGACACGGTGCCGCTCCACGGCGCCGCCGCCGGAAGGCCGATCCACTGTCCGGTGCGGCCGTCGAAGAGGCTGTCGAAGGTCGGTACGCCGGCGGCGACCGCGGGACCGTAGGTCGTCGTGTCGTCCCAGTCCCCGGCCGCCGAGTAGCGCGCGGCCCCCGGTGCGCCCTTCACGTAGACCGAGTTGTCGCCGTCCTGCAGGTGGCAGCCGTCGACCTTCAGGAACAGCCGCTCCACCGATGACGTCGGTGACCCGCTGATCTGGACACACGCGTAGCCCGGGTTGGCGTTCTGCTTGGACCCGGAGATCCAGCAACCGGACAGGTCGATGCCGTAGCCCTCGGTCTGGTCGAGGTCCACCGTCGGGCCGGTGAGGTTCTTCCCCCCGATCGTCGTGGAGGGGAAGTGCCAGTCGACGGCGTTGCGCAGGTACACCGTCGACGTCCCGGCGGGCCGCCCGTGGTCGTCGCCCAGCAGAGAGGCGACGAAGCGGATCCCGGTCGTCGGCTTCGTGGTGCCGCCCTGCGCGTTGACGAGCTGGTCGCCCCTGACGCCGTAGCGGAGGTCGCCGTGCTGGCGGAAGCCGAGGAACAGCAGGCTGCTGGCGCCACCGTCGATGGACAGGCCGTCGAGCGCGTTGTCGCTGGTGCCGCAGTCGTAGTAGCCGTTCGAGGTGCCGCCGTTGATGGCCCACCCCGTGCCGGCCGACCCGGTGGCCCACACGTCGATGAAGGTCGCGTGCGAGCACGGCGCCGTGACCGTGCCGGACACCACGATGCCGTTCTGCAGCGGCCGCGTCCCGATCCCGTTGCCGTCGCAGCTGAAGCTCTCGTAGCGGGCCGAGCCGTTGAGGACCAGGCCAGCCGTCGGGTCGCTGCACAGCAGCACCGTGTTGGAGCCGAGCTGCGGGTCGGCCAGCGCGGTGGCTTTCCCACCCCGTCCCACGATCCCGCCGCGACCCGAGTGCACGATCGGTCCACCCGAGCTCGACGCTCCCCTGATCGTGAAGATGCCCGCGGGCAGGTAGACGATGCCAGTCGTCCCCGCGGCACTGATCGCTGCGACGATCGCGGCCGTGTCATCGGTCCCGTACGCGAACGCGGCGTCCGCCACCGACGTGTTCGCGGAGGCGGCGAGGACCACCGTGGACGCGTTGGTGACCGACGCGATGGTGGTCGACAGGACGCCGCCGGAGGGGCCGGCGCCCTGGACGGTGATGACCTTTCCCGCGTCGGCGGTGGTGAAGGCGACGGCCAGCTTGGTGGAGGTGTCGGCGGCGACCGTTGTGTGCGTGAACGTCGTCGACCCGGCCGTGATCGCACCGTGTCGGCTCGAGCGGATGGTGTCCGCCTTCGCGCCGTAGGCAGGGTTCGTGACGTTGACGACCTCGCCGCCGGCGTCGTTGACGAGGTCGTCGAGGAAGGTGTCGGCCCCGACGGTCGCCGCTGCGGCCGGGTCGGCGTGTCGGACGGACAACGCGAGTCCGCCCGCGGCAAGCGTCGCGATCCCTCCGGTTCGAAGCAGCTGCCTGCGGTCGAGCTCCGACATTGACACCCTCTCCCCTTTGCCTGCGCTGACGTCGAGCTCGTGCTGTGCCTACGAGAACCGCGGGTGGTTGCCGTTGTAGAAGGTCGGGATGTACGCCCGGCGGGGACGCGAGGCCGAGCGGTTCGGCGGCGTGTAGTGCGGCGTCCCCTCGTTGTGCACGGTGGCGCCACCGGCCGGGATCGGGCACGGCACAGCCTGGGACAGGTCCAGGTGTGCCTCGACGTCCTTGACCTCGAGGAACTTCCCCCCTGCTGCGCCCTGCTCGGTCGCCAGCACGTGCTCCAGCAGCACGTCGTCCTTGCCGGGAATGAAGTGCATGCACCCGTTCTCGAGGTCGGCATCGTCCAGCGCGATCCAGAACGACACCTGCCCCTTGCGGACCTCGGTGCCCGCCGGCATCCGGCTGTAGGCGAAGTCCTGGTGCCACGGCGTCTGGTTGGGGTCCCCGGCCGGCTTGTAGATCAGCATGTCCTCGCCGAACCGCACGTCGTCGGTCTGGAAGAGCTCCCTGGCGATGTCCCGAGCCGTCGTGAAGACCGCGCTCTCGTGAAGCCAGGGCGCGTACTGGACGACGTTCATGACCTGCCGCGTCTTGATCCCGAGGTCGAGCTCAGAGACCCCCGGGATCGTGCCGTCGAGCAGCCCGTCGTACATGGTCCGCAGCTGGGCCACGGCGTCGTCGTCGATCAGCCGGTCGAACACAGCGAAGCCGTCGCGCTGGAAGGCATCCACCTGTGCGGTCATCGTGCGCATGCGTCGTTCCTCCGAGTCAGGGCAGTGCGTTTGGCATTCCCCAGCTGCTGGGCGGGATGGGATGGTAAGTATCGGTGACAAACCGATTCAAGTGGTATACCAAGTCCCGGGGCGGGTCAACCCCCTGTCAGCTACTCGGTCCCCTAGGAGGCGGTCGGGGTGTTGTCGACCGCCGAGCACGGCGCCGCGGTGGCACTGATGCAGTGCGCCGTCACGTACATCTCCACGGCGTGCAGGTAGATGCCCGCGGTGTAGACACCCGTCGCGCCGCCCGTCCTGGCTCCGGCGGCGGGTGCCGTCATCGTCGCGTAGGCGTTCACCCAGCTCGGCAGGTTGTTCCACACGCCTCCGACCGCGCTCGTGACGTCGATCTTCACGCCCGACGAGGAGCTGTCGAAGTTGACGCCGCCCGCATCCCACACCGTGCCGAGGCCGTCCGCTGAGACGGTCAGGTTCGCCACGCTGCCGAGGTGGTCGTAGCTGCGGGCGAAGACCCGGATCTCGACCTTGTCGATGGCGAGGTTGGAGAGGTTGGCGAACATCGGGTTGCTCGCGTTGGCGACCGGGGTGATGTAGGGCAGCGTGAGGTTGCCCGCCACGTTGTCGGTGTCTGCGCCGAACCAGTCGGAGCTGTCGATGGCGTCGTTCGTCATGCGCACGACGAAGCCCGGGTGGTAGTTCGGGTGCTCCCACGCCGGGTCGGCGGTCGCGCCACGGTTGATCGGGTCGGTGCTGTCGACGGTCGGGCCGTAGTGCAGCACGACGGGAGTACCGAGGGAGACCGCGCCCGGGACCCAGCGCGGGGCGCCGTACTGGTACGCGCCGGCGCTCGGGGTGGAGTCGGTTGACCCGCCCGTCACGTCACCGATGATGGTCGGGTCGCTGGCGTGGTTGAGGACCACAGCCGCGTTCCGGCCAGGCGACGTGGACTGCAGCCGGTAGTCCTTGACCCGCGGGTCGGCGTACTGCGGGTCCGTGAACGGCTGCGGGAACGTGTACGGCGCGGCGGCAGGGATGTTGTGGTCCACGACGATGTCGGGCGCAGGCGCGTCCCCGTTCGCCGTCGTGCTGATGTAGCCCAGGTTGTTCTGGACCCGGTTGCAGTTGGTGGGCGGGGACGCCACCTCGCAGCCGGCCTTGATGTGCATGAAGCCGTCGCCGTCGTTGTTGAAGATGTGCAGGCCGTACTGGCTCGTCACGGAGGCCACGGCGAAGCCGAGCAGCCCGCGAACGTTGTTCCACCCCACGTTGTTGTCGACCTGGATGTTATGGGCGCCGCCGTCGAAGTAAATGCCGGACGTCGCCGGGTCGAACAGACCCGGTAGCGGCTCGGCGTCGTGCACCCAGTTGTGGTCGACCCTCGACCCCGTGAAGTCGTAGTTGCCGAGCGCGTAGATGGCACCGCCGTCGAGCCGGAACATGCCCGCGTGCGAGATGTCGTTGTAGGCGATCCGCAGGTTGTGGACCTCGAGCGGCGTCGGCACGCTGATCTCGATGCAGGCCTGACCGCAGTGGTCGATGGTGTTGTGGGTGATGGTGTTGTTGTCACCGGACGGCAGCACCGCGGCGGTGGCGAAGGCACCGGCGAACCCGACGTTCCTGATGACGCTGTTGGTCACCGTGTTGCCAGGTTTGGTGCCGTCGACGGGGAAGCCGGAGTCCAGCCGCACGCCGTTGCCGGCACTGTTCTGCACGGTGCTGTTCTGGAGCACGTTGCTGTGACCCCGCAGGATCACCCCGCTGGTCGTGGCAGCGGTGGTCATGCAGTCCTGGATGCCCGGAGCGCCCTCAGGCTGGTTCGGGTCGCCGTCCATGTCGGTGAAGTACGACGGGTAGTTGACGTCGACTTGGTCGAGGGTGTCCCCCTGGCTCGCCGCTCCGGTCTCGATGGTGGAGCTGAAGACGTGGAACCCGGTGACGGACGTGTAGCTGGCGTTGTTGGTCGCCAGGTCGAAAGCCATCGACCGGCGCTTCACCTTCACCGTTCCGGCAGCGGGGGCTGCTCCGGTCGGCGAGTAGAAGTAGAGCGTCTGCGCGTCCGTGTCGTAGAACCAGTCACCGGGTCCGGACAACGACTCGAGCTTGTTGTAGAGGAAGAAGCGCTCGGTCATCGGGCTGTTGAGCGCCATGTGGTTGGCGCAGTAGACGTTGCCGCCGCTGCTGAACGGCCACACCGGGGAGTCGACGCCGTTCTTGGCGAGCAGCGGATCGGTCCGCGAGGACTCCTCGGTGACCGTGCAGCAGACCGTGAGCAGCCCGGGAGCCGAGGCGACGACCTGGACCGTCTGCGACCACGAGGTCCCGAGCACGTACGCCTGCGCACCCACCCAGTAGCCCGCTGGCTGCGTCAGCTTCGGGTCAGCGATCGTGGTCGCCCCGGAGCCGTCCCCGGCGACCTCGATCGTCGGGTGCATCGGGTCCTCCGACGCAGGAGCCGGCGGCCACTGCGCCATCATCATCATCTGGCCGTTGTAGAAGACCTGCGGCGGAGGGACGTTGTCCGTGCGGGCGATGCCGAGCAGGTTCGCACCCATCAAGGGCTGCGCGATGGCCACCGACGTCGCGAAGACCTTGCCGGCTGCGACGGCCGTGGCGAAGGGCGACTGGGCCAGCAGCGGGTCGGACACGCCGTTCACGGAGGAGGGCACCGAGCTGACGGCTGCCCAGGCACCCGGCACGGGGTCCGACCCGTCGACCGTCACGCTCGCACCGGACTCGGGCGCGTACGTGATTGGCAGGCTCGATGTTCCCGACGCCTTGGGCGTCACCGTCTCCGGGTAGCGGCCGCTGCCGACCAGGCAGGTGTCGCCTGCCACCATCACGTCGGCGCACTTCTGGATGTGCCGGAACGGCAGCGCAGAGGTGCCCGGGTTCAGGTCGCTGCCCGATGTGGCGACGTGGTAGGTCGTCGGCGGCGAGGCGCTCGCCACCTGCGGCGCCACCACACCCCCCGCAACAAGGGCACCGACCGCAGGCCACAGCAAGGCCATGCGCAACGGGACCGAGAAGCTCTTCGACATTCTTCGACTCTCCTCGCCCTGGGCAGCCTGTTCCGCAAAGCGGCGGCAATGATGACAACTGGAATACCAGTCGTCAATCAGTGAGGAATCGTCCTACCACTGGGCCTCTCGCAGCGGCAGCGGGTCCGCCGTCATGGCCATGCGGTCACACATCCGCTGGAGCAGATCGAGCTTCACGGCCGTGTAGTCAGGATCGTCCCAGAGGTTCTGGCTCTCCCTCGGGTCGCGGACCAAGTCGTAGAGCTCCCCGCTGCTGTCGCTGTGCGCGCGCACCAGCTTGTGCTCGCGGGTCCGGACCATGGTGGCCCAGGCGGCCGGGTCGGTGTGCCAGGGCATCGCGTCGTAGTACTCGCAGTACACGTCGTGGCGGTGGACGCCCCCCTTGAGCTCCCCCGTCAGGAGGGGCCACAGCGAGCGGCCCTGCATCCCGGGGTGCCGCGGCAGCCCGGCCGCGTCGAGCAGCGTGGGTGCCAGGTCGACCATCTCGACGAGAGCTTCGCTGCGAGCCGGCTCGATCACGCCCGGCAGGCGCACGAGGAACGGGATCCGGACCGCGGGCTCGTAGAAGTACGGGCCCTTGAGGTAGATGCCGTGGTCACCGAGCATCTCGCCGTGGTCGGACATGAAGACCACCAGGGTGTTCTCCGCCTGGCCGTTGTGCTCCAGCACCCGCAGCAGCCGACCGACCTGGTCGTCGATCAGGTCGCACATCGCCCAGTACGCCGCGCGGATCAGCCGGTGGTCCTGGTCGGTCATCTCGTCGTACTTCAGCCACGTCCCGGTCATGGCCCCGTCGTGGTCGATGCGCTGCCAGACAGGCCGGTCCGCGAGCTCGCCGGGGGCGTACGCAGGGAGCGGGATCTCGTCGAGCCGCTCCAGGTACCGCTCGAGGTAGGCCAGCGGCGGGTCGAACGGCGCGTGCGGGTCGAAGATGTTGACCGAGAAGAACCACGGAGCCTGGAACTCACGCGCCCAGGTGACGAACTCGATCGCCCGGTCCACGCACCAGGTCGTCTGGTGGTGCTCCGTCGGCGGGCCTACGGACACGTTCGGCGAGCCCTCGAAGGGGGTCGCCTCGTACGTCACCCCCAGTCCGCGCAGCCAGGCGCCGTACGAGTCCCCTTGCCAGGCAGCGGGTCCCGAGTGGTGCGACCAGTCGAAGACCGCGTAGCCGTCGTCGATCCGGCGCTCCATCGCCGGCGCCACGTCCGGGTGCGCGGGCGACAGGTGCAGCTTGCCCGCCAGCCCGCCGGCGTACCCGGCCTCCGCCAGCAGCCGGGTGACCAGCACCTCGTCGGCCGGGATCGACTGGCCGTTCGCCCGGGCCCGCGTCGTGCGGGGGTAGCGGCCGGTGAGGAAGCTCGCCCGCGACGGCGTGCAGACCGGGCTCTGCGTGTAGGCGTGCTCGAACAGCACCCCCTCCGCAGCCAGCGCATCCAGGTTCGGCGTCCGGACCCAGGGGTTCCCGTAGCAGCCGAGCGTGTCGAAGCGCTGTTGGTCCGTGCAGATCCAGAGGATGTTCAGCCGACCGGAGCTCACGACGGGAGCATGCCCGACTTCGCGACGCCGCCGTACCAGCGGGCGCTGGGCTTGACCGTCCGCACGAACGTCGTCGGGTCGACCGCGACGAGGCCGAACTTCGGGACGTAGCCGTGCGTCCACTCGTAGCTGTCCAGCAGTGACCAGTAGAAGTAGCCGCGCACGTCGGCGCCGTCGGCCATCGCCTCGTGCAGGCTCGTGAGCGCCCGGCGTACGTACTCGATCCGGTGCGGGTCGTCGGCGGTCGGGATGCCGTTCTCCGTGATGTACATCGGCTTGCCGGTCAGCTCGTGGGTACGGCGGACGGCGCGGCCCAACGACTCCGGCCGGTCGCGCCAGGCGATCATGTCCAGGCTCTCGTCGGGCCCCGGGTAGACGTAGCCCTCGGGACCGATGACGGCGTCGGTGTAGGTCTGCACGCCGATGAAATCGTCACCGGTGGTCGCCTCCAGGTAGGGGTACATCCCGGACTCCCACTGCACCGCCGCCTCCTCGCCGCCGGGCAGGACCTCCATGCCCGAGATGGCAAGGGTGAGGCCCACCTCCCGCGTGCCCGCGTCCTTGAGCACCTGCACGGCCCGGCGGTGGGCGTCGAGCATGATGGCGCGCGTCTCCGGGACCGACGGCTTCATCGACTCCGGGAGGAACAGGCCCATCAGCTCGAGCACGATGTTGGGCTCGTTGATGGTGCAGACCACGTCGACGCCCTCGAGGACGGGCAGCACGATCTCGCAGAACCGGCCGAACCGGTCGACCGCCTTGGGGTTGCTGAAGTTCCCGTCGGCCGCGAACCACTGCGGGCTGGTGAAGTGGTGCAGCGTCACGACCGGCGTGACCCCGGCCTCGAGGCAGGCCTCGACCATGGTGCGGTAGTGCGTGAGCGCGGCGTGCGACACCGTGCCCTCGTCCGGCTCGATGCGGGCCCAGTCGAGGCTGAACCGGTAGGCACCCAGACCGACCTCGGCGACGATCGCGATGTCCTCGCGGTAGCGGTGGAAGGAGTCGCAGGCGTCGAGGCTCGGCGCCTTGAACCACGTGCCGGGCGCGCGCTCGGCGAGCCAGACGTCGGAGAGGTGGTTGTTGCCCTCGGTCTGGTGGGCGGCGGACGCCGTACCCCACAGGAAGCGGTCAGGGAACGCGAGGGACATCGATGATCTCCTGTTGGGTGCACGGAGCTGGCCTGCGTGGTATACCACATCTCGGGCTGACTGGCCCGGGAGTCCGAGGGAGACGAGCGCAGTGTCGAAAGAGCAAGAAGCCGGTCAGGGGCTCGCCTTCCCGGAGGGGTTCCTGTGGGGGGCCGCGACCTCCGGCCATCAGGTCGAGGGCGGCAACGTCGCCTCGGACTACTGGATGCGCGAGTGGACGCCCAACTCCGGGTTCGCCGACTTCTCCGGGGACACCTGCGACCACTACCACCGCTACCCGGAGGACATCGGCCTGATGGGCAGCTGGGGCCTCAACGCCTACCGGTTCTCGGTCGAGTGGTCACGGGTCGAGCCCGAGCGCGGCTTCTTCTCGCGGGCCGCCCTGGATCACTACCGGCGGATGGCCGAGACCTGCCACGCGCACGGGATTCAGCCGGTCCTGACGCTGTCGCACTGGTCGGTCCCCCGCTGGTTCTACCAGCAGGGGACCTGGCTGTCGTCGGATGCCGCCGAGCGGTTCGGCGAGTTCGCGGAGCGGGTGACCGAGCACCTCGGTGACCTGACCTCCTGGGTCTGCACCCTGAACGAGCCGAACCTGAGGCACCTGGTCGACACCACCTCCGTCGCTCCGACGCGGCCCGTCGCGGCCGAGGCCAAGCTGGCCACGATGGCCGCGATGCACCACAGCGCGAAGAAGGCCGTCAAGGCCGTCCGGGGCGACATCAACGTGGGGTGGACGTTGGCGCTCGTCGACCTGTGGCCGGCCGAGGGGAGCGAGGAGACCTGCGAGCAGCTGCGGCGTGCCTCGCAGCTCGACTGGCTCGAGGTCTCGCGCGAGGACGACTTCGTCGGGGTGCAGACCTACTCGCGCGAGTTCATCGGCCCGGAGGGCTTCGTACGCCGGGAGCTCGATCCCTCGCAGACCATGGACTTCGGCTGGGAGCTCTACCCCCGCGGCCTTGAGCACACCATCCGGCTGTCGGCTGAGCACTCCGGCGTACCCGTCGTGGTGACCGAGAGCGGCTGCTCGACGCTGGACGACACCGTCCGCCTCGCCTACACCCACGAGGCGCTCGCGGGTGTCGCGAGCTGCCTGGCCGACGGGATCGACGTGCGCGGCTACCTCTACTGGTCGCTCTTCGACAACTACGAGTGGGAGGGCGGCTACTTCACCCACTTCGGGCTCATCGAGGTGGACCGGACCGACTTCCGGCGCGCCGTCCGTCCGACGGCGGAGTGGCTCGGCCGGGTCGCCCGCGCCAACCGCCTGCTCGACGTCCCCTGAGCCGCACGCGAGTTTGGTATACCACTGCTACCCTTGCCGTCCGCCATCGCTGACCCACGAGGAACCCATGCGCACCGCTGAGGTCGTCGTCCACGCCAACGAGCCCACTCGTCTCTCGCCGTACGTGCACGGGCAGCTCGTCGAGCACCTCGGCAAGTGCGTGTACGGCGGGATCTGGGACACCGAGCGGCAGATCCCCCGGGCAGATGTGAAGGCCGCCCTGCGCGCCCTCGGCGGGAACATGTACCGCTACCCCGGCGGGTGCTTCGCCGACTGGTACCACTGGCGCGACGGTGTGGGCCCGCGCGAGCAGCGACCCGTCCACGACAAGCAGTTCTGGAGCGACTTCAGCTCGCCCGGCACCGACCCCGAGCTGGGCAAGGTCCTCGGTCCCATCGAGACCAACGCCTTCGGCACCGACGAGTTCCTCCAGTACTGCCTCGACATCGACGCCGAGCCGATGCTGGTCGCGAACTTCGGCAGCGGCACGCCGGAGGAGGCCGCCGACTGGGTGCGCTACTGCAACGTGGACCGCAGGTCCCCGCGCCCGGTGCGCTGGTGGTCGGTGGGCAACGAGGTCTTCGGGCACTGGGAGATCGGCCACTGCTCGGGAAGCGAGTACGGCAAGCGGGTCGTCGAGTTCGTCGAGGCCATGCGCGCGGTCGACTCGACCATCCTCGTCGTCGGCGTCGGTGAGGCCTCGAACGGCAAGACCTGGAACGCCGACGTCCTGGAGCAGGCGCCCGATGCCTTCGACGCGATGTCGGCGCACTTCTACTTCCCCGGGCCCTCGATCGGACGCCGGCTGCGCGACACCGAGGGCGACTTCCTCCAGATCGCCACCGGCGCCGACGAGCTCGGTCCGATCCTCGACAACACGATCGCCGAGCTCGACGCCGCCCTTGGGCCCGACCGCAAGATGCCCTTGGCGCTCGACGAGTGGGGTCTGTGGGCGCACTTCGAGGACCTCGTCCACCAGACCGACCGGCTCGCCGACGCACCGATCTACGCCGGCTTCCTCAACCAGGTCTACCGCCGCGCGGACCGGGTCACGATCGCGATGTACGCCCAGCCGGTGAACGTCATCGGTGCCGTGCAGACCAGCGGCGACCGGATGTACGTCACCACGGGGTACCTCGTCCAGTGGCTGTACCGGCGGGCCTCCCGGGCCAACGTCGTGCCGGTGGAGACCCGCTCGGACGTCGTGCACGTCGGGGCCTTCGACGACCTCGACAACGCAGCCGAGACCGCGTTCGCCGCAGCGGGCATGGCAAAGCCGCGCGTCGCCG
>CAMLIA010000067.1 GCA_946479905.1 uncultured Frankiales bacterium | reverse complement strand
GAGCAGCCCCCGGGGTTGCCTGCGCGAGGATGTCACTCGTGACCTATCCGGCGCACTGGGAGGCCGACGCTGTGCTGGCCGACGGCGGCACGGTGCACATCCGGCCGATCTCTCCCGACGACGCGCCGAAGCTGCAGGCCATGCACGCCCGGCTGTCGCCGGAGACGGTCTACATGCGCTTCTTCACGATGGTCCGCACGCTGTCCGACCGCGAGCTCGCCCGGCTGACGACCGTCGACCACGTGAACCGGGTCGCCTTCGTCGCGCTGCTGCGCGACGAGATCATCGGCGTCGTGCGCTTCGACCGGCTGGGCCGGACGACCGACGCCGAGGTCGCGGTCGTCGTCGACGACGCCCACCAGGGTCGCGGCCTGGGGCCGCTGCTGCTCGAGCACCTGACCGCGGCGGGGGAGGACCGCGGCATCGAGCGCTTCGTCGCCAGCGTGCTGCCGAGCAACCGGCGGATGATCGACGTGTTCCGGTCGGCGGGGTACGAGGTGGAGCGCCACCTCGCGGACGGGGTCGTCGACCTGGCCTACTCCATCCGGCCGACGCCGGAGTCGATCTCCGTCGCGCGGGCCCGGGAGCACCGCGCCGAGGCCCGCTCGGTCGCGCGGCTGCTCGCCCCCCGGTCCGTCGCCGTCATCGGTGCCTCCCGCGAGCCCGGTGCTGCCGGGCACGAGGTGCTGCGCGCCCTGCTCGAGCACGGCTACCGGGGAACCGCCTATCCGGTGAACCCGGCGGCGACCGAGGTCCTGGGGGTGCCGACGTTCGCCGACGTCAGGGACATCACCGACGACCTCGACCTGGCCGTGGTCGCGGTGCCCGCCGCCCTGGTGCTCGACGTGGTGCGGGCCTGCGCGGACAAGCGCGTCCGGGGTCTCGTGGTCCTCACGTCCGGCGTCGACGCCGCGGAGGTGGCGGCGACCGCGCGCGCGGGTGGCATGCGGCTGATCGGCCCGAACGCCATGGGGATCGTCAACACCGACCCGCAGGTGTCGCTGCACGCGACCTTCGCGACCGGCGTGGCGACCGTCGGGCGCGTCGGGTTCTTCAGCCAGTCGGGTGCACTGGCCGGTGCGGTGCTGCAGGCGACGCAGGCGAGATGCCTTGGCCTGTCGACCTTCGTGAGCATCGGCGACCGCGCCGACGTGAGCGGCAACGACCTGCTGCAGTACTGGCTCGAGGACGTGCGGACCGACGTCGTCGCCCTGCACCTGCAGGGCTTCGGCAACCCGCGGAAGTTCGCGCGGATCGCCAGGGAGCTCGGTCAGGTGAAGCCGGTCGTGGCCCTGAAGAGCGGCCGCGGGGAGCGCGACGTCGCCGTGGACGCGATGTTCCGGTCGGCAGGGGTCATCCGCGTGGACACGCTGGCGCAGCTGTTCGAGACGGCCCAGCTGCTGGCCGTGCAGCCGCTGCCGCAGGGTCCTCGGGTCGGCATCGTCGGCACCTCCTCCGCCCTGGCCGCGCTCGCCGTCGACGCCTGCGCGGCGGCGGGCCTGCAGGCGGCCGAGCCGGTGGACGTCGGTCCGCTCGCCACCGGCGAGGAGCTGGGCGCGGCGCTGCGCCGGGTCGCCGGGTCGGGGGAGGTCGACGCGGTCATCGCCCTGGTCACGCCGAACGCCTCCGTCACGGGGGCGGCCGTGCTGTCCGCCTGCGGCGCCGTGCCGGTGCTCGCGTCCTACCTCGGCCAGGACGGGGTGCCGCCGGAGCTCGCGGTCCCGAACGGCGAGGAGGCAGCGGGCCCGGGGTCGGTGCCGTCCTACGCGTCGCCCGAGGACGCCGCCGCCGCCCTCGGTCGGGCCGTCGCGTACGCCGCCTGGCGGGCCCGGCCCGTGGGCGAGGTCCCGGCCCTCGAGGTGGGGCCCGTCGACCTGAGCGAGCTGCCGCACGACGGCAGCTGGCTGCCCGACCCGGAGCCGCTGCTGTCGGCGTACCAGCTGTCGGCCTGGCCCACGCGACTGGCCTCGAACGCCGCTGCAGCAAGGGATCTCGCGACCGAGCTCGGCTGGCCCGTCGCCCTGAAGTCGCCGGACGACGCGTGGCGCAACCGCGTCGACATGGGTGCCGTCCGGCTCGGCGTCGGGCCGGGGGACCTCGACGCGGTGTGGGCCGCGCTCCAGGACCTGCTCGGACCGACCGACCTGCTCGTGCAGCCGATGGCGCCGCCCGGCGTCTCGACCGTGGTGCGGCTCGTGCAGGACGCCAGCGTCGGCCCGCTCATCTCGCTGCGGTTGGGCGGGGTCGCGGCCGACCTGCTCGCCGACCCCGTCGTGCGGACCCTGCCGCTCACCGACCTCGACGCCGCCGAGCTGGTGCGGTCGATCCGCGGCTTCGCCCTGCTCGCCGGGCACGACGTCGACGCGCTGGAGGACCTCCTGCACCGGGTCGCCCGCATCGGCGAGGACCTCCCCGAGGTGGCGGAGGTGCTGCTCGACCCGGTGCTGGTGAACCGCAGCGGCGTGACGCTGCTGCACGCCGGCGTGCGGCTGCTGCCGCCGGCGGAGAACCCGGAGCACCTCGCGCGCCGGCTGCTCGGCAGCAGCGCCGCGCACCTGCGATGACCGCCCGCGTCGTCCTCGCCGGACACGGGCTGTCGGGCAAGGTCTTCCACGAGCCGTTCCTGCGCAGCACGCCCGGACTGGAGCTCGTCGGGATCGTCCGGTCGGCCGACGTCGACACGATGTGGAACCTGTCCCCGGACCTCGTCGTCCTCGCCACGCCGAACCCGACGCACGTCCCGCTGGCCCTGGAGGCGGTACGACGGGGAGTGGCCGTCGTCGTGGACAAACCGCTCGGGCTCTCGGTCGCCGACGCCGCGCCGCTCGTGGAGCTGGCGGCGGCGGAGGGCGTGCCGCTCGGGCTGTTCCACAACCGGCGGTGGGACGGCGACTTCCTCACAGCCCGGTCGCTGGTCGCCGCGGGCGCGCTCGGGGACCTGGTGCTGTGGGAGTCGCGCTTCGAGCGCTGGCGCCCCGAGGTCGGCGACCCCGCGAAGGAGGCGGCCCGCGGTGGCGTGCTGCTCGACCTCGGACCGCACCTCGTCGACCAGGCCCTGGTCGCCGTCGGACCGGTGGTGTCGGCGCATGCGATCGTCCGGGCAGTGCGACCGGGCGCCCGCTTCGACGACGACGTCCAGGTGACGCTGACGCACGCCTCCGGGGCCATCAGCCTGCTGGTCATCAGCACGGTCGCGTCGCAGGCCGGTCCGCGCTTCCGGCTGCTCGGCACCGAGGGCTCGTGGGTCAAGCGCGGCCTCGACGGGCAGGAGGCGGTGCTGCGCGGTGGGCCGCCGCCGGTCGAGGACGGCGGCCGGCTCGGCTCCGACGAGGCGGGCGAGCAGCTGGTGGCCCGGCCGGGCGACTGGGGGGCGTTCTACGCCGGCGTGGCCCGCTGCCTCACCGAGGGCGGGCCGATGCCGGTCACCGGCCAGGAGGGGCTCGCGGTGCTGCGGGTGCTGGACGCCGCCCGGGAGTCCGCCGCCACCGGGACCGTCGTCCACCTAGGGTCGTCAGGGTGAGGCTCACCGAGTTCTGGCGGCGGATGGAGGAGCGCTTCGGCGCGGTCTACGCCGGGTCCTTCGCCGCCGACATGGTGCTGTCCACGCTCGGGTCGCGCACCGTCGAGCAGGCGCTGGCCGACGGCGAGTCCGCCAAGGACGTCTGGCGCGCCGTCTGCGCCCACCTGGAGCAGCCCGCGCACTGAACCGGCGGCGTGTCGGTGCTTCCGTTCGAACGGCTGTTCGACGTAGCGTCACCGACGTACCCGGGTGGTCCACAGATGCAGAGGGCCGGCGCTTTTCGTCGGTTCACGCCTCTAGCGTCCATCGCAGATCGGGACAGCCGCCGTGACCGCGCCCCGCGCGAGCACCCCCAAGCCGAAGGAGCACCACGTGCCTGCAGCACCGGACCGCGAGAAGGCCCTCGAGATGGCCCTCGCCCAGATCGACAAGAACTTCGGCAAGGGCTCGGTGATGCGCCTCGGCGACGAGACCCGCCTCCCGATCGAGGTCATCCCCAGCGGTTCCATCGCCCTCGACGTCGCCCTCGGCATCGGTGGCCTGCCGCGCGGCCGGGTCGTCGAGATCTACGGCCCGGAGTCCAGCGGCAAGACCACCGTCGCCCTGCACGCCGTGGCCAACGCCCAGCGCGCCGGCGGCATCGCGGCCTTCATCGACGCCGAGCACGCGCTCGACCCCGACTACGCCAAGAAGCTCGGCGTCGACACCGACGCGCTGCTCGTCAGCCAGCCCGACACCGGTGAGCAGGCCCTCGAGATCGCCGACATGCTGATCCGCTCCGGCGCCCTCGACATCCTCGTCATCGACTCCGTCGCCGCCCTCGTGCCGCGCGCCGAGATCGAGGGCGAGATGGGCGACAGCCACGTCGGCCTGCAGGCCCGCCTCATGAGCCAGGCGCTGCGCAAGATGACCGGTGCCATCAGCAACACCGGCACGACCGCGATCTTCATCAACCAGCTCCGCGAGAAGATCGGCGTCATGTTCGGCTGCTTGTCCTATGGCACCCGCGTGACGCTCGCCGACGGCACCCAGGAGAAGATCGGCAAGATCGTCAACCAGAAGATGGACGTCGAGGTGATGTCCTACGACCCCGAGCTCGGTGCGATCGTGCCGAAGCGGGTCGTCAACTGGTTCGACAACGGCGTGACCGACACGTTCCTGCAGTTCACCGTCGCGCGGCCCGGTGGCAACGGCCGCGCGCAGATGGGACTCACCACCAACCACCTGGTCCGGACCCCGGGCGGCTGGCGCGAGGCCGGCGAGATCTTCGCCGGGGAGCGCGTCATGATCTCGCAGCCGCAGCGGCTCAGCCCGCAGCAGCAGCAGGTCGTCCTCGGTGGCCTGATGGGGGACGGCAACCTCTCCCCGAGCCGGATCAAGGGCAGCCTCGGCACCCGCTTCCGGATGGGCCACGGCGTCAAGCAGGTCGAGTACCTCGACTGGAAGGCCTCGCTGTTCGGCAACATCGAGCAGTCCCGCACGACCAACGCCAAGGGCGCGGGCTTCGTCGACCTGACGCCGCTCCCGGAGCTGGCTGAGCTGCGCGAGGCCGTCTACTTCGGTGACGGCAAGAAGACGCTGTCGTTCGAGTACCTCAAGTCGCTCTCACCGCTCGCCCTGGCGATCTGGTACATGGACGACGGGTCGTTCCAGAACCGCTCGAAGGGCCTTCAGGAGCGCACCAAGGACGGGAGCGGCCGTAGCGAGATCTGCGTCGAGGCCTTCGGTGAGGGCAGCCGCGAGCGTCTCGTCGAGTCCTTGGCCGACCGGTTCGACCTGCACCCGACGCTGTCGCTGCGCGGCAAGCGCCAGGTGGCCGTCCTGACCTTCAGCAAGGACGAGACGGCGAAGCTGCACGAGCTGATCGCGCCCTACGTCCACCCCTCGATGCAGTACAAGCTGCTCGAGCGCTTCCATGGCCAGTTCGCCGTCGAGCCGGAGTTCGTCGAGCCGACCTACGTGCCCGTCCCGGCGCCTGTGCTCGAGGTGAAGGTCAAGCCGCAGACCCGCTCGATGCACCGCTATGACATCGAGGTCGAGGGCAGCCACAACTACCTGGCCGACGGCATCCTCGTGCACAACAGCCCGGAGACGACGACGGGTGGCAAGGCGCTGAAGTTCTACGCATCGGTCCGCATCGACGTGCGGCGGATCGAGACGCTCAAGGACGGCACCGAGGCGGTCGGCAACCGCACCCGCGCCAAGATCGTGAAGAACAAGTGCGCCCCGCCTTTCAAGCAGGCGGAGTTCGACATCGTGTACGGCCAGGGCATCAGCCGCGAGGGCTCGCTCATCGACATGGGCGTCGAGCACGGGTTCATCCGCAAGTCGGGCGCCTGGTACACCTACGAGGGCGACCAGCTCGGCCAGGGCAAGGAGAACGCCCGCGCCTTCCTGCGCGACAACCCCGAGCTCGCCGACGAGATCGAGCGCCTCATCAAGGAGAAGCTCGGGATCGGCAGGGCGGCCGTCGACGTCACCGACGACGCGCTCGCCGACATGGTCGCGCCGGTCCCGGTCGACCTGTAGCCGTGGGCCTGGAGCGGCTCGCCCCCGACCCCGGGGGCGAGTCCACTCCGACGCGGGCCTGGACCGGCCGCGACCGGCAGCCCGCCACGGGGCCGAGCAAGGCCGAGCGCCGGGCGGAGCAGATCGAGCAGGACCCGACCGGGTTCGCCCGGCAGGTCTGCCTCGACCTGCTCGAGCACGCCCCTCGCACCCGCCTGGAGCTGGCGCGGGCGCTCGCCCGCAAGGGCGTGCCGGAGGAGGCCGCCACCGAGGTCCTTGAGCGGTTCACCGACGTCGGGATGATCGACGACGCGCTGTTCGCGAGCATGTGGGTCACCTCCCGGCACCGGGGCAAGGGGCTGGCCGGACGGGCGCTCAGCCAGGAGCTGCGCCGCAAGGGCGTCGACGACGAGCTGGTGCGCGACGCGGTGCAGTCGCTGGACCCGGCGCAGGAGGAGCAGACGGCTCGCGACCTCGTGCGCCGCAAGCTCGCCGGCACGCGAGGCCTCGCCACCGACGCGAGGATCCGCCGGCTCGCCGGGATGCTCGCCCGCAAGGGCTACGCCGGCGGCCTGGCCTTCCGGGTCGTGAAGGAGGAGCTCGAGGCCGAGGGCGCGGACGTCCCTGAGTTGGACACTGACGGGCTGTCCCACCTGGGCTAGTGGCAGGCTGAGCGCATGGCACCGGGCACCGCACCACGCATGAGGATCGGCGGCACCGACCTGTCGGTCGTCGGCCGCACCCGCATCTACGTCTGCGGGGTCACGCCCTACGACGTGACCCACCTCGGGCACGCCGCCACCTACGTCTGGGTCGACGCCGTCGACCGGGTGCTGCGCAAGCTCGGCGGGCAGGTGGAGGTGTGCCGCAACGTCACCGACGTCGACGACGTGCTGTTCGCGGCGGCCGAGCGCGCCGGCGGCCACTACGAGCAGTTCGCGGCCGTGCAGCAGTTCCACTTCGAGCAGGACATGGACCACCTCGGGGTGCGCAAGCCCGCCCACGAGCCCCGGGCGCACGTCTTCATCCCGCAGGTCATCGCGCTCGCCCAGTCGCTGCTGGACCGCGGGGCCGCTTACGAGTCCGGCGGGTCGGTGTTCCTCCCCGGCGCACCGGTGATCGAGCGCGCCGGGATCGACAGGGACGCCGCGGAGCGGCTGCTCAAGGAGTACGGCGGCCGGCTGGACGACCCCGCGAAGCGGGACCCCGTCGACCAGGCCGTCTGGCAGGTCAGCGCGGAGGGAGAGCCCGCCTGGGCCAGCCCGTTCGGCGCGCCCGGCCGGCCGGGCTGGCACGCCGAGTGCACCGCGATGGCGCTGTCCACCTACGGCGCGAGCATGGACCTGCACGCCGGCGGCGCCGACCTGCGCTTCCCGCACCACGCGTTCGAGGCGGCGCAGGCGGAGACCGCCACGGGGGTCGTGCCGTTCGCGCGGGCCTGGATGCACGTGGGCCTGGTGCAGCTGGACGGCCAGAAGATGGCGAAGTCGGTCGGCAACCTGGTGTTCGCCAAGGACCTCATCGCGCAGGCCAGCCCGGGTGCCGTCCGCACGATGCTGCTCGACCGGCGCTACGACGAGGCGTGGGACTACACGCCCGAGCTGCTCGAGGCTGCCGGCCGGCGCAACGACGAGCTCTACCGCGCCGCCGGCACCAACGGGTCCAACGACACCGCCTGGGAGCAGGTGCTGGCCGCCCTCGCCGGTGACCTCGACGTGTCCCGAGCGCTCGACATCGCCATCGAGGAGGGCGGGCAGGTCGCCCGCGACCTCACGACCGTGCTGGCGCTGTGACGGCTCAGGCGCAGTCGGAGGCCGACGTCGTGGTCGACCCGTTCGCGCCGTCGTAGACGAGCCACTCCGACATGGCGACGTGCTTCACGCACGCCACGAACGTCCCGCCGACCAGCTTCACGTGGACCGGCGTGACGTCGCGCGTCGCCCGGTAGCCCTCGTCCGCAAGGTCGTCGACAGCCGTCGTGTAGCCGGGGTGCCCGGCGCTGTAGGCGTTCTCGGCGATGACCGCCGAGTGCAGGTCGCTCTCCATGGCGGCCCCGTAGCTGCGCTGCCGCTGGCTGACGAAGGTCGGGATCGCGATCGCCGCGAGCGCGCCGATGATGAGCATCACCGCGAGCAGCTCGATCAGGGTGAACCCCTCATCGCGAGTGTTGTCGTCCATGGCATGAGGTCTCGGCGCGAACCCGGCACCGGAACATGACGCCTCTGGACCAAACGGACATCCTTCGTGGTGACGGGGCCATTCGGCCCAACCAGCCGGGCAGGAACCGGGCCTCCGTTGTCGAACTGAGCGGGACCCCAGTTGACCCAGGAGTCCCGAGATGTCCCGTCGTTCGCTCGTCGCCGTCACCCTGATCGCCGCCGCGGCGGTGACGACCGTGCCGGCCTCCGCCGCCAAGGCCAAGCCGAAGCCGATCCGGGTCAGCTACACCGTCACGCTGCTGCCCGACCCCACTCCCAACGCCACCAACACCATCGGCAAGGAGGGCTGCGGCGTCCTCCCGCAGGGCCAGGACAAGCACGCGGTGAAGATCCCGGCCGCGGGCAAGCTCAAGGTCGTCCTGGACAGCCCGAACCCCACCGGCAACGGCACTGCCGGCACCGACTGGGACCTCTACGTGCTCGACAGCGACGGCACCGTCCTCGACTCCTCGCACGGCGGGACGTCGCACGAGGAGACCGAGGACAAGTTCAAGAAGAAGTCCGCCGTCACCATCTGGGTCTGCAACCTCGCCGGCGAGCCCAGCGGCACCGTCACCTACACCTTCACCTACGCCTGACGGCGCTGCGCCCGTCACGCCTGACGGCGCCTAGCCTGGTCCTGTGAGGACCTACGAGGTGCGCACCTACGGGTGCCAGATGAACGTGCACGACAGCGAGCGCATCAGCGGCCTGCTCGACGAGGCCGGCTACGTCCCCGCCGCCGACGGCACGACCCCCGACCTCGTCGTCTTCAACACCTGCGCGGTCCGCGAGAACGCCGACAACAAGCTCTACGGCAACCTCGGCCACCTCAAGCCGGTCAAGGACGCGAACCCGGGCATGCAGATCGCGGTCGGCGGCTGCCTCGCGCAGAAGGACCAGGGCCTGATCGTGGCCAAGGCGCCGTACGTCGACGTGGTCTTCGGCACCCACAACGTCGGCTCGCTGCCCGTCCTGCTCGAGCGCGCCCGCGTCGAGCAGCAGGCCCAGGTCGAGCTGCTCGAGGCCCTCGAGGTCTTCCCGAGCACCCTGCCCGCCCGGCGGGAGAGCACCTACAGCGCCTGGGTGTCCATCAGCGTCGGCTGCGACAACACCTGCACCTTCTGCATCGTCCCGGCGCTGCGTGGCAAGGAGCAGGACCGGCGCCCCGGGGACGTCCTGCGCGAGGTCGAGGTCCTGGTGCAGCAGGGGGTCGTCGAAGTGACCCTGCTCGGGCAGAACGTCAACTCCTACGGCCGCTCCTTCGGCGACCGGGACGCCTTCGGCAAGCTGCTCCGAGCCGTCGGGACGACAGGGGTCGAGCGGGTCCGCTTCACCAGCCCGCACCCGCGCGACTTCACCGACGACGTCATCACCGCGATGGCGGAGACCCCCGCGGTCTGCCCGTCGCTGCACATGCCGCTGCAGTCGGGCTCCGACGAGGTCCTGAAGCGGATGCGCCGCTCCTACCGGTCCGAGCGCTACCTCGGCATCCTGGACCGCGTCCGGGCGCAGATCCCGGACGCCGCGATCACCACGGACATCATCGTCGGCTTCCCCGGTGAGACGGAGGCCGACTTCCAGGCGACCCTCGACGTCGTGGCGCAGGCCCGGTTCGCGGGCGCCTTCACCTTCCAGTACTCCACGCGACCCGGCACCCCGGCCGCCGACTACCCCGACCAGGTGCCGGCCGAGGTCGTCGCGGACCGCTACCAGCGGCTCACGGCGCTGCAGGACGCGATCACCTTCGAGGGCATGCAGCAGCAGGTCGGCAGCACCGTCGAGGTCCTGCTCAGCCAGGGCGAGGGTCGCAAGGACGGCCCCGACCGGATGACCGGACGCGCGCGCGACAACCGGCTGGTGCACCTCAGGCGGGAGCCCGGCGCGCGGCCCGGTGACGTGGTCACCACGACCGTCACGGGCGCCAAGCCGCACTACCTGCTCGCGGAGGGGCCCCTCACCCGCCACCGGCGCACGGCCGCGGGGGACCGCTACGAGGCGGGGACGACGCCCCGGACCCCCGGCGTGTCGCTCGGGATGCCCACGGTGGGTGCCCCCGACTGACGGGTTTCGCGAGGTTTGTCGGGTTCGCCCGTTGAGCACATGACAGCTGACATCTGCTCACACCCAGGAGTCCCCCCGAATGCGCCTCACGCGTGCTTCCGTCCTGCTCGCCTCCGCGGCCGTCGTCGCCTCGGTGGCGGTGCTCAGCACCACCGACCCGGCGTCCGCGCTCAGCGGCACCCCGACGTTCACCAACCTGGCCGCTCCGAGCACGCTGGCCAACAGCGACAACGCCGGTGAGCCGAGCCTGGGGGTGAACGGCAGCACCGGCGCGATGCTCTACCAGTCGTTCTCGAGCACCTACAAGGTCACGGTCAACGCGAGCGGCCAGCCGACCTGGACCGACGTCACCCCGCCGACGAGCATCACGAACATCGACCCGATCCTGGCGACCGACCGCACGACGGGTCGCACCTTCGCCGGCGGTCTCGCGGGCGAGTGCTCGAACCTGTCCTACTCCGACAACGACGGCGGCAGCTGGACGCAGATGGGCAACTCCTGTGCCGGCGTCCTCGACCACGAGAGCATCGGCAGCGGCCCCTGGCACGGCGCGGCGCCGCTCGGGAGCACCTACAACCGCGCGGTCTACTACTGCGCCCAGAACGGCAACGACGCCTGCGTCACCAGCACCAACGGCGGCCTGACCTTCGGTGCGCCGGTGCTCGTCAACGGGGCGTGCGGCAGCCTGCACGGCCACATCAAGGTGAGTGCCGACGGCACGGCGTACCTCCCCAACGCGCACTGCGGTGGCCTCGCCGGTGGCGGCATCACGACGAACAACGGCTCGTCGTGGAGCTCCTACACGATCCCCGGGTCGAGCGAGCCGGCGAACGGCTTCGACCCGTCGGTCGCGACGACGCCCGACAACACGGTCTACGAGGCCTGGCAGGGCGCCAACAACCACCCCATGGTGGCGCTGTCGACGACCCACGGCTCGACCTGGACGAACCTCACCGACCTCAGCACCACGATGAACCCGCCGATCGTCACCAGCACCTTCCAGGCGGTCACCGCGGGCGACAACGGCCGCGCGGCGGTCGCCTACCTCGGCTCGACCACCGGTGGCGACCCGTTCGCCCAGAGCTGGCCGGGCGTCTGGGACCTGTACGTGTCCTACACCTACGACGCCGGGGCGACCTGGACCACCGTCAAGGCCACGACCGACCCGGTGCAGCGCGGCTGGATGTGCGCGTCCGGCACCTCCTGCGGCAGCGGGCGCAACCTGCTCG
Source organism: uncultured Frankiales bacterium (assembly GCA_946479905.1). Next base: position 7,222 of record CAMLIA010000067.1, on the reverse strand, counting down.
ACTTCATGGACGCCAACATGACGAAGGACGGCCGGGTCGTCGTGGGGTACGCCGACGGCTGCATCAACGCGTGCGCCTCGCCCACCGGCACGGCCGCGCAGTCGACCGACGCCTACGCGACCATCGCCTACCAGACCGAGGGCAAGGGCCTGCTGGCCGCCTTCGACACCACCCCGTCCCCGACGCCGACCGCGACCGCGACGGCGACGGCCACCGCGACCGCGACGCCCACCCCCACGGCGAGCCCGACCAGCGCGGGTGACCCCGACCCCGCGACGCCGACCGTCACGAGCGGCCAGGCCCGCACCGCGACCAGCGGGGCCTCCGGCAGCTGGCAGTACACGAAGATCCTGGTGCCTGCCGGCAAGAGCCAGCTGAAGGTCGCGATGACCGGCCCGAGCTGCGGGACGCTCGGCCTGTCCTGCAACCCCGATCTCGACCTCTACGTCAAGGCCGGCGCGAAGCCCACGACCAGCGTGTACGACGGGTCGAGCGCCGCGACGACGAACAACGAGACCGTGACGATCAGCAGCCCCGCGGCGGCGTACTGGTACATCGGGGTCTACGTCTACAGCGGCACGAAGTCCGCCAGCTACACGGTGACCGCCACCCTGACGTAACGGCCGCAGCTCGCCTCCTCCGGTGGGAACCTTTCGGGGTGGGGGAGGCGACAAGCTGGTCATGACGTCGGATGCGGAGCTGCTGCAGCGGGTCGCCGCCGGCGACCTCGCCGCGATGCGGGAGCTCTACGACCGGCACGCGCCCTGGCTGGCGGTCCGCCTCCGGCGGCGCTGCAACGACCCCGAGGTCGTGGCGGACGCCCTGCAGGACACGTTCGTCGCGGTGTGGGACGAGGCCGGCCGCTACCGGGGGGACGGCGAGGCGGCCGCCTGGCTGTGGGGGATCGCCGTGCGGCGCCTCGTCTCCCGGCTCCGCCGGCGGCGGGACGTGGCGTTCCTGGCCGACCTCCCGTCGTACGACGGGCCGGCGGCTCCGGCCGCGGAGGAGCAGGTGCTGCTGTCGGTCGAGTACGGCGACCTGGGCCAGGCGATGAAGCGGCTGTCGCCCGAGATGCGGGCGGTGATGCAGGCGGTCGTGCTCGACGGCCTCACCACGCGTGAGGCCGCACGGGTGCTGAGAGTGCCCGAGAACACGGTGAAGACGCGCCTGCACCGCGCGAAGGCGCACCTGCGGACAGGGCTCGCGGAGGTGACCCCATGACGACCTCCTGGCACGTCGACGACGCTGCCCTGGCCCGCTGGGTGCAGGGGACGGACGGCTCGGTGCTGGGCGCGTCGGTGGAGCAGCACCTGGTGACCTGCCCCGACTGCCGCGCCCGGGTGCCCGCCGAGCCGGTGGTGGACCAGGTGTGGACGCGGGTCAGGGACCTCGTCGAGGTCCCGAAGGTGTCGCTGCTCGAGCGCAGCCTGAGCCGGCTCGGCCTGCCCGAGGTGGACGCCCGCATCGTGGCCGTGAGCCCGGCGTTCCGCGGCGCCTGGCTGGTGGGCCTGTCGGCGCTGCTCGCCTTCGTGACCGCGGCCGGCTCCTTCGGCGAGGGCCGCGGGATGCTGGCCTTCCTCGCTGTCGCGCCGTTGGTGCCGGCGCTGGCGGTGGCCCTCGGGTACGACCCGGAGCTCGACGAGGCCCTCGACACCGAGTGCGCGACGCCGTACAGCAGGGTCCGGATGGTGCTGCTGCGGAGCATGGCCCTGCTGCTCGTGGCCGGGCCGGCCTTCGTGGCCGCGAGCCTGCTGGTGCCGGGATCGATCGCCTTCTGGTGGCTCGCCCCCGCGGTGGGCTGCACGGTCGTGGTGCTGGCGCTGTCGACGTGGACCGCCCCGCTCACCGCTGCCGGCGCCGTGGGCACCGGGTGGCTGCTGCTCGTCAGCTCGGTCGCCCGTCGCGGGACGGCGACCGACGTGCTCGCCGCGGACTACCTCGCGACGTACGCCGCCGTCACGGCCGCGGCGGCCCTGCTGCTCGTGGCCCGGCGCAGCCGGCCGACCTGGGGGACGAGATGACCACGGTGCGCCTGACCGGTGTCGGCAAGAGGTACGGCCGGACCCGTGCGCTGCAAGGGATCGACCTGGTGCTGGAGCCCGGCGTGACCGGGCTGCTGGGCCCGAACGGCGCCGGCAAGACGACGCTGCTGCGGATCCTCGCGACCGTCCTCGCGCCGAGCGACGGCCGCGTCCGGGTCCTCGACCTCGACCCCGCCGACCCGCGGGAGCGCACCGAGGTGCGGCGCCGGCTCGGTTACCTGCCCCAGGAGCTCGGCTTCCCGAGTGGCTTCACGGTCTTCGCCTTCGTGGACTACCTCGCGGTGCTGAAGGAGTGGACCGACGCCGATGCCCGGCACGCGGAGGTGCGCCGGGTGTTGGAGCTCGTGGACCTCGCAGGCGTGTCCGCGAAGAAGGTCAAGGCGCTCTCGGGCGGCCAGCGCCGGCGCCTCGCCCTCGCTCAGGCGCTCATCGGGTCGCCGGCGCTGATGCTGCTCGACGAGCCCACCACGGGTCTGGACCCCGAGCAGCGGGCGTCGCTGCGAGGGGTGCTCGCCGAGGCCGCCCGGACGTCGACGGTGCTGCTGTCGACCCACCAGACCGAGGACGTCGCCGCGCTCTGCGAGCGGGTCGTCGTCCTCGACGCCGGCCGGGTCTGCTTCAACGGCACGGTCCGTGAGCTCCTCCAGCGCGCCGACGGGTGCGTCTGGCTGGCCGACGCGCCGCACCCCACCGCGGTGTCCTCGTTCCGGACGGGGACCGGGCGGTACCGCAACCTCGCCGACCCCGCGCCGCCGGGCGTGGAGCTCGTCGAGCCGACGCTCGAAGACGCCTACCTGCTGCTGCGCAACGACACGCCCGCCCTCGTCTGAGGGCCGGCACGACATCACCCTGGGGGACCCATGAGCACTGCCGTCATGCCCGAGAGCGGGTCCGTGACCGCTCTGGCGAAAGTCGAGGTCACGCGCTACGCCCGGCACCCGCTGTTCCTCGTCGGAGTCGTGCTCAACACCGTGGTGCTGTCCATGGCGCTGACCCACCAGCGGGACTCGATGCTGGAGCCGCCGGTGGGGCCGGCGTTCCTGCTCGGTGTCTTCGGGATGGTGGTGGGCTACCGGCTCACCCGCTCGATGGCGCGCACCACGGAGGCGCTGGCCAGCACCCCCGTCGACGTCGGTCAGCGGGTGGCGGCGCTGTGCCTCGCCTGCCTGCTGCCCGCAGCGGTCGGGCTGGCGTCCGGCCTGGCGATCCTCGTCTTCGCGGAGCAGAACGGCGACTGGGGGTACGGCACCTGGTCGGGGTCCGAGCGGGCGGCCATCGTGCTCGGGCAGACGGCGGTCGCCTCCCTGGGCGGGCCGCTGCTGGGGATCGCCGCCGGGCGCTGGCTCCGGTTCCCTGGCGCGGTCGTCGTCGCGCCCGTGGCCGTGGTGACCTGGACCGTCGTGCTGAACGCCCGGGCAGCCTGGGATCCGAGCTCCCGCGGTTGGGCGGCCGTACGACTGCTCTCGCCCTTCGGCTGGTTCCACTCCCTCGACACCGAAGGGGGCAAGCCGCACGCCGTCGAGTCCTGGCTCGGCAACCCGTGGTTCTTCCTGGTCTGGCTGCTGCTGCTCTGCGCCTTCGCCGCGATCCTCGCGATGCTGCGCTCGGCCGAGGGCGCGAACCGGGCCCGGCTGCAGCGCGTGCTCCTCGCCGTGGTCGTCGCCGCGCTGGCCAGCTACGCCGGCGCCGTCCTCACCGGGCCTGACCACGCGACCGTCCGCGACGTGAACGGCGTCCGGACGCTCTGATGCTCGGTTTGCTGCTCCGCGCCGCGCCGTGGCGGGCGCTGCTGGCCCTGATCGCGGCCGGGGCGGCGACCGGGATGCTGGCTCTGGTCCTGCCGGCGGCCCTCGGCGCCCGGGTGCTGCAGATGGCGCTCGTCCTCGGCGGCGGCGCGGCGGCCTGCGCCCTCGAGGAGCCGGCCGCGGCCGTGGTCGGTGCCTGCCCGGTGCGCCGCTCGACGCAGGTCCTCGTCCGGGCCGCGGCCGCCGCCGCGGCGCTGGTCTCCGGGGGGACGCTCGTCCTGCTCTGGTCGCTGGTCCACAGCGGGGGCCGCCTGCTGCTCCTGCAGCTGATCGGCTCGTGGGCGCTCGGGTTCCTCGTCGCGCTGGTGGTCCGCACCCGGATGGACGAGCCGGCCGAGGTCGCCGCACCTGCCGTGGTGCTGGTCCTGCTGTCCGCGATGTACCTCAGCCCTGTCGCCCGCCACCTGGTGCTCTTCCCTCTCGGTGAGCAGGTGGACCGTGCCACCCGCACCTGGGGCTGGCTGCTGGCAGCGGCGGCCATCGGCCTGGTCCTCGCCGTGCGGGAGCGGCGGTGGCGGGCACGCTAGAAAGGACGCCATGCACGTCGTGGCGGTCGTGGGGCCGACGGCCACCGGGAAGTCCGACCTGGGGGTGGCGCTCGCCCTCGAGCTGGGCGCGGAGGTCGTCAACGCCGACTCGATGCAGCTCTACCGCGGGATGGACATCGGTACGGCGAAGCTGACCGTCGAGGAGCGGCGCGGGGTCCCGCACCACCTGCTCGACGTCTGGGAGGTCTCGCAGCCGGCCAGCGTCGCGGCGTACCAGGAGATGGCCAGGGCGCTGCTGGACGGCCCGCCGAAGGTCTTCGTCGGGGGCTCCGGCCTCTACCTCCGGGCAGCGCTCGACGAGCTGGAGTTCCCGGGGACCGACCCCGAGCTGCGGGCCCGCCTCGAGGCGGAGCTGGCCGAGCACGGGCCGGCGGCCCTGCACCGGCGGCTCGCCGCCCTCGACCCGGCCGCGGCCACCCGGATGGAGCCGACGAACGGCCGCCGGATCGTGCGGGCGCTCGAGGTCGTGACGCTCACCGGCCGGATGCCCGGTGCCATGACGGCGTACCAGGAGCACGTGCCGACGACCTACCTGGGACTGGACCGGCCGGACCTCGCCGAGCGGGTGGACGCCCGGGTCGACCGGATGTGGGAGCAGGGGCTCGTGGAGGAGGTCCGTGGGCTCGGCGAGCTGGGGGTCACCGCGGCCCGCGCGCTGGGCTACGCGCAGGCGCGCCAGCAGCTCGAGGGCACGCTCAGCGAGGCGGCGGCGCGCGAGCAGACGAAGGTCGCCACCCGCCGGTTCGTGCGCCGGCAGCGGTCCTGGTTCCGACGGGACCCCCGGATCACGTGGCTCGACCCGACCAGGGACCCGTTGCCCCAGGCGCTCACGCGCCTAGCCAGGCGTGACTAGCCGCAAACCATCCCGACGCGCCATGTCGCAGAACGGACATCACGGACGAGGCTCGGACCATGAACACCACGACTGTCGACCTCGCCTCCCTGCACCGGGCGGCGACGGACGGTTCCCTCGAGCTCGTGTACCAGCCGGAGATCGACCTCGGGTCCGGCGCCATCGTGGCCATGGAGGGCCTGCTGCGCTGGCACCACGGCTCGCTCGGCGTGCTCGGTCCGGCGGACTTCCTCGACCTCGCGATCCGCACCGGCGAGATCTCGCCGATCGGGGAGTGGGTGCTGCGCACGGGCGCTGCCGAGGTCGCGACCTGGCTGGACCTCCGCGGCCCGCGCCGTCAGCTGTGGCTCAACGTCTCCGCCGAGCAGGTGCTCGCGGACGGCTTCCCCGAGCTCGTCGGCAGCGTGGTCCGGGAGTTCGGGCTCCCGCACGGCACCCTCGGTCTCGAGATCGCGGAGAAGGCCTGCCTCGAGCTGGGCGACCGGGCCGCTCCCATCTTCTCGCAGCTGCGCGCCGCCGGCGTCTCGCTGGCCATCGACGACTTCACGAGCTTCTACGCCACGCTCGCCGCGATCGAGATGCTCCCGGTGGACGCGGTGAAGCTCGGCCACAAGTACGTCCGGGGCGTCGGGGACGCCGACCACGACGACGTCCTGGTCACCAGCGTCATCGAGCGGGCGCACGCCCGCGGCATGTACGTCGTCGCCGAGGGCGTCGAGCAGTGGTCGGAGCACGCCCGCCTCATCGAGCTGGGCTGCGACCGCGCGCACGGCTGGCTGTTCGCCTCGGCGCAGCGCGCCGACAAGGCCCGCTGGCTGCTCTCGCAGGGCATGGGCTGGCGCGGCGGGGTCGTCGACGACACGACGCAGGCCGTCCCGTTCCCGGTCCAGCGCAGCTCCAGCTGATCTAGCCTGGCGGCGTGGCCGCACAGGACGTCCTTGCCGCGGCCGCGCCCCGTCGGCACCGGCTGGCGCACGCCGTCGCTGCCGCGCTCGTCCTCGTCCTCGTCTCGGGGGCTGCCGCCCTCGTGGTGCTGCGCCGCCACGACCACCACGAGGACCTGGCCGCGCGCGAGGCCCTCGCCCGGGCGGCCTTCGCCGTCTCCGCCGTCGGCGTCGCCACCGACCACCGGGTGGCACTCGTGCTGTCGCTCCGGTCCGCGACCCGGGTGCGGCTCGTCGACGCCCACGTCACCGGTGCGGGCTGGCAGGCCGTGCACAACCGGAGCGTCGGCCTGGTGCTGCTCGTCGACTGCAAGGGCGAGCCGCCGCTGCCCACCAGCGCCGAGGCGGTGGTCGAGCTGCACGGCCAGCGGCGCGCGGTGGACCTGCTCGTCGACCCCGGGCTGCCCGAGGTCGTCCGGCGCACCGGGCAGGAGGCGTGCGGTGACGTCGACGCCCGGCGGGCGCTGGCGCTCAAGGCGTCCGGCACCGTCCGGGTGCCGGGGGGACTGCAGCTGGCGCTCGTGGTCACCAACCGCAGCGAGCACCCCGTGACCCTGGAGCGCGTCACCGTCGGCCGGCTGCACGTGCGCACCAGCAAGCCGCTGCCCGCGGTCCTGCGGCCCCGCGCCACGCTGCGGATGATCGTGGTGCTCGACGCCCGCGGCTGCGGTCGGAGCGCGCCGGTGGTCGGCCTCGACGTCGACGGCCGCGGCGGTCCCGCCTTCCTCACGGTCGACAGCGCCGACCTCCCGCAGCTGGCGCCGCGCATCCGGCACGAGCGCTGCGGCTGACCTGCGTACGCTGATCGGCGTGCGCTTCCTCAAGGGTCACGGCACCGAGAACGACTTCGTGCTGCTTCCCGACCTCGACGACGCCCTGGACCTCACCGACGACCTGGTGCGCCGGCTCTGCGACCGCCGGGCGGGCCTCGGCGCGGACGGCGTGCTGCGGGTCGTGCGCGGCGCCGACGGCCTGTGGTTCATGGACTACCGCAACGCCGACGGCTCGATCGCGGAGATGTGCGGCAACG
>CAMLIA010000066.1 GCA_946479905.1 uncultured Frankiales bacterium | reverse complement strand
GAGCTCGCGAAGGACCCGCTGTGGAAGGTGGTGCAGCAGCACCCCAGCGCCGCCGTCTTCCCCGGACCGGAGGGCGAGCCGCTGCGGGAGACCTCCAACCGCGCGGTGGCGGCGGTCCGGGACTGGAACGCCAAGCTCGGCCCGGACGCCACCTGGCTCGCCTGCAGCCACGGCGACGTCATCAAGGCGATCGTGGCCGACGCCCTCGGCCTGCACCTCGACCAGTTCCAGCGGATCGTCGTCGACCCGTGCTCGGTGACGATCATCCGCTACACCGACACGCGCCCGTTCGTGGTCCGCGTCAACGACACCGGCGGGGGCGTGGCAGACCTGCTGCCGCCGCCGAAGAAGTCCCGCAGGAGGCGCTCCAGCGATGCCGCTGTCGGTGGCGGCGCCGGCGCATAGGCTGATCTCGTGCCCCGTCAGGTCCACGTCTTCGACCCGCCCGAGCGCTTCGTCGCCGGGACGGTCGGCCAGCCCGGCGACCGCACCTTCTACCTGCAGGCCAGCGGGAACGGCCGCGTCGTGAGCGTGGCGCTGGAGAAGGTGCAGGTGCAGGTGCTCGCCGAGCGGCTCGAGGAGCTGCTCGACACCGTCCGCCGGCAGACCGACGCGGACGTGCCGGCGAGCGCCCCGCGCGAGCTCGAGGACACCGCCCCGCTCGACGCCCCGGTCGAGGAGGAGTTCCGGGTCGGCACCATGGGGCTGGCCTGGGAGACCGACGGCGAGCGGCTCGTCGTGGAGGCCCTCGCCCAGGCCGACGAGGGCGTCGCCGACGTCGAGCCGCTCACCGACGCCGACGAGGGCCCCGACGCGCTGCGGGTGCGGATCACCGCCGAGATGGCCCGCGCCTTCATCGCGCGCGCCCTGCGGGTCGTCGCCGCCGGCCGCCCGCCGTGCCCGCTGTGCAGCCTGCCGCTGGACCCGGAGGGGCACATCTGCCCGCGGCAGAACGGGCACCGCCGCTGACCCCCGACGAGCGTCGGCTGCTCTCGGACGGCGTGCTGGAGGTCGAGGGCCGGCTCATCGACGCCAGCAACGCGACGCTCTACTGCACGACGACCCTCGACGGCGTGACGGCCACCTGCGTCTACAAGCCGGTACGAGGTGAACGGCCGCTCTGGGACTTCCCTGACGGCACCCTCGCCGGCCGGGAGGTCTCCGCCTTCCTCGTGAGCGAGGCGACCGGGTGGGACCTGGTGCCTCCGACCGTGCTGCGCGACGGGCCGTTCGGACCGGGGATGTGCCAGTTCTGGGTCGAGGTCGACGAGACCGTCGACCTGCAGGACCTGGCCCACGGCACGCACCCCGACATCCAGCGGCTGTGCGTCCTCGACGCCGTCATCAACAACGCCGACCGCAAGGGCGGGCACCTGCTCCCGACCCCTGACGGCCGGGTCTACGGCGTCGACCACGGGGTCTGCTTCTCCGTCGACGACAAGCTCCGGACGCTGATCTGGCAGTGGCGCGGGGAGCCGCTCACCGAGGAGGCCGTCTCGGTCCTGGAGCGGCTCCAGAGCGAGCTGTACGGCGCGCTGGGCGAGGCCCTGAGCGACCACCTCACGCGACGCGAGGTGCGGCGTACCGTCCAGCGGGTCGAGCACCTGCTCCTGACCGGGCTGCACCCGATGCCGAGCGAGGACTGGCCGGCGATCCCCTGGCCGCCCTACTAGCCCGACTACGCTGCCCGGCATGCAGTCCTGGCCCGCGGTCGACGTACCCCGGCTGCCCGGGAACCCGCCGCCGCTGCGGCTGCACGACACCTCCAGCGGAGGCCTCGTCGAGATCACCCCGGCGGACGGCGTCGCGCGGCTCTACGTCTGCGGGATCACGCCGTACGACGCCACCCACCTCGGCCACGCGGCGACCTACCTTGCCTTCGACACCCTGGTGCGGGTGTGGCGCGACCAGGGACTGGACGTGCAGTACGTGCAGAACGTCACCGACATCGACGACCCGCTGCTGGAGCGCGCCGCCCGGGACGGCGTGCGCTGGGAGGACGTGGCGCTGCGCGAGACCGAGCTGTTCCGCGGTGACATGTCCGCGCTGCGGGTGCTGCCGCCGACCTGGTACGTCGGTGCGGTCGAGGCGATGGACGAGATCGCCGAGCTCGTCGTGAGGCTGCAGGAGCTCGGTGCGGCCTACGCGGTCGACGGGGACGTGTACTTCTCGGTCGCCGCGGCCCCGCACTTCGGCAGCGTCGCCGGCCTGGACGTGGCGACGATGCTGCGGCTGTCGGCCGAGCGCGGCGGCGACCCGGACCGTCCCGGCAAGAAGGACCCGCTGGACTGCCTGCTGTGGATGCAGCAGCGGCCGGGTGAGCCCGGGTGGGACTCGCCGCTGGGCCCGGGCCGGCCCGGCTGGCACGTCGAGTGCTGCGCGATGGCCCTCAACCGGCTTGGCCCGCGCGTCGACGTGCAGGGCGGCGGGTCGGACCTGGCCTTCCCCCACCACGAGCTGTCGGCCGCCGAGGCCGAGGTCGCCACCGGGCAGGCGCCGTTCGCGCGGGCCTACGTGCACGCCGGGATGGTGGGCTACCAGGGCGAGAAGATGAGCAAGTCGCTCGGCAACCTCGTGTTCGTCTCGCGGCTCGTGGCTGCGGGCACCGAGCCGGCGGCGCTGCGGCTGGCCCTGCTGTCGCACCAGTACCGGGCCGACCGCGAGTGGACCGGCGAGCAGCTCACGGCTGCCGAGAGCCGGCTCGCCGGCTGGCGGACCGCCGTCGCCCGGCCCTCCGGTCCGGACGGGGCACGGCTGCTGGCCGAGGTGCGCGCCGCGCTCGCCGAGGACCTCGACACCCCGGCCGCCCTCGCCCTGATCGACGGCTGGGCCGCGGCGGAGGGCGGCGACGCGGCCGCCCCCGCGCTGGTCAGGGACCTGACCGACGCCCTGCTCGGCATCTCGCTCTAGCGGAAGAGCGCACCGAGCAGCTTGCCGCGCGGCCGCTTCCACTGCCGGCACTCGCAGCCGGACTGCGAGCAGTCGGTGCCGCGGCGGTGGTGCTCGTGGGCGTCCTTCGGGTGCCTGCACACCCGGCAGGGGACCTTGTCAGGCCCATCGGTACGGCGGTCCGCCGCGGTGCTCGGCACGTCCGACATTCAGGAACCCCCTTGCTGACGCCTCAGGAACCTCTGGAACTCCGCCGCGATGGCCTCGCCGCTGGCCTCCGGCAGCTCCTCCTCGGGCTCGCGCTCCTCGAGCGAGGCGACGTACTCGGCGACCTCGCTGTCCTCCGCCGCCAGCTCGTCGACGTGGCGCTCCCAGTCCCGGGCCTCGTCGGGCAGGCTGCCGAGGGGGATCGGCACGTCGAGCGCGTCCTCCACCCGGCGCAGCAGCGCGATGGTCGCCTTCGGGCAGGGCGGTGACGCCACGTAGTGCGGCACCGCCGCCCAGAACGACACGGCGGGGATCCCGGCGGTCGCGCACGCCTCCTGCAGCACACCGACGATGCCGGTCGGGCCCTCGTACCGGGAGGCCTCGAGGCTGAGCCGGGACGCGAGCAGCGGGTCGGACGAGGTGCCGCTCACCGGCACCGGGCGGGTGTGGGGGCTGTCGGCGAGCAGCGCACCGAGCGTGATCACCTCCGCCACGGCCAGCTCCTCCGCGATGCCGATCACCTGCTCGCAGAAGCCGCGCCAGCGCATGTTCGGCTCGACGCCGCGCACCAGCACGAGGTCTCGGGTGGCCTCCGGGAGGTGGACGGCGAAGAAGCGGGTCGTCGGCCAGGTGATCCTGCGGGCCAGGCCGTCCACCAGGGCGACCATCGGCCGGTTGACCTGGAAGTCGTAGAACTCGTCAGGGTCGATCGCCGCGACCTCCTCGCCGTCCCAGACGTCGATGAGGTGCTCCACCGCGCCACTGGCCGCGTCTCCGGCGTCGTTCCAGCCCTCGAACGCCGCGACCAGCACCGGTGCCCGGAGCGAGGTCACGACTTCGGGACCCCCTTGCCGGTCGTGTGCACGATGAGCACGTCGCAGTTGGCCTTGTGCGTGATGTTGGCGGGCACCGACCCCAGCAGCCGGCCCGCGAGGCTGTTGAGACCGCGGTTGCCGACCACGAGCAGGTCGACGTCGTTGTCGAGCGCGCCGCGGACCAGGGCGTCGACGGGGTCGCCCTCGACGGCGAGCCGCTTGACCTTCGTCACACCGAGCTTCACCGCCCGCTCCTCGGCGTCGCGGAGCACGTCCTCCGCGGGCGTCGACCCCTGCACCTTGTAGGCCTCGTCGCCGAGCGAGTTGAGCGCGTCCTCGCGCTCCTTGGCGCTCATCGGGCGGTACGCGGTCAGCAGGTACAGCGTGGCGTCGGCGTCCGCAGCCACCGCGGCCGCGCGGTCGACCGCACGGAACGAGGACTCGGAGCCGTCGGTGCCCACCAGCACGGCCTTGTAGCTGCTCACGCGTACCTCCCTGTTGACCTCCTCGGAACGTACCCCTTGCGGGCCCGAGCGGTTTGCCCCTGCTCAGTAGACTCCCGGTGTGTCTGACACCCCCTCGCGTCCGTCCCTGCTGAGCGCCCTCACCGAGCGCGTCGTCGTAGCGGACGGAGCGATGGGCACGATGCTGCAGGAGCACGACCTCGCCCTCGACGACTTCGAGGGCCACGAGGGCTGCAACGAGGTGCTCAACGTCACCCGTCCCGACGTGGTGCGCAGCGTCCACGACGCCTACTTCGAGGCGGGCTCCGACGCGGTCGAGACGAACACCTTCGGCTGCAACTGGGCGGCGCTCAACGAGTACGACATCGCCGACCGCAACCGGGAGCTGTCGCTGGCGGGAGCGCGGATCGCCCGCGAGTCGGCGGACGCCTTCGCGACCCCCGACCGGCCGCGCTGGGTGATCGGCTCGCTCGGCCCCGGCACCAAGCTCCCCACGCTCGGGCACGCGCCCTATGCCCAGCTGCGCGACGCCTACCAGGAGGCCAGCGAGGCGATGCTCGAGGGCGGGGTGGACGCCCTGCTCGTCGAGACCAGCCAGGACCTGCTCCAGACGAAGGCCGCCGTCGTCGGCGCCAAGCGGGCCAGGACCGCCCTCGGCCTCGACGCCACCCTGATCGCGCAGGTCACGGTCGAGCTGACCGGCACCATGCTGCTCGGGTCCGAGATCGGTGCCGCCCTGACCGCGCTCGAGCCGCTGGGCATCGACGTGATCGGCATGAACTGCGCCACCGGGCCCGCCGAGATGGGTGAGCACCTGCGCTACCTCAGCCAGCGGGCGCGGATCCCGCTGTCGGTGATGCCGAACGCCGGCCTGCCCATCCTCGGCAAGCACGGCGCGGAGTACCCCCTCGGCCCGGACGAGCTCGCCGCCGCGCTGCTGGCGTTCGTCGACGAGTACGGCGTCGGGCTGGTCGGCGGCTGCTGCGGCACGACGCCGGAGCACATCCGCAAGGTGGTCGAGGCGGTGCGTGGCCGCGCGGTCCCGCCGCGCACCCCGCAGCCCGAGCCGTCGGTGTCGAGCCTCTACGCCACCGTGCCGTTCACCCAGGACGCCGGTGTGCTCATGGTGGGGGAGCGGACCAACACCAACGGGTCGAAGGCCTTCCGCGAGGCGCTGCTCGCCGCGGACTGGGAGAAGGTCATCGACATCGCTCGCGAGGCGGTGCGCGAGGGCGCCCACATGGTCGACCTGTGCGTCGACTACGTCGGCCGGGACGGTGCCGTCGACATGCGTGAGGCGGCGTCGAAGCTCGCCACCGCCAGCACCCTGCCGATCATGCTCGACTCCACCGAGCCGCCCGCGATCGAGGCCGGCCTGGAGTGCCTCGGCGGCCGCGCCGTCGTGAACTCCGTCAACTTCGAGGACGGCGAGGAGCCCGGCAGCCGCTTCCGGGTCGTCATGCCGATCGTCCAGGAGCACGGTGCCGCCGTCGTCGCCCTCACCATCGACGAGGAGGGCCAGGCCCGGACCGCCGAGAAGAAGGTCGCGATCGCCGAGCGGATCATCGACACCCTCGTCGCCGACTACGGCATGGACGAGGGCGACATCCTCGTCGACTGCCTGACCTTCACCCTGGGCACCGGCCAGGAGGAGTCGCGCCGCGACGGCATCGAGACCATCGAGGCCATCCGGCTGCTCAAGGAGCGGCGGCCGCGGGTCCCGACGACCCTCGGGCTGTCCAACATCTCCTTCGGCCTCAAGCCGGCGGCCAGGGTCGTCCTCAACAGCGTGTTCCTGCACGAGTGCCAGAAGGCCGGCCTGACGAGCGCCATCGTGCACGCGTCCAAGATCCTGCCGATGAACCGGATCCCGGACGACCAGCGCGAGGTCGCCCTCGACCTGGTCTACGACCGCCGGCGGGACGACTACGACCCGCTCACCAGCTTCCTCGACCTCTTCGAGAACGTCACCGACAGCACAGGCGGCGCCAGTCGACTGGAGCTCTTGATGGAGCTACCGCTGGAGGAGCGGCTCCGGCGCCGCATCATCGACGGCGAGAAGAACGGGCTGCAGGACGACCTCGACGCCGCCATGGCCGAGGGCCGCAAGCCGCTCGACATCGTCAACGACACCCTGCTCGAGGGCATGAAGGTCGTCGGTGAGCTGTTCGGGTCGGGCGAGATGCAGCTGCCGTTCGTGCTGCAGAGCGCCGAGGTCATGAAGGCCGCCGTCGCCCACCTCGAGCCGCACATGGAGAAGGTCGAGGGCCAGACCGGCAAGGGCAAGATCGTGCTGGCCACCGTCAAGGGCGACGTCCACGACATCGGCAAGAACCTCGTCGACATCATCTTGTCGAACAACGGCTACAGCGTCGTCAACCTCGGCATCAAGCAGCCTGTGACGGCGATCCTCGAGGCCGCCGAGGAGCACGACGTCGACGTCATCGGCATGAGCGGGCTGCTCGTGAAGAGCACCGTGATCATGAAGGAGAACCTGCTGGAGATGAACTCCCGCGGGATCGCCAAGACCTACCCGGTCATCCTCGGCGGCGCGGCCCTGACCCGCGCCTACGTCGAGAACGACCTGTCCGAGGTCTTCGAGGGCGACGTCCGCTACGCCCGCGACGCCTTCGAGGGCCTGCGCCTGATGGACCGGCTGATGGCCGGCAAGCGCGGCGAGGTCACCGAGGAGCAGTCGGAGGAGGAGAAGGCCAAGGAGGCCGAGCGCAAGGCGCGGCACGCCCGGTCCCGCGCCATCGCCGAGGCCCGCGCGGCCAAGGAGCCGGAGCCCGAGGTCGGCGGCCGTTCCGACGTCGCCACCGACAACGAGGTGCCGACCCCGCCGTTCTGGGGGTCCCGGATCACCAAGGGCATCGCCCTCGCCGACTACAGCAGCTGGCTGGACGAGCGGGCGCTGTTCCGCGGCCAGTGGGGCCTGCAGGGCTCCAAGGGCGGGAAGGGCGCGTCGTACGACGAGCTGGTCGAGACCGAGGGCCGGCCGCGGCTGCGCGAGCTGCTCAGTCGCATCCAGACCGAGGGGATCATGGAGGCCGCGGTCGTCCACGGCTACTACCCGGCCGTCAGCAAGGACGACGACCTCATCGTTCTCGACCCCGACACCGGCGACGAGCGGACCCGCTTCACCTTCCCGCGGCAGAAGCGGGACCGCCGGCTGTGCCTGGCCGACTTCTTCCGGCCGCAGGAGTCGGGGCAGACCGACGTCGTCGCCTTCCAGGTCGTCACCATGGGCCGCCGGGTCAGCGACGTCACCGCCGAGCTCTACGCCAAGAACGCCTACCGGGAGTACCTCGAGCTGCACGGCCTGTCCGTCCAGCTGACGGAGGCCCTGGCGGAGTTCTGGCACGCCCGGATCCGGTCCGAGCTCGGGTTCGCCGACGAGGACGCGCCCGACATCGAGGGGATCCTCAAGCTGCAGCACCGCGGCGCCCGGTACAGCTGGGGCTACCCCGCCTGCCCGGACGTCGAGGACCAGGCCAAGGTGCAGGAGCTGCTGCAGTGGCAGCGGATCGGCGTCGAGCTGTCGGAGGAGTTCATGCTCACCCCCGAGCAGTCGACCAGCGCGATCGTCGTGCACCACCCCGAGGCGAAGTACTTCGCCGCGCGGTAGCGACCCAGATCACAGCTCCGGCAGGGTTTGCCCGGCAGAATGTGGGGAGATGACTTCTTTTGGTCTCGCTCACGCTGAGGTGAGCACACGCCGACCATCGCAGGCCGCACCCCCGGGTCGACGGCCTGCCCTGACCGACGGGCAAGGATGCATCTCCCCTCACCTCGCAGACGGCGTCTCCTGGGCGCAGCCTCGACCCTCGCACTCGGCACCAGCGCGGTGCTCCCTCTGACCCACCTGCACGTGCAGCGCAAGCCCGCGAAGCCGGCCGCGGCGCCGGTGATCCCGGCGGCCGGCAGCCGGCAGGCGGCTCCGGAGGAGCGCGCCGCGCCGCGCCGGGTGCCGCCCGTGGCGTCCCGCGGCGGGCTGCGGCACGTGCCGAGCGGGGCGATGCCCGTGGGCAGCATCCGCGGGTGGCGCCAGGTCCTGGCGGAGGACTTCACCTCCGGCCGGCTGCCGCGCGGCTGGGGCAGCTACGCCGGCCGCCCCGGCGGCAACCCCTACGGGTGGTGGGACCCCTCGCACGTCGCCGTCCGCGGCAAGGACCTGCACCTGGTCGGCGACTGGCAGCACGGGCGGCTGGTCACCGGGGGGCTGATGGCCACCCACCTGGCCAGCACCTACGGAAAGTACGAGGTCCGCTTCAAGGTCTCCCGGGCCGCCGGCGTCGCCTACGCGCTGCTGCTGTGGCCGGCGGACGGCTCCTGGCCGGTCGGGGGGGAGATCGACTTCGCCGAGGACGGCGGCGGCCGGCGCGCCTCGACCACCGCGACCCTGCACTACGGGGCCGCGAACACCCAGGTCCAGCGGCACGTGCGCGCCGACTTCTCGCACTTCCAGACCGTCGGCGTCGAGTGGACACCGGGGCGGCTGGTGTACACCCTCAACGGCCGGCCCTGGGCGACGGTGGTCAGCCCGCACGTGCCCTCCCGGCCGATGCGGCTCGCCCTACAGCTCGAAGCGGGGCACGGCACCTGGTGGTCACCGGCGCCGACGAGGGCCACGCCGCGCACCGTCGACCTGGTCGTCGACTGGGTCGTCGCCTACCGGCGGGCCTGAGCCACCCGCCGGCGGGCCCGCAGGTAGAGCACCGGGCCGTGCAGCATCCCGACCCGCTCCCGGCGCAGCAGGGCCGGGTCGATGCCGGATGCCAGCGACTCGCCGTGCCGGCCGCGGCTGTAGCGCACCCCGGACACCGCCGAGCGCGCCATGTGACGGAAGCCGGCGCCGGTGAGCGCGTGCTTGAGCAGGTAGGCGGTCAGGCCGGTGCCGTAGCCGTAGAGCTGGTCGCTCAGCGACGCGAGGTCCCGGCGGTGCCGGTGCCACACCACCGCGGCCGGCTCGTAGGCCAGCGACCAGCCGGCGTTCAGCGTGCGGACGAACCAGTCGAGGTCCTCCCCGCCGCGGGTCAGCGCCCCCGCGCCGAGCGCCTCGTCGAAGCCGCCCAGCTCGTCGTACACCGCCCGGGACACCGCGAAGTTGGCGCCGGTCCCGATCACGCCTGACGCGTAGGGGTACAGCGCCGACTCGCCCCGGTGCGCCGCGAGGTCGTACAGCCGCGGGGTCGTCGACGACGACCAGTGCACCTTCGCGTCGAAGAAGTGCTGCGGCGCCGTCTCCAGCTCGGCGGAGGGCACCAGTCCGGTGACCCCGCCGACCCGGGGTGCGCGCGTGAAGCCGCGCAGCAGGGCGGTGAGCCACTGGCTGTCGACGACCACGTCGTCGTCGGTGAAGGCGATCACCGCGCCGCGCGCCGCTCGGGCACCGGTGTTGCGCGCGACGGAAAGCCCGGGCCGCGGCTCGAGCAGGTAACGCACCCGGGCGTCGGCCAGCTCGTCGACGACCGACCTGGTGGCGTCGGTCCTCGGGGCGTTGTCCACGACGACGACGTCGACATCGTCACCTGCCGCGGCCAGCACCGAGCCCAGGGCGAGGCGCAGCGACTCGTCCCGGTCACGGGTGCAGAGCACGACGGACACCGACTCCGGCAGCGGGTAGGGCCCGGGCCGGAGGCAGGCCCAGTCGGTGCCGGGGGAGCGCGGCTCCGGGATGCCGTCGGCGGCCAGGTGCGCGGTCAGGTCGAGCTGATCGGCGGCTGCCTGCTCGACCGTCCCGGCGCTCAGCACCCCCGCACTGACGGGGAGGTCGAGGAAGCCCAGCGGGGTGCCGTGCAGCCGGACAAGCACACGCGCCGCCGCGTGGTCGGGGCAGGCGTGGTCGACCGGCGGAGCGGACAGCTCCACCTCCAGCACCTTGGTGGGGATCACGTGACGCTGCCGGCCCGCCGGGCCGAGAGGTACCCGAAGGCGGTGGTGAGCAGGCCGAGCACGATGCAGGCCGCCCTGGCGATCCCCGCCAGGTCGCCCCGGCCGACCGCGGCGAGGTGCCGCAGGACGCCGAGCGGCAGGGTGCGCGTGGCGTACGTCCGCTCCGAGGCCAGCCCCTGCTGGGTGCCGACGAGGGAGGACAGCACCGCCTTCGAGCGACCCTCGTGGTAGCACCGGGAGCGGAAGTAGCTCAGCCGCTGGCGGTCCTTCGGCACCAGGTGGCGCACCGTCCCGTCCCGGGCGCGGAGCACCCGGGCGGTGGGCTCTGCCTGGGCCAGCCTGATGCTCACCTCCGTCTCCTCGCAGCCGACCGGCAGCGAGCCGACCCGGCCGACGAGCTCGGAGAAGCCCCCCACCGCCTGCAGCGGGCCGCGGCGCAGCGCCATGCTGGCGCCGATCGGGTTGCGCACCTGCTCCCCGCCGGCCGGGAGCCCGACGTAGTCGCAGCCGACCACCCAGCCGAACTCCGGGGGGAACCAGCGCGGGGCGGCACCGCCCTCCCACGCCGGCTCGACGCGACCGGCCACGCCCAGCACCGCCGGGTCGGCGAAGGGCTCGCGCAGCGACGCGAGCCACCCGTCCCCAGGCGTCGCGTCGTCGTCGAGGAACGCCACGACGTCGCCCGCGGCCAGGTCGACGCCGGTGTTGCGAGCCCCGGAGAGCCCCTGGCCGTGGGTGTTGGCCACGACCCGGGCGGCCGGGAACTCCCGCTGCGCCCGCTCCAGCACGTCCGGCGCGTGATCCACGACGACGACCAGCTCGTCACCCTCGTCCAGCTGGCCCTCCACCGCAGCGACACCCGCGCACAGCTCGGGCCAACGCCGCTCGGTGTAGGTGCAGATGACGACCGTGACGCTGGCGGCTCGCTCTCCGGATGGCACGCACCATTCTGGCACCGCCGCCCGCCGGCCAGGGCCAGTGTCCGGTTGCCGACTCCGCTGCTGCCCTGCCGGCACCCCGCCTGCCAGATTTGGCGGAGTTAGTCCATCGGAGTGACATCCGCGGCCGCGACCATCGGGCCCGGATCTGTCCGATATCCTGCACGTTTCCGACGCCGCGACCGTGACCCGGAGCGGAGTTGATCGTTCGTAGGTGGGGGGCCGCGAGCGGCCTCCCTGTCATAGCCAGAGCACGGGCAGGCACCGATCCGCTGGGCGACTTGGTCGCCACGGCCCAGCGGGGAGCCAGAGGCGAAACCGGGCCCACCGAACCAGGGAGCCCGAGCCGTGCCGTTCCGAAGTGCTTCCCCCGACGACTCCGAGCGCCGACTGGTCGCCGTGCAGGACCTGGCGCGGCCGCGGATCAGCGTCGTCGTCCCGGCCCGCAACGAGGCCGCGAACCTGCCCTACGTCCTCGCCGCCCTCCCGCCCGAGGTCTACGAGGTGCTCCTCGTGGACGGCCACAGCACCGACGACACGGTCGCCGTCGCGCGCAGCGTGCGCCCGGACATCCGCGTCGTGCAGCAGACCCGCCGCGGCAAGGGCAACGCGCTGGCCTGCGGGTTCGCCGCCGTCCGCGGCGACATCATCGTCATGCTCGACGCCGACGGCTCCGCGGACCCGAGCGAGATCTCGCGCTACGTCGACGCGCTGCTCGCCGGCGCCGACTTCGCCAAGGGCACCCGGTTCGCCGGGTCCGGCGGCAGCAGCGACCTCACCTGGCTGCGCACGGTCGGCAACAAGGCCCTGAACCTCGTCGTCAACGTGCTCTACGGGACCCGCTACACCGACCTCTGCTACGGCTACAACGCCTTCTGGACGCGCTGCCTGCCGGTGCTCGCCCTCGACGCGGGCGACGCCCAGCAGGACAAGAAGCTGTGGGGGGACGGGTTCGAGGTCGAGACGATCATCAACACCCGGATCGCCCGCGGGCGGCTCAAGGTCGTCGAGGTGCCCAGCTTCGAGCTCGAGCGCATCCACGGCGTGAGCAACCTCAACACCTGGCGGGACGGCTTCCGGGTGCTGCGCGCCGCCCTCACCGAGCGCTTCCGCCGCCGCCCGGAGCGCAGCCCGGCCCCCGCCGGCGGGTTCGTCATCGACCTCACCCACGCGCCCGCCCACGACGCCGAGGTCGCCACCGCCTGAGGGCGCCTGCAGCGGGGTCAGCCCCGCGACACGCCGGCGTGTCGCAGGCCGGACCCGCACTAGCGTGGCCGGATGCCGCTCGCTGCCGTGCTCTGGGACATGGACGGGCTGCTCGTCGACAGCGAGCCGCTCTGGACCGTTGCCGAGGTGGCGCTCGCCGAGGAGCTGGGCGGCTGCTGGAGCGACCAGCTGAAGGCGGCGATCGCCGGGACCCGCCTCGACGTCGCCGTGCCGGCCATCCTCGAGCACTACGACCACCCGACCGACCCGGGCACGGTCGCCTGGGCCTCGGACTGGCTGCTCCAGCGGATGGTCGAGCTCTACGGCGAGCACCCGCCGCTGCTCGACGGCGTGGCCGACCTGCTGGAGGCGGTTGCCGAGGCGGGCATCCCGCAGGCGCTGGTGTCGTCGTCCTACCGGGTGCTCGTCGACGCCGTGCTCGCGCACGGATACGGCCCCTTCGCGCTGTCGCTGTCCGGCGACGAGGTGGAGCACGGCAAGCCGCACCCCGAGCCCTACCGGACTGCCGCTGCCCGCCTCGGGGTGGACCCGGCCGACTGCGTCGTGCTCGAGGACTCCGCTGCGGGAGTGCTGTCCGGCGAGGCGGCCGGCTGCGCGGTGGTGGCGGTGCCGTCGGTGCCGGGCGTGACCGTGCTGGCCGCCCCGCGGGTCGTCACCCGCACCAGCCTGCGCGGCCTCACCGTGGCCGACCTGCAGGCGCTGACCGAGACGTCGGCCGCCAGGACGCCAGCACCGCCTCGCTGAGCTGGTGTCGCAGCCAGGTGCGCTGCAGGCCGTGGTCCAGCTCCGGGAGCCGCACGATCTCGATGTCGGCCCGCTGCTGGACGTCCGCGAGCCGCGCGCCGAGCCGGTCCCGGAGGTAGCGCAGGCCGGGGTCGTCGCCGGTGAAGACCAGCGTGATGCGGGCGTCCCGAGCCGCCAGGTCGTCGAGCCACGCGCCGGCCCGGTTGCGGAGGCCGGCGGCGTCCTCCCGGTCCCACCGACCGGCGGCGGCGTCCCGGGCGATCTCGAGCGCGGCCGGTTCGCGCCGGGCGATGGTGTCGGCGATCCGCGCCTCGACAGGGTCGCCCGGCTCCCAGTACAGCTGCGCGTTCAGCGCCACGACCTGCTCGACGTCGGCCCGGCGCGCCACGTCCAGCGCCACCCAGGCCCCGGCGCACAGCCCGCCGACGCCGACCGCGTCCCAGGCACGGCGCAGCTCGGCCAGCAGGTCCGCGCAGTCCTCGACCATGGACGCGTCGTAGGGCCGTCCGCAGCCCCACGTCAGGGGCGTGCGGCCCCAGCCGCGCGCATCGACGCGGAGCACCGCAGGACCACCGGCTCGGGCGAGGTCGCGCGCCAGGTCGACCCAGGCCCGGCCCGGTCCGGTGTGGGGGTCGCTGCCGCTGTTGAGGAGGACGAGCAGCCCGCGGTCGTCCCCGTCCCCGGTCGTCAGCCACCCCGGCAGCCCGTGCGGGCCGTGCCTGGCGAAGGTCTCCCGCACGCCGTCGGCGGCCACGGTGGGGGAGAGGTCCAGCGGTGCGCGACGGGCGGTGCCGCCCGGTCCGGACCGCGCGACCCAGTCAGCAAGGGAGGTCACGAGCCCGTCGTCCACCTCGGCGTCCTCGGCGGCGGTCTCCAAGGCAGCCCGCAGGCCCGGCGCGGTCCACGACAGCCCCTCGCGCAGGTCGGTGTCGCCGGCCCGCACCTCGAGCAGCGGGTACGGCGGCGCGTCGGCCGGGCTCGCGGCGGCGACGTCGTCGAGGAAGGCGCTCGGCAGGGCGTACCCGCCGACCGACACGGTGCCGGAGACGGGGTCGCGCTCGCCGAGCAGCTGCAGCTGCCGGACCCACCTGCGGCCGGCGCTCACCGGTGCCACGGCGACCGCGCTGACGACTCCGGGGACGCGCACCGCCCGCGCGAGCGTCGCTCCGTACTCGATGCCGATGACGGTGACCGCCGCGCCGGCGTCGACGAGGCAGGCCACCAGACGCGTCACGTCCGCGAGCGCCTGCTCCTGCGTGGTCAGCTGCCCGAAGCTGTCGCCGGTGCCCCGGTGGTCGAGCAGCAGGGCCTGCACGCCACGGGCCGCGAGGCCCTCGAGCAGGGCGGTCAGCAGCCGAGCCGCCGAGGAGTACGCGTACCCGAGCGGCGGCAGCACCACCGCGACGTGCCCCGCCGTCTCAGGGCCGTCCGCCCACACGGCCAGCGGCACGGCACCCGGCTCGGGTGCCCACCAGCCCGCCGAGCTCACGAGGCGACCACGACCCGCTGCTTCTCCCGCACCTGCTCCACGGTCTCGTCGAGCAGCCGGACCGCCTGGGCGCGCAGCTCGTGGGTGGCGAGGGTGTGGGCGTCGGTCGGCCCGTCGAAGTGCACGAGCCGGACGCCGGACGCCGCCGTCAGCCCCTCGAGCTCAGGAAGCACCGGCTCCCCGGGGCTCACGCCGTAGGCGACCGTGCAGCCAGCGGCGGCCACCTGCTCCAGGACGTCCACGGTCGTGCGGGGCTCGGCCCGGGTGGCGACGAGGCCGCGGAAGGTCGCCCGGACCCGGCCGGCCGCCTCCCGGCGCAGGGTCTGCTCGCGGAGCAGCCGCGACCAGGTCGTGGCGCTGCGGAGGTACTGCCGGGAGGCTCGTGCGAACAGCGGCGGCGGCCAGATCAGGCTGCCGGAGTTGAGGATGACCAGCCCGACCACCCGGGGGTCGCGCCGAGCGGTGTCCGCCGCCCAGAACCCGCCCGAGCACAGCCCGATCAGCACGAACCGCTGGGGGAGGTCCCACTGGGCGGTGGTGTCGAGCAGCGCGCGCAGCTGCTCGCCGTGCCGCTGCTGGTAGAACACCTCCGGCCCGTAGAGCAGCGCGTCGGGACCGACCGCCTCCCCGACGTCCGGCAGGTCGACCCGCACCGACGCCACGCCCTGCGCCGCCCACCGGCGGGCGCACTCCGTCCAGAGCCGGTTGGGGCCGGCCCGGTTGATCGCGCCGGCGCTGAGGAAGACCGCGGTGAGCTCCGCGTCCTGCGCCGGGTGGACCACGGCGTCCAGGTCGGCGAGCTGCCGGCGCTGCTCCGTGAGCGCCACTGTGGGCAGCGGCGCGCACGGCCCGGTCGCCTCGGCCGGGCCGAGCCACCCGCTGACGGCGCTCTCGACGGTCAGCGGCGGCTGGGACAGCCGCGGCTCCGACGTCAGCTCGTCGTACCCCGGTCCCGGCCGGCTGCTGACCTCGGCCCCGGCCGCGCGCAGGGCCTCCACCAGCTTCCTGTCGACGGGCAGGGTGCCACGGCCCAGCACCAGCGCGCGGTGCAGGTCGCGGAGGTCGAGGGCGTGGACGTCGAAGGCACCGAGCTGCTCGAGCGCGGCCGGCCCGAGGGGGTAGCCGTGCACCCACAGCGAGCCGTCGGGGCTCGTCACCGCGTCCATCGGGCGCGGTGGTGCGGTGGACTCCGACCCGGGCTCGGCTGCGAGCACGGCGAAGGCGCGCAGCTCCCTGAGCAGCCGCCGGCCGGTGGCGTGCGCCGACCACAGCACGAGCTCGTCGACCCCGCCGCCCGCCGCGGCCCGCAGCGCCGGCACGCACCCGAGCCCGAGCGCCACCAGCGTCACGGGGGCCCCGTCGGTCGCGGTCCGGACGTGCTGGACCAGGTCGAGCAGGGCGCCCGTCCAGCACTCCAGGTCCGCCGCCGCCGGGTCGCCCTCGCTGTCGCCGGCGCCGGGCGGCTGGTACCGCAGCGTCGGGTAGCCCGCGGCCGCCAGCCGGCGGGCCCACGCGCGCAGGTTGCGGCCCGCGCTCACCGCCTCCCAGCCGAACGGCGGCACGAGGACGACCGCACGGCGGCGGGCCTCGGCAGCGGGCGCGTGCCAGCCGGCGAACACGGCACCGGAGCCTGTGGGAACCCAGCCCACCTGCTCCGTCACTGCCATGTCCCCCTCACCGGCCCGGTGGGCCAGGTCGCCCTAGTCCCAGATGTCGGGGTTGTCCTTGCTGATCCGCTGCCAGATCGGCTGGAACTGGAACCAGCCGGCGAACTCGCCGCCCACGGTCTGGTAGGTGGCGGCCGCGTTGGCGTCGTCGATGACCGTCGGCGTCCCCGCCGCGTAGGCCATCAGCTGCGACTGCGAGGTCCGCTCCAGCGTGAGGAACCACCACGCGGCGCTCTCCACGCTGTGGCCCACCGTGAGCATGCCGTGGTTGCGCAGGATGACGGCCTTCTTGCTGCCCAGTGCCTGCCCGATCTTGCGACCCTCCTCGGGGTCGAGCACGACACCGGAGAAGCTCTCGAAGATGCCGAAGTCGTCGTAGAAGGCGCAGGCGTCCTGGGTGAGCATCTCGATGCCCATCGGCAGGCTCGACAGGGTCTTGCCGTACGGGCCGTGGGCGTGTGCCGCGGCGATGACGTCCGGCCGGGCCTGGTGCACGGCGCAGTGGATCGCGACCGCGGCGCCGTTGACCGCCCGGTTGCCCTCGACCACCTCACCCGCGTGGTTGACCCGCACGAGGTCGGACTGCTTGATGAGGCTGAAGTGCATCCCGAAGGGGTTCACCCAGTAGGAGTCGGTGTGCTCCGGGTCGCGTGCCGTCACGTGCCCGGCGACCCCCTCGTCGAGGCCGGCCTTGCTGAACATCCGGAACGCCGCGGCGAGCTGCACCTTGCGGTGCATGCGCTCGTCCTCGACGTTGTCGAAGACCTGAGGGAGCGGCATCTCCAGGTTGGCCCCGACGGCGATGTCGGCGGGCGGGGCGTCGACGGTACTGGTCTCGAGCGTGGTCACAGCGAACTCCTCACACGTGGGCGTGCCTGTGGACAGTGTTGCACCGCAGGACCCGCCGCGGGTCAGCCCTGGCGGGCCGCCGCGGCCACGTGACGGGGTTCGGGCTCGTCCGGATCAGGGACCACCTCCGGCCACGGCAGCACCGTGCCGCCCTTCTCGGGGCAGAAGGCCTGGTGGTCGCACCAGTCGCAGAGCCGGCTGGGGCGCGGCCGGAAGTCGCGGGCCTGCACGGCACGCTCGATCGCCTCCCAGAGGGCGAGCAGCTTGCGCTCCGTCGCCAGCAGGTCCGCCTCGTCCGGGGAGTAGGCCAGCACCTCGCGATCGCCGAGGTACATCAGCTGCAGCCGGCGGGGCACCACGCCGCGGGTGCGCCACAGCACCAGGGCGTAGAACTTCATCTGGAACAGCGCCTTGCCCTCGAACGCCTCGCCGGGGGAGCGGCCGGTCTTGTAGTCCACCACCCGTACGTCGCCCGTCGGGGCCACGTCGAGCCGGTCGACGATGCCCCGGAGCCGCAGCCCGCCGGGGAGCACGACCTCGACGTAGGCCTCGCGCTCGGCCGGGTCGAGCCGGCGCGGGTCCTCCAGCGCGAAGTACCCGTCCAGCAGCTGCCGGGCCGACACCAGCCAGCCCGCCAGCTCGGCCTCGTCGGCGAACAGCGCCGCCACGTCGGGCTCGGCCTCCTGCAGCCGCGCCCACTCCGGCGCGAGCAGGGTCGCGGCGGTCTCCGGCGTGCGCTCGGCCGCGGGAAGGTCGAACAGCCGCTCCAGCACCGCGTGCACGAGGGTCCCGCGCACGGCCGCGGACGACGGCGGCTGGGGCAGCCGGTCGATGGTGCGGTAGCGGAACAGCAGCGGGCAGGTCATGAAGTCGCCCGCCCGCGACGGCGAGAGCGACCCGACGACGGGCAGCAGCCGCACCTCGTCGGGGAGCAGCTCTGCGGTCATGGCCAGGACGGTACGGCGTGGCTGCGACAGGTTGGTCCTCCCACGCCGGGCCTGTGCACGGATGCGCGCCGCGGGTGCGAGGCTGACGCCGTGCCGACCGCCGACAACGCCAACCCGCTGCTGGCCGCCGTGGTCGCGGCGCTGGCCGGGGTGCGCACCAACCAGCGCGTCCTGGTGCTCGGCGAGGCGCCGCTGCTGCGCAGGGCGCTCGCCGCCGCGGCGGCCTGCGAGATCGTCACCGAGGGCCCGGCGGACGTCGTGGTGGCCGTCTTCGCTCCCGACGTGCCCACCGCGGTGACGATGGCCGCGCCGAACGGCCGGGTGGTCGGCGTCGCCGCGGACATGGGCGCCGCGCAGCGCACCGCGGAGCGACACGGCCTCGTGCTGCAGTACACCGAGGCCGTCTCCGGGCGGGTGGCGTGGTCGGCGAGGGTCCCCAGCGGCACCTAGGCTGGTCGGGTGGCAGGTGACCAGCAGCAGGTACGCCGTCCCGGCCTGCGCATCGCCAGCGTCGCCGGGGTGCCGATCATGCTCACGCCGATCTGGTTCCTGCTGCCGGCGTACCTCGTCGTCGCGAGCCCGTCGCTGGTGGGCGGGTCCGGCCAGGACTACTTCCTCAGCGTCGCGCTCGCGGTGATGCTGCTCGTCAGCGTCGTGCTGCACGAGCTCGGGCACTGCCTGGTCGCCCGTGCCTTCGGGCTCCCCGTCCGCAGCATCACGATCAGCCTGCTCGCCGGGTACACCGAGATCACCGAGCAGCCCGAGACGCCGGGCAGGGAGTACGCCGTGGCCATCGCCGGCCCGATGGTGTCCCTGCTGCTCACGGGTGTCGCGGTCGCCGGTGCCGGCTCCCTGGCGTCCGGTTCCCTCCCGCGCCTGGTCCTGGAGGGGCTGGCCGTCGTGAACGGCGTCCTCGCCGCCCTCAACCTGCTGCCGGGGCTCCCGCTGGACGGCGGCCGGGTGCTGCGCAGCATCGTCTGGCA